>JBDUBO010000053.1:0-25919 GCA_040004115.1 Gammaproteobacteria bacterium | reverse complement strand
AACGAAGAGATCGATCTGTTGACGCAGGAAGGTACACAAATCGCCCCGCTTAATTATCCCCACTTGCCGCACGGCGAGATTTTCAAATCAGTCGAAGATTTTTACAAAAAATTCTATTTTCGTCCTTCGAAAATCGCCTCCATCGTAGCGGAGATGATCGCAAGCCCGGAAATGATGAGACGTCGCCTGCGTGAAGGGCTTGAGTTCTTCCACTTCTTGAGGACCCGCCGGGACAGTGTGTGAAGGGATTGATAGTTACAGCGGATGACTTCGGCGCTGCGGTCGAGGTCAATCGTGCTGTGGAAGCGGCGCATCGAGGTGGCATCCTCACCGCTGCGAGCTTGATGGTGTCGGCGCCTGCGGCCGGGGACGCTGTGGCTCGTGCGAAACTCGTTCCGTCGTTGCGCATCGGTCTGCATGTGGTGCTGGTTGAAGGACGGCCCCAGCTTCCAGCCTATGCAATTCCCCACCTCGTTGACCGTAGCGGCGCTTTTCGCAGCGACATGGGGCGGCTGGGCATGCTTCTGTGCGCCAGCCGGCGTGCAAGGCTCGAGTTGGCTTCTGAAATCACGGCGCAATTCGCAGCATTCCAGGCGACCGGATTGAAGCTCGACCATTGCAATGCACACAAGCACTTTCATCTGCATCCGATCATCGGGCGCCTAATAGTGTCTATTGGACTTCGCTTCGGCCTGCAGGGCGTGCGAATTCCGCTCGAGCCTATCGGCGTCCTGCGCAAGGTTGAGACTTGCACCTCCAGGAGCCAGGCGCTCATCACCAATCCCTTCGCCCGCATTCTGCGAGGCCGTGCTCGCGGACTCGGCTTGACGTCTCCCGATGCGGTCTTCGGCCTGCGGTGGTCAGGTCAGATGACGAAGGAAAGAATCGGCGGTTTGATCCGCCACCTGCCGGAGGGGCTGAGCGAGATCTATCTGCACCCCGCCACCGGTCCATACGCCGGGAGTGCGCCGGGTTACCGCTATCAGGACGAATTCGCGGCGCTGATCGACCCGGAGGTGGCGGCCTTATGCCGCGATTCGCAGATCCGACTGGGTGGCTTCGGCGATTTCCGGACACCTGCGGCAGCGCCGCCGGCACGCATGGATTCGGTCGCGTGAAGCCGCGCATGGCGGCGATCGCCGCGCTGGGCCTCGCTCTTGCTGTGTATCTGGTGTTCGCGGCCGGCGCAGGATCGGTCGTAGCGGCGGCTGCGGCGGTGGGTTGGCAGGGCTTTGCGATCGTCTGCCTGTATGCCGGGGGCTTGTTTATTCTTCTGGGCACTGCGTGGTATGTCATCGTTCCGGCGGCCGCCCACGCGCCGTTGCGAGTTTTGATCTGGGCGCGAATGGTTAGAGATGCGGCATCCGAAGTGCTGCCATTTTCCCATGTCGGTGGACTCGTCCTCGGTGCCAGAGCAGCGACGTCGAACGGTGTATCGAAGCCTCTCGTCATTGCATCGATGATCGTCGACGTGACCACGGAAACACTGGCGCAGGTCATCTATGCCGCCGCGGGTGTCGCAATTTTCAGCGGATACACGCCCAGCGGCGCAATGCCCGCTTCAACCACCCTACTCCTGGCAGTTTGCGTTGGACTGACGGCAGCAGCCGGTGTGTTGCTCCTCGCATTGAGGCGGTACGGGCGGCAAATGGTCAACAAGCTGGCGGCACGATTTTTTCCGGATGCGCTCGCTGCGACAGCGAGCGTCGCCGACACGTTGGAGAGAATCTACCGTGGCCATGCGCGGCTTGTTCTGGGGGTGAGCCTGCATTTCGCGGGCTGGATCGCTAGTGCGGTGGGGGTGTGGATTGCCTTCCGTCTGATGAGCGTTCGCATCGAACTGATTGCGGTGCTGGCCATCGAGAGTCTGGTGTACGCGGCGCGAAGCGCAGCCGCGCTCGTGCCCAATGCGCTAGGCGTGCAAGAGGCCGCCTACGCGGTGCTGTGTCCTTATTTCGGCCTAAGCGCTGAAGTGGGGCTCGGCGTATCCTTGCTGAAGAGAGCGCGCGATATCGCAGTGGGAGTACCGATCATGCTGGTTTGGCAGTTGGTGGAAGGACGTCGATTGTTTCGCCGAGAGGGAACATAGGTCACCCTGTCCTCGCAATTTCTGACCGTCAAAAATTCGCACGGGCGCCCAAGTTGACACTTTCCTGCCGCGACGTACCACTGCGCGCTTCATCGGACGCACCTAAGAAGGCATAGGCGTGGTTTCCGAGACGAGCCGTTCCGGTCAGATTCAGCTGCGTAAACATGCGACCGACATGCGGGGCATTGATTGAAAAATTGTCCATTGCAAGCGCTGCGGCAACGCTCGGATGCACGAGGCCCCCATTGTCTCGCCCGAGACGCAAATCTGCGCGAAACGTGTAGGCAGCCGACAGCGGTGATCCGTTGGCCGAACCGGCGGTCAGCCCCGCCAAAGTCCGCACGCCGGTGGCTGCGTAGCTCGGTCCGGACAACGCGTCCTGGGCAGTGCCTTCATCGAAACTACTGCGTGAGGATCTCTGCCACAAGGCGCGTGAGTAAGGTTGCACCATCATGCCTCCGAATTGCATTGGCCACCGTACACCTGCACTCACGAGCGAACTGGTGCCGTCCTCGCTCGTCTGCAGATCCTGCCGAACCATCTCGAGCGGATCGGCACGCGTCGTTTGCCATCGGGTTCCGCCGGCCGTCAGCATGCCGTCGAGTATGGAGGCCCCAAGCGCGTATTGACCATAGACGAATCCAGAGTCCGCTTCCACGGAGCCGCTTGCGATTGGGGTCGATACGTCGGCAAGGGAGTGTGAGAAGCCGACGCCTACGCGATTGTGGTGACCGGCGAGCAGTTCGATGCCGAGCGCAACCTGCGACCGATCGGCCGAGAATCCGGAAGCTTGAGCGTCGCTGCTCCACTTACCGTAGCTGGCTGAACTGTCGAACCACAGCGAGTGTCCCGGCTCCAGCGCGCCCATGTCATCCGTGTTACCGCCGGATTCGAGTTGTCGCTCTACCGACGATTGCAACCATTCATTGGCCTGAGGCGCGATTGCCGCCAAATCCGCATGTACTTCGCCGGCGAGTGCAGTCATGGCCTGCGGCAACTCCTTGATGGTCAAACCACTCACTTCATAGGCGAGATCTTTCTGCACCACAGTGCCGTCGCCGGATTGCTCGGCGGCCAACACGCCATCCAACGCGCCGCCGACCGCTCGAGCATTGCCGTTGATGCCGGTGCTCGCCAGGGTTGCGTAGGAAACTGGCAACGTACGCAGATCGATACTGTTGTTGCCGTGGGGGTCGTAGAAAATGGCCAAACGCGTGCCGGGCGCTAATCCGGCGGGCTGATCGAAGGTCGAAAAGGCGCCCACGATGCCGTCGTCCGCCGTGACGATTCTGAACGTGTCGCCGAGCTTTGGCACATACGGCGTATATGCGGCAGCTCCTGTGATATTGAGCAAATTGGCGTTCAAGGTACCGCTCGCAATGAATTTATTCGCCGGCCCGGTGACCAGAAGTCGCGAGTAATTGCCCTGGCCCGTACCGCTGCCGGTGCCGTTGATGTCTACTTGGTAAGTACTGCCGGGCGTCATTGCCACCGTGCCGGCGACGGTCAGTGTGCCAGGAGAATTCCCGGGAGCCAGGACGCCGTGCACAAGGACGGGCCCGAATATTGTTCCCGTCCCGCGCAAGTTGCCGGCCTGTTCCACGATCACTGAGCTGGTCAGAACGCCTTCGGCTTTGAGCTGCCCCTCCTCCACACACATGCCATTGCTCAACTGGGCCGTGCCGCTCATCACGAGAGCTCCAGCACCGGTCTTCTCGAAACAAGATCCGGTGCCGCCTGTTACTACCGTGCCCGAAAGAGTGGTGGTGGTATCGAGACCGGTATTGAAGACCGTGTCGCCGTTAATGTGGATGCTCTGACCGGTCTCAATATTCACCGTCGTCGCGATTGCGCCGCTGTTCACGACAATCGGACCATACCCCAAACCGTGGGCATTCGTAACTTTAACGAGACCGCCGTCAATCGTGAGTCCGCCATCGGTGTTGTTTCCAGGGAATCCCCAGGTGCGATCATCGCCGGCAAGCACTAAAATTCCGTCACCGGTTTTCGTGATGGCGGCCGTGCCGGATATCGATCCGTTCAGCTGCAAGGACTTACCCGGATCATTGACGAGCGTCGCCGCGCCCGTCACGTTCAAGTTGTGAGCTAAGGTGATGGACGCCGTGTTCTCGAGAGTGCTGTTGTCCAAGGTCAGAGTCCCGGAAGACGCGCCGAGTGCGGCCCCGCTCGCGATGAGAAGCTTGCTGCCGCCGGATACCGTAGTACCACCCGTGTACGTGCTTGCGCCCGTCAGCGCTTCGGTGCCGCCCGTCAAGTCGACGCTGCCGCTGCCGCGGATGGCGCCCGCGAAGGTATCGTTTGCGTTCGTGAGCACGAGCGTCTGATTTCCCAAGAGCACCGTGCCGGCGCCTCGCAGCGTATGCACGAGCGCTCCCGCTGTGGTGCCGGATATATCGAAGCTACCGTTGTCAGTCACGCCGCTCGAAGTCGACATATCGGATGCGCCGCGTAATGCCAACGTGCCGCCCGCGCCGATAGACGTGGCGCCCTTGTAGCCCAACAGGCCGCTGAGTATTTGGGTACCTCCGCTGACACTCACGCCGCCGCTACCGCTGATCGATCCTGTAAAGGCGCCGAGCGCGTTGGTGAGGGTAAGCGTCTGGTTCCCCAAGGCCACCGCGCCACCGCCTGTCAGACTCCGCACGGAAGCGCCTGCATGCGCGCCCGCGATATCAAGAACGCCGTTATCGACGATACCCGTCGATGCGGCAATGCTGCCCAGGCCGTTCAGTGTCAGAGTCGCGCCGCCACCAATCGCAGTGGCGCCGGTATAGCCGTTCGTGCCGCTCAATGTCTCGCTGCCGCCGTTCACCGTCACGCCGCCGGTGCCATTGACACTGCCGGAGAAAAGACCGGCTGCATTGGTCAGAGTAAGCGTCTGACCGCCCAAAATCACCGTTCCGCCGGCGGCGCCCGACAACGATTGCACGGAAGCGCCCGCCGTCGTGCCCGAAATATCGAAAGTACCGTCATCGGAGATGCCACTCGACGCAGCAATGCTGCCCGATCCGATCAAGGCCAGCGTTGCGCCCGAATTGATCGAAGTTGCGCCCGTGTAAGTGTTAACGGCGGACAAGGAGAGAGTACCGGTGCCGGCATCCGTGAGTCCGCCAACACCGGAGAGCGACCCTGTGTAGCTCACCTGATACGTTTGCGTTTCAATCGTTCCGCCGTTGCTCGTGAACGTGGCGTTGGCGCTTGTCGTGGTATCGGCGCCGTACTGCAGAGTGCCGCCATCGAAGGTGAGCACAGCCTGTCCGTAGGCCGTGCTTGACGTATCGAAAACCGAGGCTGATACGTCGCCGCCCGTCGTACCAATAATGGTTGTGCCCGTGATGACCGGCGGTATGCCGCTATAGGTGCCCACCGAGCCGCTCACATAGAGAATCGGGTCAAGCGACTCATCGTTCCAGTTGTAATCCGCGAAGCTAACCTGGTAAGTACCGGCCGTTGCGACGGTGAAAGTGGTTGTTTGCCAAGGCAGCGTGCCGTAGCTTCCGAGCACGAGCGTGCCGGGCGACGGTCCGGAAGTATCAGACGAACTGCTGCCGTTGCGTGCCAGGCTCACCAGTGTCTGGTCCCCCGCTCCAACGACCGAGAAGAACACCCCGTCGTTGTAGGGAACATAGTCTTGGGCTGCGTACGCCCACGCAAACTCATAAGTTCCAGCGGCAAACGTAAACGACTTGGTTAATACGCCGAAGTTCGTCGCGCTGCCGTTTGAGTTATTGAGAAGGCTTTCGATCGAATTACTGCTCAAGCCCAGCAGTGCGTTCACCGAGCCGGCGGCCGCCCCAGCCGGGTCGATTTTGGCCATGCTCTGGCCAGAGGATGGCGTCAGCGAGTAGGGTGTGCCATTGATGTCGAAAGCATCGGTGGTGTTCTCCACGATCACCGTCCCCAGAGTCGTCCAGCCGGTTAGACCGCCCGATAGATCGACAAACGTAGTCTGCCCATGCGCCAGCGAGAGCAACGCCATCGGCAGAGCTGTCGCCGCCAACAATCCGAAGTTGCGATGTACGCCAAGGACAGTTCGACGCAAACGGCCGCCCGAGTGCTTGCTCCAGGATGGGGTCGCTTCGAACGCGGAGACTATATTGACCGGAGCGCGATTGTTCGCGAGGAGATCGATTCTGACCATGTTGGCGAGCTGCTCTCGTCATTGAGATGGCGTGCAGGTTGCGCTCTTAAACAGCAGCAAAGGGTGACGGGCTCGCGTAACGTAGCGATGTTTGTGAGGCCCCGTCTGTAGAAACATCTATTCGGTGCGTGCTGGGCACCGGGCTTGCGAATCCTCAATCATCCTTTGCCTGGCTCCTTCTTGCGTTTGATGTTAAAAGTCCCATCTTCTGCGCTGCGCTGCAATATTCAAGGCCGCCACTAGTAGGGGTGAATCTCCCCTGCGCTACTCGGCCAACGGTGGCACACCGCTTGAGATAATAAATACGCGGCCCGAGTGATGGCCTGAGACAGCGCTCCACCCAGAAGTGATCAATAGATCCACCATCCCGAGGCCCTCGACGTCGCCGATCCCAACGGCGTCAAAACCAAAAGTGTCACCCGGCGTACGACAGGTGTACGTTTTTATCAGGTGACCATCCTTTCCTGAGTACAGGTAGGCACGTCCGCCCGACACGGCGGCCTTTCCGTATTGCCAGGCGCCAACAATGAGATCGGGGTATCCGTCACCATCAACATCGCCGGCGACCGAAGAGCTGGTGCCGAATCCCTCGCCCGCCGTCTTTCCGGTTAGTACCCGAAGCGGCATGCCGGTGGATCCCGAATGGATGTAGATCCGGCCGGTCGAGGGACCGAGCGCGTCATTGGTCCAGTCCGAGGCGTAGATGTCATTGACGCCATCCCCGTCCAGATCACCGGGCACTGAGACAAACATGTATCCCAGCATGCTGCCCGTCGCATCGGCCTCTATCTTAAACTGCGGGGTCGTCGTCAAACCGTCATAGACGTAGACTCGCCCGTGGTGCGTGGGCCCGGCGGCCGGCGCGCCGACTACGAGTAGGCGCTGGTTCGAGGATGTATAGCCGGTGACCGCGCTGCCAAAGCCGTCGCCCAATCGCTCTCCCGTGAGCGTCATCAGAAGGGTACCGTCCTTGCCGGAATAGACGTAGGCATGTCCAGCATTCGTGGCCTCCCCTTCTTTGCCCGGTGCGCCGATGATCACATCAGCGTACCCATCTCCATTGATGTCACCGACGCCAGACACATGGTTGCCGAATACTTCATCCGAGCGCTGCGCTTTGAAGTTCATCAGCACCCGACCATCGCGACCCGAATAAAGGTGCGCCACTCCGGATCCAGCCGGCCCGCTGGCAATTACATCTGGAATTCCGTCTCCGTTGGTGTCGCCGGCAGCCTCGAGCCCGCTGCCCAACTGGTCACCTGCGTCACCATCAGCGGACCACAACAGCTTTCCCGTGCCGGCCGAGTAAACGTATATGCGTCCGGCATTGGACTCGCGAGCACCGTGCGTTGGCGCCGAAGTTACAAAGTCGGCGATTCCATCGCCATCTACATCACCCAGGTTGCGGGCGATCCAGCCAAACTGATCGCCCTCAGCCTCGCCGTGCCATTCGCGGATGATTCGAACGGGTTCCACGAAGGGCTGCTGGAAGTCCTCGGCATGAGGCAGTAGTTTGACAAATCGCGGGTCATCTCGAAGTCCCTTCAGGCGTGCGTCCTCCATCATCTCGGTCATATCGTATCGGTGCGTGGCTTGGGCGCGTTGCAACCAGCGCAGCGCTCGATCGGAATCATGCTTCCCGGCAAACGCCGATCCTATAGTGAAAAGAACTCGCGGTGAGTCCGGCTCAATCTTGAGTGAGCGCTGCAATGCCGCAATCGCCGAATCAAATCGCTTGAGCTGTAGATCCGCCGTGCCAAGGGCGCGCCAGGCGGGCGCATTGCCAGGCTCCACTGCGGTGATCCGGCGCAGCGCCCGTTCCGCGCCCACCGCATCACCGTTACGCAGCTGCCTTAGCGCAGCACTCAACGACACGGTGTCTGCTGTCCAGGCGGGCGCCCCCTGTAGCGCGACAATCAGGAACATCGCTCTAAAGCCTAGACATTGCAGGGGTGGGCGCATGGGTAGAATTTACCTGATCGGGTCTGTCAGCGGGCACACGGTCCCTGGCGGCGACGGCAGTCGATTCCGTGGGGATGCTGCTCGGCATGTCCCTGCTTCACCTTCAAAACTTCGCGGTGAATGCAACGAACAGCTCTCTGCCAAGTTGATCGTATGTGGGCAGCGAGTTCGCCGCACCCGATACGACGACATTCGCAGAGACGATCGGAGGATTCTTGTCGAGGGCATTGTTCAGTCCCGCTCGGATTTCTAGATTGGGGATGACCTTCCAGCTCATCGAAAGATCCAGGTAGCTTATTCCCGGCAAACGAGCGTCGAACGCGTCGTACAGTCCATTACTGAGCGAGGGATCGGACGAATTCGAGTCGAGCTTGACGCTGCCGATGTACCGCCAGAGAGCTGCCAACTCGATGTTCCATGGAGTGGCCCACAACGCTCGGAGATTGTGCCGCCACTTGGGATTGACGGTCTGGCAGGTGGGACCGTACAGACCGGCGCAGTTATAGCTCGGCGCACCCGGTGCCGGCGTGGTCGCGCTCTTCAGCAGCGCCGAGCCGGCCAGCGCAAAGCCCAACGAGCCCAAGTTGTGTGGCAATGACAGCTTGTAGTTGGCCTGCACGTCGATTCCGTCGACAACGCCAGAACCTGTGTTTACGTTGCTACCTACAATGTAGCCACCTCCAGCCACGTTCGATCCGTTGATCGAACCACTCGTCGTGCGAACCACCAAGCTGCAGTATGTCGGATCGCCCGTTGCAAGGCAGTTCTGAAGTATCAGCGGAGCGGCGATGATCCCCACGGTATCCTTGAGCGCTATCCGCCAATAGTCAATGCTCGCTGTAAAGTTCGGAAGAAAGTCGGGCGCAAGGTTGACACCGAGACTGATCGAGTCACCCCTCTCGGGTTTCAGTTTCGCATTGCCGCCCGCCAGGCCACCGCACTGCAGTGCAACACATTGCTTGATCGTGTTGGTTGTGCCTCCATTCCCGTACTCCGCGGCCGTCACTCCCGTGTGCATGCAGTCCGAGAGCGAAGCCGTGGCGGGCGTAACAACGCCGGTATTTGGATTTATGATTGGTGCGCATGGGTCGACACTCGGTGCGCCGATTAACGTAAAGGCTTGGGGTGTAAACAGCTCAATGATATTGGGCGCACGAATCGCACGCTGATAGCCTCCGCGAAAGCGCACTTCGTCACTCGGTGCATATTGAACTTCCAGTTTGTACGTGTTTACGCTGCCCGAGAGATCGTAGTTGGAATGACGAAAGCCGGCATCTGCAACTAACTCCTTGATGCCGGTTCTGTTTTGGGCAATCGGCATTCGCGCTTCGGCGAACCCGTCGTTCACCGAAATGCCATTGTCGATCGCCACTGACGCGCCGCCGAATCCGGACAGGAGACCGCCGAGCTCAGCCGAGTCTGGGGTGAAAGTCAGATGATCATTCCGATGCTCGAAGCCAAGGTTCAATTCCAGCCCCTCCGCCGCCCAGGGAGACTGCAGCCCATATTTTCCCAGATCGCCGGTAACGTCGGCGTGAGCTATCTTCTCAGTCGAAGTTCCATACGATGTGCCGGTCGTGTAGAGATAACTGAGCTGCGCGGGCGTCACCCCGCCCGTTGTAAAAATATTCCACGGCACGCACGGAGGGCCACTGATACACACGGGTCCGCTCGGACCGCTCGTGACCTGAAAGGCATTGTCCACCGACTGGTAATTTAAGTATTTATCATTCGAATTAAACAATGTCGTATCGTAATAGGAGCCGTAGGCATCGTAATTCCAAGCGCTCGACAGCTCTCCTTTCGCGCCTACCACCACTCGGTAGTTGTTATGCTCCCAGTAGGACTGCCGCCCACCGCCTTCGATGTTTCGCCGGCCGATATTGACGTCCGCGCTTGCCGAGCCTGGCGCCGCGCGATCGGCGGCTATTTGCGCAGGCGTGCAGATGATCGCGGCCTCCTGAGCACTGAGGAGCGGATTGCTGCAATTGATATTGAAGTTTCCATCGCCGGTCGTCGGGTTGCCTTGAAATAGGCCAGATGGGGCGATGGAAATGTTGGTCTTGTCATTCATGAATCCAAATTCGGCGTACGGCTGTACGTGGTCGTTCAGGTCGAGGTGCGCGATGAAGCCGGCATTCACCCGTTCATCGCCACGAGAAGCATAAATGTACCTCTGCGAGTTGAACTCCGCCGGAGGACTGGAACCCGACTGTGGCCACGGGAGAAACTGCGAGCCGACGACCGAGTATGCCGAATTGTTCGCGAGCGAGAATAAGTTGGAGCTCGTTGAGCCACCGCAACGGACGGCCGTTTCGTTTACGAGATTGAGCTGGCAGGCGCCAAAGTCGCGGTCACCGCTGGTGACCGGTTCGGCCTTGAGATACGTTGCGTAGGCCGTGACGTTACCCTTGCCATCCGCAATATTGGTACCCATCAATAGATTAAAATTGCGGCCTTTCCCATCGCGTGTTGTGCCCGATACGACGTCATAGCCTTTGCTGCTTGCGAGGTCGTGCGTCCATCCGATGTTGTTGTCGTGCCAGAATTCGTTGAACTGTCCGTCTACTTGGACGCCCTCGAAGTTTTTCTTCATGACAAAATTCACGACGCCCCCGAGCGCGTCGGAACCGTATGCCGCCGAGGCTCCGCCCGTCACAACGTCAATACGTTCGATAAGTCCAACCGGAATCTGATCCAGGTCTGGTGCGGAATTGGGGTTAGCCGTGTTGGGGTCGCCGGTGCCAAGGCGGCGACCATTGACTAAGACTAAAGTCCGCTGCGGGCCGAGACCGCGCAAGTCGGCCGTCGTTATGCCGCCGGGATTCGACAAACCGGTCCCCGTATTGCTAAAATCTGCCGATGAGTTCTGAAAGTTTTGAGGTAGCTGATTGAGCAGGTCGATTATGTCAGTCTTGCCGCCCTGCTGAATTTCCTTGGCCGTAACAACCTGGATCGCGCTTGTGCTCGTAGCGTTCGGTGTCGAAATGCGCGAACCTGTGACCACGACCTCCTGGAGCTTTTCATTGTCGGAGGCTGTGGTCGCGGACTGAGCCTGCGCCGCAGATGCTGCGACGCCACCGATTAGAAGCATCAGTGCGTTCATCACAGCGCTCAAATAGCGTTTAGACCTCATCGGACGTTACCTCCCTAAAAAGCGATTATGTTGAGTTAGGCAAAGCGCCTCTCCCCGATACGATCCAGTTTAGGAAATCGCACCGTGACAACTGCCACAGGGGTTGCCTTTTTTATGTTGTTTACATGAGACACAAGCTATTAAAGGCTCGCTCACTGCAAATGCCTGGCGTGCTGCGGGCGACTAGAGTCAGAATTAGCAATCCGTGAACCATGCAGTCCGAACGACCGGTGTACAGTACTGACTAGCGTCCGCATTGACGCACTGGAGATGATCGACGTGACGGTTTACAGGAAGATGCCTGCAACTCGGGATCCAGTCTTCAGGGCCTGGTTCTATCAGCGTTGGGGCCGTGAGTCCGCCGTCATCTCTGCGCGCGCGCATCGCGCGGAATATCCCGAGTACCGTCAGCTACTCTCAATCAAGGCGGCCTTTGGCGGTTCCGAGGAATATTTCATCGACGGCCGCCGGCTTAGTGTAGACGACGATACATTCGCCATCCTGAATCACGATCGCACGTACGGCAGTGTCATCGAGAGTCTGACGCCTGTGCATTCATTCTCCATTTTCTTCGACACGCACCTTGTCACGCATGTCAATCGGCTGCTCGTGCACGGGCCGGAATGGGCGCTGGATGAGAGCACGGATAAACGCGCTTGGACGACGGAGTTTCCTGAAAAACTTTATGCTCATGACCGGCAGGTCAGCCCGGTGTTGCGATACATTCGGAAAGTCGTGGATGCGGGAATGGACGACGCCGGCTGGTTGGATGAACAGTTGCTGTTTCTGCTCGAACGCATGCTCCGCGTGCGCCACGACCGCCTGAACCTCGAGAGAACGCTGCCGAGCACCAAACCGTCCACGCGCCGCGAACTGCTGAAGCGGGTCGAGTATGGCGTCGACTTCATCCATGCACGCTACCGTGACCCGATACAGCTCGGTGACATCGCCGCCGCGGCCCACATGTCACCATTCCATTTCCTGCGAACATTCAAGACCGTCTTCCGCACTACTCCGATGCAGCTTCTTGCCCACAAAAGGGCCACGGCGGCCAAACGGCTGCTTGAGCACTCGGACTGGTCGATGTCGAAGGTTGCCGCCCATGTTGGACTCGGCAGCCGCACAAGTCTGTTCCGGCAGATCTCATCGGCCTTTGGCATGTCGCCGCGCGAACTCAGACGCAGCCTCGCCGATTCTCCTCGACCCTACTCAGGGCCATAGTCAAACCCCATCTCAAGCCATGGCCCAGCACGCGGGTGCCGACACGGTCCGCGTGCGATCGAAAGTCCAAATGACGGTCCGCGTCTGCACTGATCCCCTTCGTGACTTGCCGCGCACATGCGGAACCCGCCAGTAGAGTGTGGAGCCGCGGCGTACCAGATGTCCTCGCACATGATGCAACCGGGGTCCACGGCGTACGCCGGGTCTATCGTTAGTGGACGCTGCTTGCTGATAGTCGGGCAGTACTGGGGCGCGCATCTCAATGTGATCCAGCAGAGGGATGCGGCCAGCCTTCACACGGGCGCGATTCAGGCGGGAAAGGTCTGCGGCCTGCCGCGGCAATCCGGTGCGCGTTCCCAGCAGCAGAAAGAATGCCAGCAGCACGGGAACCGCCACGGCAATGGTCCCCGCCGCTTGACGCTGGAGCTCCCGGTAGTGTTCTGGACTGTGAATCTCGCGCTGGTAGTAGTTGGCCCAGGACTGTTCGAACTCATAATGGAAGCAGCGCGTCAGTACCGAATGACGGTCAATATCTTTGGCGAAGACTCGCAGAGTCGTGGGATCGGGTGCCGCCGCCCCATCCGGAACCGTTGGATCATCCAGGTAAAAGTGCGCCTCCATGGCGCTGGCGAAAATATCCTGGTCGGTATCTCCGGTGTTCCAAAAGGCGCGTATCGAGCCTCGCTGTCCGGCCGGCGTTGAACGTACCAGCACGCCCCGTCGTCCGCCGTCGCGCTCGTCATCTCCCGGGTGATCAAAGCCGTGCTCGCGAAGCGTTTCACGCCACGGCGCATCGCACCACTCGATCCACAGAAGTTCCGCGGGAGTATGAATCAGATCGATGCAGTCCAAGACCTGAGTGCCTTTAGAGTAGGCCAGTTCCGTGCACAGTCTCGTGAGATCATCACTCAGCACATAGCGCGTTGGGCAACGGCGCAGCAGCGGTGCGCAGTCGCCCGCGCCCGATAATCGGGTGACCTCACCGGTGATGTCGCTCCTAACCAGGAATGGTTCCTGGCATTGTGCAATCTGATCGAGCAATCTCATCCCACGCCCCCAACGCAGTTCGCGGCGGAACTACGTTACTGAACGCGAGACTTGGAGGTGCTACAGTTTTTGCTAATTCAATACGGCTTCGACTGACGTTTGTCTCCAATGCCAGACAACTAATCCATTGCGGCTGGCCCCTGATCTTTATTATCCTTATTCGCTCAAAGCGATTCGCCGGAATAAAATTCACTCATTCAATCGGTACCAAAATGAAAACACTGATCCTAGTCGCTGCCTTGGTCGCAGTCGCCGCCCCGGCCATGGCTGGAGATGTCGGCGTGGCCATCAGCATTAACCAGCCCGGGTTTTACGGCCAGATCAACATTGGTGATGTGCCGCAACCGCCGCAGCTGATATATACACAGCCCCTCATCATCCAACGTGACGCCACGTACGCGGTCGAGCCGATCTACCTGCACGTGCCTCCAGGCCATGAGAAACACTGGGCCAAGCACTGTGCGCAATACAACGCTTGTGGCCGACCGGTCTATTTCGTGCGGGACGACTGGTACACGCGCGAGTACGCACCACGCCACCAGCCACGACGTGACGACAAGCGAGATGACGAAGGTCATGAGCACGGCAAGAAACACGGCCATGGACACGGTCACGACGATTGAAGGGCTGATGGCTCTGCGGCGCTGAACCCGCTAGTCGAGGGGGCCGATCAACGGGCGCGTATTTCGGCCAACCCAGCAAACATCTGCTCAACCGCCTTCTCGGCGAACAACTCGAGGACGGCGGCTGGAACTGCGAGGCTCCGAACAAGCGCCGACACCAAAACGGTCTGTGGCCGCTTGATCGATCGTACGATCATCTCATCCCCTTTTGAAATGGAGTCCTGCGTGGGCCACGCCAGCCATTGGAACACTCTGCGTGCACTCCGAGTACTGAACTAGTACAACGACGAAAAATCAGGCACTCAAACATAGCGCGGAATGGGACCATCTTGAGGCGTAGTGTTCGTTTTCAAATCGATGAAGACTTCATCGACGTAACACCATCCCCATCCTTCCGGCGGATCATAGCCTTCCATGATGGGATGGTGTGTCGCGTTAAAGTGCTTGGTGGCGTGCTTTCCCGGCGATTGGTCGCAGCAACCAACATGCCCGCAAGTTCTACAAATCCGCAGATGTACCCATTCTTGGCCAATATTCAAGCACTCCTCGCATCCGCGAGCGCTGGGATGCACCTTCTTTATACTTCCAAGGTGAGTACAGCTCTTGCTCATGGAGATTATCTCCTACGTTATCGATGGCCGCCTTTCCTACTGCTTGGCGCGGTACACCCATTCGCCTGCGACCATCGTGCCCAGCACCTGTGTGTCGCGCATTTCTTCGGCCGGCACCGTGAGCACATCGCGATCCACGAGGGCAAAATCCGCCGCCTTGCCCGGTTCGATCGAGCCGATGTTGGCTTCCTGCTCCATGGCACGCGCGGCGTTGATGGTGTACGCGTAAAGCATGGCTTCACGCGGCATATCTTGTGCCGCATCTAACGCACCCTTTTCGCCGTGCCACTCACCACTGCGCGTTTCAGCTTGAAAGATTGCCTTGAATACTTCGGGCGTCGACACCGGCCAGTCGCTGGCGCCTGCAATCAGCGCGCCGGCATCCAACATGGAACGCGCCGGATACTGCCAGGGATAGATGTCTGCGGCCACATAGGGCTTGATGAGGTCGATAGTATCGAATCCGTATTCCGCCCATAGCAGCTGATAGGAGGCCACTACGCCGAGCGGCTTGAAGCGGTCCACATCCTCGCTGCGCACGAATTGCAGGTGGGTGATGGTGTGCGGCAAACCGCTGTTTCCGTTTGCCTTGCGCGCGGCCTCATAGCCGTTCAGGGCTTCATGCACGGCCAGATCGCCGATGGCGTGGGTGTGTACGATGAGCCCCATCTTATCGGCATCGATGCACAGCTTGGCGAAATTAGCCGGCTTGAACAACAGATCCCCGTACTTGCCGGTGTTGGTATAGGGCGCGGTCATTGCGGCGCTCTGCGAGGGATACTCAACGACGCCGTCTGCGAACACCTTGACGCCCGGCAGGGTGAGATTGGGAATACCGGCGAATTGGGCACGCAGCGCCAGCGCCTCTTTGAAGGAATTGGGATCATCCGGCTTGACTAGAGGTAGTGCTGCGACATGGGCGGTAAGCCCACCGGCCGCCGCCAAATCTCGGTACGCAGTCAGGGTTGCTGCGTCGGTGAGCGGATCGAGCCAGGAGGTAATGCCGATGCTGTGCAAATATTCCACGGCTGCGCGCGCGCCGGCCAGATTCTTGCTTGCATCGGCCGGCGGTATTTTCTTCCTGACGATGTCCAATCCCTCATCGACGCCGAAACCATTGGGCGTGAGGTCCTTTTCCAGTCCGTAGTACTTGCGCTTTTCCTCGGGGAGTTTGGCAATCATGGCCTTGTTCAAGCCGGCGCGCTTGCGCAGCGCCTGATTCGACCAGCCGGTGTGGCCGTCCATGCCGCGCAGGAACAGAGGCTGATTGGCATAGGCACCGCTGTTGAAACGTTCATTCAGCGCTACATTCTGCGACCAAATGCCCAACGGAATACCGGTCACCACCAGCACATCGCCGCTCATGCCGCGACCGCTGCTCTTGGCCTCGGCAACGAAGGCAGCCAGCGCATCCATGTTCGCGATGTGGTTCTTGGCATCGGCCGACAGCAGCCCAACGCCGCCGTACACCGCATGCACATGGCTGTCGATCAGGCCGGGAAGCAACGTCTTGCCGCCCAAATCGATGACCTCTGCATCGCTGCCGACGCTTGCGTCGACGTTATGTCGGTTGCCCACCGCAAGGATCTTGCCGTCACGGATCGAGACAGCCTCGGCGTAGGGCTGTTGCGGATTGGCGGTGAAGATTTTGCCGTTGACCAGGATGCGATCCTGAGCGGCGGACGCCGTGAGCGGCAACAGAACTGCGCAATTGATCACCAGGATTGCCGAACGCAAGTCGATTCTTATTCTCATGAATTTGTCCTATGTAAAGCGATAATTTCAGTGACGCCGGCGGCCTAATTTCGCCACGTGAACGTCGCACCGTAAGTGCGCGGCCGCAGCGTGGCACTCGACCAGTCTTGCGGGTCGTAATACGTACCCGCCGATAGATCGAGCGCCGGCGCGGCATCGGTCACATTCTGCACGAAGACGGAGACATCGAACTGCTTGATACGGGCACCCAAGCGCATGTTCACAACGTTGTACGCTGGGATGGGCAATAGGCGCGGATCATAGAGAGGCGAATTCGGATCCTGGTTGCCCACGCGTCGCCATTCAGAAGTGTGGGTGAAATCGGTGCGAAAATAAGCCTGTCGCTCGCTCGAGAGCGGAACCACGTATTCGCCGGACAACGACACCGTCAGCGGCGCACCAGCATCGGGAATGCCCGCGCCCTTGCTGAAGATCTTCGCGCCGCCCGGGGATAGTGCGTCTTTGTCGAACTTCGGGTCGTTATAGCCAAAGGCTCCGTCCAATTCCAGGTATTCAGTCGCTTTGAGTTGAATGGCAAGGTCGACGCCGCGCGATGTGGCATCTGCGAGATTATCGACGAAGTTATACGAACAATTCGGCAGGCTGACGTTTGATTGGATGTTCTTCCACTTTATTTCGTAGATGCTGCCGTCGATCACCAGTCGGTTGCCGAACAGCCGGTTCTTCGAACCGAGTTCATAGCTCCAGACCGAATCGGACTTGTACGATTCGGGCTGCACGGGTTTGCCGTTCGCGTCAACGTAGCCGTTGGTGATCAGATCGCCGTCGCAAATCGAGGGCACGCGAAGCGAAGCACCGGCAGGGCGGAACCCCTTGGATGCCGTGGCGTAAATCAGGTTCGCGTCGCTGAATTGATACGCCAGCCCGAACTTCGGGGTAACCGCATTTTCCGAAGATTGAGTGGACGAACGTGGATACACCGCGGCACTCGCTCCTTGACCCATGACACAAGGTGGCGCGGCGCAAGGAAAGCCGAAGGGCGCGTTCGCGTTATTTTCGGGCCCGAGATAGGCGGCGGTGAAGTCGAGCTTGTTTCTGGATACGCGCACTCCCGCAGTCGCTTTGAGTTTCTCGGTGATCTTGAAATCCCCCTGCGCAAAGCCGGCGAGCTGTTCTTCGACCATCTTCCACTGGCCGAGGAACGATACCGCGTTGGCGAGCATGTTATCGCCGAAGAAATTCTGCGCGGCGGTCGAGCCGGGGCCAAATGGAGTGCCGCCGTTAACACCGTAATAGCCGTAGCCTGTCGCGGTGGGATAAAAGCCCACCCAGGAAGAATTAATGAGGAAATTTTGGCTGATGGGTTCGCCCGCGATCTGGCGGTCGTGCGAGAAGAACGCACCCGCCAGCCAGGTCAGCCGGGCGGTAACGTCATTCGACTGCAGGCGAAACTCTTGCACGAAATTACCTTGAGAATTGTCGTAGCGAGCCATGCTCTTCCAGCCATTGGGTACATAGGTTCCGGTCGAGGTGAGACCATCCGCTTCGAGAAAGAATTGCGGCGCATAAAATTGCGCGTAGCCCTTGGTGTAGTCAGACCACTGCACGGTAGTGCGGTCGAAATAAGACGTGTTGGACACCAGCGTCATCGGGCCGAAATTCCAACTGATGGCGACAGCCGACAAAGTGAATTTGTCGTCGCCGAATCCATTATTGGGCACGTTCATCGGGTTCAGCGTAGTCGTCGTAGTCGGGTCGTTGGGCGCCGTAAACGCCGTTCCGGGAGGTCCTTGATAGTAATATTGCCGAGAGTAATCGCGCGCGCCCAGATTCGAGGTAGCAAGGTCGAACTGTGCGCCGGCCCCGGCGCCGTCGTTGGTGTGATGCTTCTGAAAGAATACCGACGGGGTGATAGTCAGAGCGTCGGTGGGTGCGAACTTCAGCGCGGCCCGGAATGCAATGGTGCTGTTCCAGTTCACATCCTTCTCGAATGTATTGGTGCGGGTGAATGCCACCGAATTCCCGTAAGAATCGCCGGTGGGATCCAGAATCTTGTAGGTGCCGCCAACCGTGTCGATGTAGCCGCCCTCGTGTCGAAAATAGGCGCTCACGCGGAACCCAAGACGATCATCGATGATGGGGGCGCCGAAGGCGACTCCCGCCTCATAAGAGGGCGAACCATATCGCAAGCTCGAAACCTCGGCGCGAGTTGAGCTCGAAGTCTTGGTCAGGCTGGGCTCAGTTTGAATAAACCGCACCGTGCCGCCTTCGGACCCCGCGCCGAACAGCGTGCCCTGCGGCCCGCGCAGTACTTCCACACGCTCAACGTCAAATAGCCCCGGAAACGCAGTGCCCGAGCCGAAGCCTAAGTTGCGCACCTGGATAGGGGTATCGTCGATGTACACACCGGTGGTGCCGGAGCCAGCGTCCGAAGAAATACCGCGGATGGCGATCTGATTGGCCCCGGTGAACGACTGGCGGCTTAGGTTCAAGCCGGGAGTGAGCCGCACGAGATCGTCGAACTCCTTGACGCCGCGCTCCGTCATTTCCTGGTCGCTGATGGTGCTGACACTGATGGCCACCTTGGACAGCGGCTCGGCGCGGCGAGTGGCCGTTACGATGACTTCCTCAAGCTCGGGCGGGACTGACTCTCGAGAAACGGTTTGCGCGATCGCCGTTGAAGTGGCGAACGGTCCGATGAGGATCAGCGACGTCGCGGTCAAGGTCATCAAAATCAGGCGCGCACGGCAGCCGACCCGACGCTCAGCGAGGAGTGCATTCATTAGCTCTATCTCCCAAAAGACGGTCATGGCCGACGCGTCGCCGCTAATGCGGTGCTGCGTTCTTCCCTGCCGTTTATCCCTGCCTCATCTACGCAGATAAGGGCCATCGCCGTCAAGCGCTGTGCATCATGTCTCAACTTAGTGCGGTACTTCTATCGGCTTGAACTCGTTTAGAGCAGTGGTGGCGGCGCGGAGTTTGGCAGTCATTACGGTGATCGAATCCGAAACCCGGCCGACCGCATCGGCCCGCGCCGCCGCCAATCCCGCCGTTATGAGCGGACTCCACTCTTCGCCCGCATTCAACAAGGCGCGACAGCCCTCTTCGAACGCCGGCGGCGGCGGCGGCGCGCGATGCTGAAAACGGCTTGACCAGCCGCCCTCCCCCGCCCAGAAGTTCCGCTCATAGGCATAGACATCGGGTGACAGCAATTGACACTGTCGCCCTTCGTAGAAATCTGCCAACGCTGTGAGTGCACCACCGCGGTCCTTGGCATTCGCCGCGGCCAAGGCATGATCCAGCGACGCGACGCGATCGGCGTATACCGCGGTACGCACCGCCTGCTCGTATGTGCCGCTGTCGGTGTACAGCCACGGCACCAGCGTGTGGCGCGTAGCCATTAGCAGCCGGTCGACGGAATGGACGTCTGCGGGATTGCGATCGGCCTCTATAACCTCCGCTGACTTGCGGAAGTTCGCCACTGCTGTACGGGCGTCCGCGAATGAGACATCCACCACCTTGCCGGAATCAAGGAGCAGTTGTGCGTCGACGAAATCGGCAACCGCAGTCAATGCAATCGGCAGTCGCGGTTCGTCCGCTGCGCGCTTCAGGCTCAGTGCCAGCACGCGCAAGTGCGGATCGAAGTTGTTGAATCGCTCCGGCCGGAACACATCCATTTGCGTGTGATACAGCGCGAAGAAAGCGGCGTCTATGCTGATCAGGCTGTTGAGCGAAGCGCCGCCAAGCACGCCGTAGTTCCAGGCGTCCGTAGTGCTGCCGACGGTGGGCTTCACGCTGATCTGCGAAGTGAGCCCAAGATCGGCGAGCAGCGCTTGCTGATGCGCAAGATTATCGGGTGAGGCAATCAGGGTCGATTTGGCGGCGCTCCAGCCAAAGCCGTCCAAATTGAAGATCAGCGCCGCGTTGCGCATGACCTCCGGGTGCTGCGTCACGAAGGCGTACGAGCCCGCCAGCCAATCGCGCTCCGGATCCTCGAGGCCGGCCTCTTCGCTTCCTGTGGCGACGAACAGAATGGAGCGACGCGGACGGATTTTAGCGGCGGTGAATGCGCGCGCGACCTCGAGCAGCGCCGCGACGCCGCTGGTGTCATCCACGGAACCTTGAAACCAGCGGTCGAAATGCGCTGACACCATCACCCATTCATCGGGGCGGTCGCTACCGCGCAGCGCTGCGACCACGTTGCGAGAGGTGCCGTCGCCGAGCAGCATGTGATTCTCGAGCTCTATCTGCACCGGGCCGCCTGCCAACTGCCGCTGCAAATCCGCGGCCGAACGCACGCTTATGGCCACGGTGGGCAATTGTTCATGGCCCCACAAGCTGTCTTGGCGAAGCGCATCGACCTGCACACCCGAGGACGGGTAGTCGTAGAAAATGATTGCGACCGCACCGCGCTGCGCCGCTTCGGTGATCTGCGGCGAAGGCCAATCGATCAGTTCGCGCCGCACCAGTACCGCCTTGCCGCGGACGGCACCGATTCGGGCGTAGTCAGCCGCGTAGCCGCCGCCGGCATCGACCAGAGAAACATGCAATCGGCGGCCGCCCATTTCGTTGCCGCGAGTAAAATCCACCCCATCGCGGCGTCCCCAGGTAGTGCCCGTGGCGTGCAGGCTGATGGCGGCTAGGGCCGCGCCGTTGGCTCGCAGCGTGACGGGATCATAGCGATAGGTGCGAACGGGATATTCTTCCATGCGCACCTTGAGGCCCATTTTCCTGAACGATGTGGCGATGTCCTCGGCCATTGCGGCCTCTTCGAGGCTGCCTGACACGATCGACGCTTTGCCCACGCCGGATGGGGTCTTAATGACATCTTCGGTCAGTCGTTTCAGATCTATCAGTGCCCGCGAGGCGTCGAGTGCGGAGAGCAGTTTTAGCTCGTCGGCACTGATGCCGCTGCTTCGTTTCGGATCGGCATCGGCGCGCTGACCGACAGCCACCAGGATGACGACGGCCGCAATCGCGTACGTGACCTTGCGTATTCGACGCACCGTTTCCATCCCGTTACCGCTTTGCTGTTTGAGATTCAATATACCATTGAACGTCCGTATCACAAGGACCGTGACGCATGACATGAACTTGATCGCGGTGATGGATGAAGAGCGGCAGACGGCGCGGCAATATTCTTGGCTCGCTACCGCAGCTTACAGATATCGCGTCCACTGGATGCTGATGGCGCCGGCGCAGGGAGTCGTCGGGGTGTTGCCCCCCACTGTAGAGGCGCATCTGGTCATACCGGATGTGGCGGGCATTTTCTGCAGATTGAACGTCGTGCTGTCGCCCGGAGCTTTCTAACCTCGCGCCCAACGCGAGCGCCGATCAAGCCTCCCGCCAAGTAGGCGAAATTGCCCAAATCGTCCGCTACGTCGGATTTGTATGTCTTAGCGTCGACCGCGCAAAACTGGGTCGGCCGGAGACCGAGGCTCCGTCCTGAACGCTGACATTGCGTTGCGCACTGACCGACACGAAGGACGCTGCCGGAAATATCAACATCGCAGTTTGCATGCAGCTGCTGACCGACCAACGAGAAGCCGCGGTGATATGACGCACCGTGATACGTAGCGTAAATACTTAATGCTACCGCCGGCCGAATCACCGGGCGAATGGGATCTGCCCGTCGACGTACGATGCAGTATCGCCCCGATGAGTGATTAAGTTTTTCCACCACAGTCAAGGGCGCGCTTGCGCTCGCGGTGTGCCATACGAGCGCCTAGACTGGCGCTGCAGCGTCATCGGGGTATTCTCGAGGTTGGTCTAATGCGTTTGATTCGTCGCATTCTGGTTGCCGTTAAGGATCCCGCGGCACGCTCACAGCCGGCGGTTACGAAGGCTGCGCAACTAGCCAAGGCTTTGGGCGCGAAGCTCGAATTGTTTCATGCGATCACCACTCCGGTCATGGCGGAGCTGTATGGCACCGGCGAAGGCGGCGCAAAGGACTTGGAGCGCAGGGCGGGCGCGGAGGTTTGCAAGCGCCTCGACATCATTGCGGAGCGGTTGCGCGGTCCTGGAGCCAAGATCTCGGTTGCGGCCGAGTGGGATTATCCGGCTTACGAGGCCATCGTGAGGCGCGCCAAGCGCGTAAAAGCCGATTTGGTGGTGGCCGAGCGGCACGCAGGACGCCACATAGCGCCATGGTTCTTGCACTTGAACGATTGGGAACTGCTGCGCTTGTGTCCGGTTCCGGTGTTGTTGACGAAGAATTCCGGAGCCTACCGTCACCCGGTGGTACTCGCCGCCGTGGATCCGACCCATTTCGCAAAGCCGGCGAAGCTCGACGAGGCGATTCTGGCGACCGGCCAGACAATTGCGCATGCGCTGCGCGGCACCCTGCACGCGGTGCACGCACATCCCTCGGTCCTAAGCGGCACCAGAGCCATCGATGCATTCAGCCCGCAGCGAGCGGCCGAAATGAATGCCCGATTCGCCGTCGCGGCAATGCGGCAACTCGACCGCCTGTTGCAATCGACGAAGATTCCTCGCAGCCGACGCCATCTCAATGGCAGTCCGCCCGTCGAGGCGATACAACAGGTCGCTCGCGCCACGCATTGCTCCATCGTGGTCATGGGCGCTCTCTCCCGCTCTGGTCTGAAGCGAGTGTTCATCGGTAATACGGCCGAGAGTTTGCTCGATCACTTGACTTGCGATGTACTCATCGTCAAGCCCACCCATTTCGCAAACCGCGTGCCGGCGTCGCGTCGCGGGGCGCGAGTGATTGCGCTGACGCCCGCGATTCCTTAGGGTGCGGCGACGTTGGTGAAGTCCCACGCGTCGCGGTCGAAGGAGGCCGGCCCGGCATCCGATGACCTCGTTGCGCGAGCGATGGACAGTGTGTTGCAGGCCGAGCGTGATGCGCAAACTGCGGTCGCGGAATGCGAACGAGCGGGGGGCCGCACTCTTGAGCAGGCGCGGCAGCAAGCACGGAGCATTCTCGAACGCGCACAGCGTCGTATCGTCTCGCTGCACGCACGAGCCGCTCAGCGCTTGGAATTGGACGCCGCCAAAATTGCCGAGGCTCATCGGAAACCCGCGGTGCTGGCCGTCGGACGGCTATCGGATCCCGTCCGGCGCAGCGCGGCGCTCGATCGCCTGGCCTTGAGCCTTACCTCGATACAAGAGATTCGAGCCGGCAATGACACCTGACGGCAATATCGAATATGCACTGACGCGGGTGCAGGCCAACTACGGCCGGCGACCGGGCGAGGGGGCATGGCGACGGCTCGAGTCCAGTCACGATCTGGGTCAATACCTGGATGCCGCGCGCACCACGGCACTCGCCGACTGGGTGTCGGCGATCGATCGCACGCGTGACGTTCATGCCATCGAGCGCTTTCTGCGTATCCAATGGCGCCGCCATGTCGCTGCAGTTGCCGCCTGGCATCCGCAGCAGTGGCAGCCGTGGTTACTCTGGCTCGCCTGGGTGCCTAGTTTGAGCCTGCTTGCGCAGCTGGTGCGTTCGGAACCTGCGCCTGCTTGGATGATGGCGGATCCGCTATATGGTCCGATTGCGCAGCGCCCTTACCTTGAGCGTGCCGCGGGCCTCAAGGGGACGGCGCTGGCCGTCTTTCAGCCGGCCATGGATGGTAGCGCCGGCATCGGCGCTGTGTGGCGATCGCACTGGCAAGCCATAACACCGCGCACCGACGAGCACACACGGCATCTGCTCGCTGCGGCGCTGCGCGTGCTTGATAACTACGCGCAGCACCTTGCCGGCGATAACAGCAGTGCGTTGGCTCGACAACAGTTGACCGAGCGGCTGGGCCGACTGTTTCGAGCCGGCGCAGGCAGCGTTGTGGCGACACTCTGTTATCTGGTATTGCTGGCCATGGATCTGGAGCGCTTGCGTGGCGGGTTAGTCAACCGCTGTCTGTTCGCCATGTCAACGCCGGAAACAGCCTGATGCTGCTGCGTCCGGGGAATGCCACTTGGTTCGAACTGCTGACCGGGCGTGCAGATCTGGCATCGGCCTTGCGTTGTCTTGCTGCAACGGGGCAAATGGAGCTGGAATCGCGCGTCGACAGTTTGGCTGCTCGGCAACTGCCCGCGCTCCGGGCAGCGATCGACGAATTCCGTCGATTGGCCCATCGATATTCAGCTTTTTGGCCAGTCGCGGCCGGCGCTGCGATTGCACGGCGCCGCGAGCCAGAGCGGATCGCGAACGACGCTTTGGCACAGTTGCGTGCTTGGGCGTCGAGTGCCGATTCGTTGATCGTCGACTTGCAACGCTTGGCGCACGAGCAAACTGAGATCGAATTATTACAACCGTTGCTCGCGTGCGCCGGCGCCGGATTGCCGAACCTCGGGTTGTTCGAGCGAGCGGGTCCCCTCCTCGCGGGCCACATCTATTTATTGGCGCCCGAGACCGGCGCGTTGGGTATTCCACCTGGGGTATTGGCAGAGCGCATCGACTGCGGCGAGCAGACCTATCTGCTTGCCGTCGGACAGTGCGCGCAGATGGCGTCGTTTGATGACGAGCTGAATGCAGTCAAGGCACAGCGGCTGATGCTATTCGAATCGCTGCCCGCGGATCGGGTAGCCGCCACAGAGTTGCTGAGGGTGCGCGTCGAGCAGATCGCAAGCCAGGCGGCCGAGCTAAGATCTCGGCTATCGGAAGTCGATCGTGTGCACGGAATTGCCGCCGCGCTTACCGATCTTGCGTTCATTCAGTGGTTCGTCAAACAGGTCCCAGAATTGGCCGGCACCCCTCATTTCGTGTGGATTACCGGCTGGTCCAGCGACCCAACCGGCTTGCGGTTCGAGACAACCTTGCGCCGGGAGCAGGTACATTACTTGCTGCATTTTCCGCAGGCGCCGCAGGACACCGTGGCGCCCATCCTGTTGCGCAATCCCCGCTGGGCGCGGCCATTCGAAGTCTTCGGGCGCCTGCTCGGTGTTCCGGCCGCGGACGAAGCAGACCCCAGCGTGATCCTCGCCTTGCTGACACCGTTGATGTTTGGATTCATGTTCGGCGACGTTGGCCAGGGCGCGGTGCTGATGGTCGCGGGCTTTGCATTGCGCAGGAGGTATCCTGCGACGGCAATATTGATTCCAGGCGGAATTGCCGCCATGGGGTTCGGCGTGCTGTTCGGCAGCGTATTTGCGCGCGAGGATATTATCCCGGCCCTGTGGCTGCGTCCGATGCAGCAGCCGCTTACTCTGCTCGGTGTGAGCGTGGCCTGTGGCAGCGCCATCATTCTGCTGGGACTGGTGCTCGATGCGGTTCAACACTACTGGGTGGGTCAAGTGCGTCCGTGGTGGTCGACACGCGCCGGCCTGGTACTGTGTTACCTCGGTTTGATCGGCAGCGCCGTTAAACTGCGGGTCAAACAACTAAGGGCGG
>JBDUBO010000052.1:0-25931 GCA_040004115.1 Gammaproteobacteria bacterium | reverse complement strand
GAACCTCATGGGACTAACAAAACACTTAGCCCGGTCCCGGTGTCTCGTTGCAGACTTGCGTAGTGTGCTTTGTTTCCAATGATTTGCAAGTGTTGTCTGCTATATGGCCTGAGCAAATGCACGTCCTTGATCTGGTGTCGTGACAGATGTCACACTTTCCCACGCGGCAATTCCCTTAATCGTTCGCAGTATTACTCATTAACGGACTTTAATAAATTGACCACCGAGTGTTAACCACAGCAGCCGCAGGGTGGCGGTGATTTGGCGATCTTGTGTCCCTTACCCTCGGAATTGAGTTGCGTCGCGCGCACTGCGCTGTGCCGCGCGCCGTATACGTTGAGGTTGCCTAGCTAATGTGGATCGTCGAAGTTGCGCTGCGGCGGCCGTATACATTCCTGGTGATGGCGCTGCTGATTCTCCTCGCAACGCCTCTCGTGCTGCTGAAGATGTCCACCGACATTTTTCCGGAAATCAACATTCCGGTCATCAGCATCGTTTGGACCTACGGCGGGCTGTCCGCGCAGGAGACCAGCCGGCGCATCACGGCGGTCAACGAGCGCAGCCTCACGACCACGGTCAACGACATTGAACACATCGAATCCGAATCGCTGGCCGGCTTTTCCATCATCAAGCTCTTCTTTCAGCCGAACGCCAACATACCCACCGCAATCTCACAAGTGGTCGCGATCGAACAGGCGCAATTGCGTCAATTGCCTCCCGGCATCCAGCCTCCGCTGGTGATCAAGTATTCGGCCTCTTCCATTCCGGTCATCCAACTCGGCCTCTCCAGCCCTACCATGACCGAGCAGGCGGTGTTCGATTCTGCCCTGAATTTCCTGCGTCCGCGGCTGGTGACCATTCCGGGAGTGGCGGTGCCCTGGCCTTACGGCGGTAAGCAGCGCGTGATCTCGGTCGACCTCGACATTAACGCCCTCATGGCCAAGGGCCTGACCCCCAATGATGTGGTCAATGCGGTCAGCGCGCAGAATCTGGTGCTGCCGTCGGGCACCGCCAAGATCGGCGCGACCGAGTACGTACTGGCTACCAACGGCTCCCCCGACACCATCGCCGGACTCAACATGATTCCGGTGGTCACCCGCAACGGTGCGACCACATACCTATCCGAAGTGGCGCACGTGCGCGATGGTTTCTCACCGCAGACCAATATCGTGCGCCAGAACGGCGATCGTGGCGTGCTCGTATCCATCATCAAGAACGGCGGTTCGTCGACTCTGGACATCGTCAGCACTCTGCTGGCGCAGCTGCCCTTGGTCGAGCAGATATTGCCGAAGGACTTGAAGATCACGCCGCTGTTCGATCAGTCCGGCTTCGTGCGCGCCGCCATCAGCGGCGTCGTGCGCGAGGCGTTGATCGCGGCTTGTCTTACTGCAGCGCTCATCTTGTTGTTCCTTGGCAATTGGCGCAGCACCTGCATCATCGCAGTGTCCATCCCCTTGTCGATTTTGTCCTCGATCATTGCGCTTTATCTGATAGGGGAAACGCTGAATATCATGACCCTGGGCGGCCTCGCGCTCGCGGTTGGTATTTTGGTAGACGATGCCACGGTGACCATCGAGAATATCGAGCGCCATCGGCATCTGGGTTCCGATCTGCACAAGGCAATCTTGGAGGGTGCAGGCGAAATCGCGGTTCCGGCCTTGGTCTCCACTCTCTGCATCTGCATCGTATTCGTCCCTATGTTCTTTCTCACGGGAGCTGCGCGCTACTTATTCGCACCGTTGGCCGAAGCCGTGGTGTTCGCGATGCTGGCGTCCTACGTTCTGTCCCGCACCCTGGTGCCCACTCTCGTCATGATGATGCTGGACCACGCGCCGTCGGAGTCGAACTCCCGCCCTAGCCTGCTGCAACGCGTATACCGTGGCTTCGACGCCAGGTTCGAGAAGATTCGCGGCGGCTATTGCATCATTCTCGCGCAGATTCTGCTGCGTCGCCGCCGCTTCGCGGGGGCCTTTTTGGGCTTCTGTGTACTGTCTTGTTGCCTGGTGTTCATTCTGGGGCGTGATTTTTTCCCCAGTGTGGACGGCGGCCAGATTCGCCTGCATATGCGCCTGCCGACGGGCACTCGCATCGAGGAGACGGCGCGCGTCGCCGATCAGGTGGAAAATGTCATTCGCAGCATCGTGCGCCCGGCTGATCTTGGCACAGTGCTGGATAACTTGGGGGTCGCGGTCAGCGGTATCAACAAGACCTATAGCAACGCCGGGACGTTCGGCAGCCACGATGGTGAGATTCAGGTCTCGCTCAATTCGGGACACCGGCCTACTCCAGAATACATCGAGCAGATTCGTCGCGAATTGCCGCGTCGCTTTCCTGGAGTGGAGTTCTTCTTCCAACCCGCCGATATGGTGACGCAGATATTGAATTTCGGATTGCCCTCCGACATTGATGTGAAAGTCACAGGCGCCGATTTGCATGCCGATTATGCCGTTGCTGCCAAGCTCATGAAGCAGATCGAGCTGATTCCTGGAGCTGTGGATACTCACATTCATCAGCGTCTCGATCAGCCCACGGTGTCGCTCGCCATGGATCGCAGCCAGCTGCAGCAATTGGGCTTGACGCCGAGCGACGTGACCACCGACCTATTGGAGTCCACGGCGGGTACAGCCACCACCGCGCCGGCCTTCTGGCTGAGCCCGGCAAACGGAGTGGTTTACGGTTTGTCGATACAGTCGCCGCAGTATGCGGTCGACAGCCTCGACGCGCTGCTTCGCACGCCGGTTCGCGCGGCAACGGCCGCCGCTGGCACGTCGCCGCAACTGCTCAGCAATCTCGTCAGCGTCTCTCCCTCCGTTCAGGAAGCGGTTGGTTCGCGTTTCAACCTGGCTCCGACCATCGACATCTACTCGAGTGCGCAAGGCCGTGACATGGGCGGCATTTCGCAGGATATCCGGCGGCTGGTGACAGAGATGAAACCGCACTTACCGCGCGGCATGAGCATCGACATTCGCGGCCAAACGGAAACCATGCAATCCTCCTTCATTGAATTGGGGGTGGGCCTGGTGATGGCGGTGGTCATGGTGTACCTGTTGATCGTCGTCAATTTCCAGTCTTGGGTGGACGCATTCATCATCATCACGGCGCTGCCGGCCGCGCTTGCCGGAATCTGTTGGATGCTGTTTCTGACCGGTACGACGTTGAGTGTTCCGGCGCTCACCGGCGCCATCATGACCATGGGGGTCGCCACCGCCAACAGCATTCTGGTCGTTTCATTTGCTCGGCAGCGCATGGCCGAGGGGCTGGATCCGCTCATGGCCGCCCTCGATGCGGGCGCGACTCGCATACGCCCGGTGCTGATGACGGCGTTGGCCATGATCATCGGTATGGTCCCGATGGCCTTGGTTCTGGGCGAAGGGGCAGAACAAAATGCACCGTTGGGCCGGGCCGTCATCGGGGGACTGCTGTTCGCCACGGTTTCTACTTTGTTCTTCGTGCCCGTGATATTTGCCGGCACTCACGGCCGCCTCGAACGGCGCCGCCAACGCCGCTCGACCGCGGCGTCTGTGCTTGCGGAAGGAAGTAACTGATATGTCGTCGGATAAGGAAATTGCCACGGTGTTGAATCGCGCCAAATTCATCGTAGGAGGGATTGTCGGCGCGCTCCTGATCGGAGCCGTCATCGTACTTGTGCTGCGCAGTTTCCAGGCCAGCGCCTTGGAAACGTCGACGGCGTTGCATGCAAAGAAATATGTGACCACCGTCACTCCGAAAGCGGGGGGCGAGGGGCAGCCGCTCACCTTGCCGGGAACACTTCAAGGGGTGATTGAATCGACGGTGTATTCGCGCAGCAACGGTTATGTCGTACGTTGGGTCAAGGACATCGGCAGCTCGGTAAAGAAAGGTGAATTGCTGGCCGAAATCACCGCGCCCGAGATCGATCAGGAATTGTCGCAGTCGGTTTCCTCGCGCGCCCAGGCGGCGGCGAGCGCCAGCTTGGCCAAGAGCACCGCCGATCGCTGGGCGGCGCTGCGCGCGAAGGACGCGGTGACACAACAGGACTTGGACGAACGCATGAGCGCCTACCATCAGGCGGAGGCTAATCTGGCGGCGGCCGATGCCAATGTACGGCGGCTGCAAAAACTGCAAGGATTCAACCAGGTCGCGGCGCCCTTCGACGGCGTGGTGACCAGGCGTAATGTCGATGTGGGCGACCTCGTCAATGCCGGCAACGGTGGAACGGGCCAGGCGCTGTTCGCGGTGGCGCAGGTCGATCCGCTGCGTCTATATGTCTACGTGCCGCAGGTGTACGCGCAACAAATCAACATCGGCGATGCGGTCACCGTCACCTTGGCGGAGCGCGCCGGCCAGCAATTTCGTGGCAGCGTCGCGCGCACAGCGCGCGCCATCGACCCCGCGACGCGCACCATGCAAATCGAAATACGCGTACCCAATACGGCGGGCGCGTTGATCGCCGGCTCCTACGTACAGGTGATGCTGCCAATCAACGTGGACAAGGAAGCCCTGGTGGTGCCGACCAATGTGCTGCTGTTTCGGCCCGAAGGAACGCAGGTCGCGGTGGTGGACGGTCGCGGTCGGGTGCATTTGGTATTGGTGAAACTGGGCACGGACTTCGGCACCAACGTGGAGGTGTTGCGCGGCCTCAGCGCCAATGATCGCATCGTGTTGAATCCGGCGGATTCGCTCGCCGATGGCGATGTCGTGACGTTGCCGGCCGCTGTCGCCGCTGCGACGAAGGACGATTAATTGAACGCACCAAGGTTGCGCACCCTCGGCGGCTGGGCGCGCACCGCCGGAGGATGGGCGCGCACGCCGTGGTGGGGCGCACTGGTGGTTGTCGCGGGTTGCGCGGTCGGCCCCGACTACCATAGGCCCGCGGCAGAGGTGCCGCCTGCCTGGCAATCCGAGGCGCCGTGGCACGAGGCCGCGCCGAATGATGCGGCGCTCAAGGGGGATTGGTGGCGATTGTTCCAGGATGACACTCTCAATCCGCTGGTCGAGCGTACGCTCGCCGGCAATCAGGACTTGCGTGTCTCTGCGCTGAGGCTCGAACAGGCCCGCGATCAGGTGACCGTTGCCCGCTCGGATTTGTATCCCTGGGCCGGGTTGTCCGCCACGGCCGCTCGCGGCAAGTCCTCGGCGAATCGACCGTTATCCCAGTACGGACAGACTAATCAATCCACGGTGCAAAATAACTTCGTCGTGGGCGCCAGCGTCAATTACGAAGCCGATCTGTTCGGCCGGGCGCGCCGCGAAGTCGAGAGCGCGCGCGCCACGGCGCAGCAGGCCGAGTCGGATTTTCAGAACACACGTCTGATCTTGACGGCGCAACTCGTTACCGACTATTTCGCGTTGCGCGAGCTCGACGCAGAAATCGCCGTGGTTCGCCACAGTTTGGATTTGCAGCGGGACGCCCTTGGTTTCATCACATCGCGCCACGACTTGGGATTCGCGACTGGCCTCGACCTGGCGCAACAGCAGGCCTTGGTCGATTCGAACGCCACCCAGCTGGAGCTGCTGGCCAATCAGCGGGCGCAATTCGAGCATGCGATCGCCACCTTGGTGGGCATCCCCGCGCCGAGCTTTACCCTGCCCGCCGCGCCTGGCACCGCGTCGCTGCCGGCGATCCCGGTGGGCCTGCCCTCAGATCTGTTGCAGCGCCGCCCTGATGTTGCCGCGGCAGAGCGCTCTATGGCTGCCGCCAACGCGCGCATCGGCGCGGCTCGCGCTGCCTACTACCCCAGCATCATTCTGGGCTCGGGATTCGGCGAGCCGAACGCCGGTTGGCAGAGCAGTGCATTGTCGAGCCTGTTCGACGCGCCAAGCCGTCTGTGGTCGATCGGTCTTTCCGCGACGCAGACGTTGTTCGATGCCGGAAAGACCCGAGCGAATGTACGCATCGCGACGGCAGACTATGACGCGGCGGTGGCCACCTATCGGCAAACGGTGCTTACCGCCATGGAAGAGGTGGAAAATGGAATCACCGGTCTGGCCTCACTGGATCGGGCGGTGAGGCGGGCCGACGCCAGCGTCAAGAGTGCACAGGATGCCTTCGACATCGCGACCTCGCGCTACAAGGGTGGGGTGGATACGTATCTCGAGATGATCACCGCGCAACAGGCGCTGCTCAGCAATCAGCGCCAGGCCGTGCAGGTGCACGGCCAACAATTCGCCACAGCGGTGTACCTGGTGAAGGCTTTGGGCGGCGGTTGGAGCGAGAACCCCGGCCGGCTCTCGAGCAGCTACTAACCAACAGGCTCAAACGGTCGGGATCGGCGGCCTCGCGGGCTGCGCTGCCTTGGACAGGGACTCGATTGCGACCGGCGGTGACATGGAATTCGATTGCACGAAATCGACTCCCAGCGCCGTCAGCCACTCCTGCTCCTCGGCGCTCTCGGTGCGCTTGGCCACAGTATGCATGCCGAGCACACGGGCCATTTGCACGACGGCCGTGATGGCCGCCTGCGACAACTTGTCGGTGCGCATCTGTGCCGTGATCTCCGGCGCAAGCTTGACGTAGCGGACTCCCGGCAGGCGCAACAGTGCGAAGCATTCGGTTTTTAGCGCGAAATCATCGAGCACCAGTGGGCAGCCCAGCCGATGCAGCGCAGCGGCAACTTCGGGCATTTTTTCGGCCAACTTGACCGCGGTCGCCGTATCGACTTCAAAGGCGATCATCCCCGTCGGTAGATGCGATTTCGCCAGGCACAGCCCGACGAACTTTATGAAATGCTCGTCGTGCAGGGCGGTAGTAGTGAGATTGACGGAAAATTGTACGGCTGTGGATTTCCAAACTTCCGAGTGATGAACCAGGAACCCGATGAGCTCTGTGATGACACGGCGATCAATCATGGAACCGAGGCCGTTCTCGACGGCGGCTTTCAGCATGGCATGCGGGGCCGCATTGGGCGCCACATCGGACTTGGAGCGCAGCAGCACCTCGTAACGCTTGAGCTGGCCGCCCCTGGTCAGCGGCACCAGCCGTTGCACGTGCAGCGCGATAGGACTGCGGCGCAGTGCCGCGTGCAGGCGGTCGATTTCCGGCGTCACTGCACGCTGGGGACGCACGTTGCTCAGGCCCGAAGGGCTCGGCGCCCTGGGTGCCCCAGGTGCTCCCGGTCCCGGTGCCCTGGGTGGGGGTGAAAGCGCCGCTGCGGGTGCGCCAGCCGGCGCCTGCGGCGGGGGCGCAGTGTCCGGGCGCATGCTCGTAAAATCCTCGAGCGCGCCCTGCAGCTTCGGCGTAATCACCTTGAGCGCGCCGCGGGCGTCTTGTTTCACCACACGAGCGTCCATGACAACCATGATGGCTCCGACCATGGCTCGCTGACCGTTGACCGCGCGCAGCAGCACCGCCGAGCGCGAGTCGCCCAAATCGTGGACCAGCACCGGCGGACGCGCGGGGTCGGCGAAGGCTTCGATGGCCTCGCGGACCGCATTATGTTCGTCCGGTCCCATCGAGCTTTCGCTCAGCCACAGTACGTCGCCGTGCTCATCGTGCAGCGATATTGCGTAGACGCGGGCCGGCTCGACGGCTGCGCGCACCTTCTGGCAGACAGCATCGTAATCGACGAGCGGACCGTCGGCCGCGCTGTAGGGTTTGCCGTGCTCCATAATTCCGCTACTTGGGGTTTGAACTTGCATATCTACCGTACAAGCACCCCGTTTGCTGTGATGCTCTTCGCCAAAATGCGACAGGTGGGCAGCCCGCGTGACATATCATCGGAGTCCTTAACGCTGTGCGGCTACACTCGAGACAACAGACAATGACTGCGAAATCGGCGAATCGTCAATTCCGTTACTACGATTTTGTGATGGCGGCGTATGTCTGCATCCTGCTCTGTTCGAATCTGATCGGACCCGCCAAGGAAACGTCGATACACGTGCCCGTTTTCGGCACTGTCACATTTCTAGCGGGCGTGCTGTTCTTCCCGATCTCGTACATATTCGGCGATATTCTGACCGAGGTGTATGGGTACGGACGCGACCGTCGTGTGGTTTGGGCAGGATTTGCGGCGCTGGCCTTCGCCTCGGTGATGGCTGCCGTTGTGGTGCACCTGCCGCCCTCGGCGAGGTCGATGGCGGTTCAGCCCGCCGTGGAGGCTATCTTCGGCAACACGCCGCGAATCGTCCTAGCCTCTATCGTAGCTTTTCTGTGCGGTACGTTCGTCAACAGCTATGTGCTCGCCAAAATGAAGATCTGGACCGCGGGGCGCTGGCTGTGGACTCGCCTCGTCGGTTCGACGCTGTGCGGCGAGTTGGTCGACTCGGTCATCTTCTACAGCGTCGCCTTCTATGGCCGCATGCCGGCGCCGCATCTGATTGCCATCATGTTCACTCAATATGCACTGAAGAGCGGCTGGGAATTTCTCGCCACGCCGATTACCTATCGCGTGGTCGCCTTCCTGAAGAAGGCGGAAAACGAGGATTACTACGACACGGATACGAATTTCACCCCGTTCTCGCTCAAAACCTAGCTTTGGCCCTGGCGCGGGCCTTAAGGCCAACCGCTGCGAATCTTTGTCGCGCACCCTTGCTGAATTCGTCAGCGTTTCGCCTTCTTTTGCCCGAAGTCGGCCGGATAGACGCCCGAAAGCAGGACCTTAATAGCTTCCATGGGGCGGCGGTCGCCGCCCCTTCGAACGTACGCGAGGAGCTGTTATGAACACTGCATTTTCCAAGGCTGTTGGGACGATTGGGCTATTGAGCATGAGCGCGGTGTCCTTGGCGGGGGGGGCTCAGTCCGTCGCCCCGAAATCCGCCACGCCGCACGAACCGGTAGGCTTCGTGACGGGAGCGGTGATCGGTGGATTTGCCGCGGGTCCAGTGGGGGCATTCATCGGCGCCGGGCTCGGCACCTGGCTCGGGAACCGAGTGTATCGTGCGGGAGATGCGACCAAGGCGGAGGCGACGGTGGCGGTGCTGCAGACCGACAAGACCGTACTACAGACGGAAAAAACGGCGCTGCTGAACGAAAAGACCGAGCTCACCGAGGCCAATCGCAGTCTGTCGGCGCGGCTCGATGACCTGACTCACAAAGTGCAGGCCGTGCAGAACGCCAAGCAGGATGCCAGCGAGGTTCTGGATGGTCTGCAGGGCGATGTGCTGTTCCGCACCGGCAGCGCCGAGATCACCGCAGAAATCGCGCATCAGGTTGAGGTGCTGGCGCAGGCGGTGGCGAAGTCTCCGGAGCTGAAGGTGCGGGTCGACGGCTATGCCGATCCGCGCGGTTCGTTGGACACCAATATGAAGCTGTCGCAGGATCGGGCCAACGCGGTGCGCGACTTGTTTCTTGCGGCGGGGATCAGCGACGCAGTGCTCGAGGTCAATGCCTACGGCAAAAGCCAGAGCGTCGCCGCCGACAGCGACGGCTACGCGCTGGAGCGACGGGTTCGCTTGACTTTGCAAGCACAGGACGGGGCGGCAGTGGCTCAGGTGAACGAGCGCGAGTGACCCGACGGCTGAAGGAGCGCAGGTCACGCGGCCCGGGGCAGCACGCTCCGGGCCGCACTTGTTTCCGCGTGCCGCCGGAGCCTAGGATAGGTGATGAAAGAGTGTCCCAAGATCGTCGTCCTGGACCGGCTGCAGACGGGAGAGTCTGCCAATCCAGCGCCTGAGAATATTCTCTCCGGCATCCCGCGGGCGCGAGTCTCGAATCAATACGGCGAGCCGAGTCAGCAATTCTTCTGCGGCATTTGGACCAGTACCTCCGGCAAATGGCGGGTGCGCTACACCGAGCACGAATTCTGCGTGCTGATCGAAGGCCGCATCCGGGTGGAGTCGGTCACGGGTGAGAAGCACGAACTGCGCGCGGGCGACGCCTTCGTGGTACCCGCCGGCTTCGAAGGAATATGGGAAGTCGTCGAGCCCTGCAAGAAGTGGTACGCGATATTCGAGGCCAGAAGCTAGGCCGTTTCGCGAATCACCGCCGCCAGCGTTTCGACGATGCGCTCGATCTGCTTGGATTCGATGATCAGCGGCGGCGATGCGGCGATGGTATCGCCGGTTTGACGCACCATGACGCCGCGCTCGAAGCACTTGAGAAACACTTCAAAGGCGCGCGCGCCGGGCTTGCCCGCCCGCGGCTCGAGTTCCACCGCGCCGATCAAACCGTAGTTGCGCACGTCGACCACGTGCGGTAGGCCGCGCAGCGAATGCATGGCGTTCTCCCACTCGGGCGCGAGCGAACTGGCGCGGCTCAGCAGTCCCTCTTTGGCATAGACATCGAGAGTCGCCAGCGCCGCCGCGCAGGAGACCGGATGGGCGGAGTAAGTGTAGCCGTGGAACAGCTCGATGACATTCTCCGGTCCCTGCATGAAAGCGTCGTAGATCTTGCGGTGCGCGAACACCGCCCCCATGGGGATGGCGCCGTTCGTCAGCCCCTTCGCCGTGGTCATGAGGTCCGGCGTCACGTCGAATGCCTGGCTGGCGAACGGCTTGCCGACGCGGCCGAAGCCCGTGATCACTTCGTCGAATATCAAGAGAATGTCGTGCTTGTCGCAGATTTCACGCAAGCGCTTCAAGTAGCCGACGGGCGGCAGGATAACGCCGGCGGATCCTGAAATGGGCTCGACGATGACGGCGGCAATGGTCGATGCGTCGTGCAGGGCGATCAAGCGCTCCAGTTCGTTCGCTAGATGCGCGCCCCATTGCGGCAGTCCGCGCGAATATGCGTTGTGTTCGATATCCAGGGTATGCGGTAAATGATCCACGCCGGGCAGCATGGAAGCTGCGAAGAATTTGCGGTTGTTCACTATGCCGCCGACCGACATGCCGCCGAAACCGACGCCGTGATAGCCCTTCTCGCGGCCGATGAAGCGCATGCGCTGCCCGGCGCCGCGGGCGCGGTGGTAGGCCACCGCAATTTTCAGCGCCGTATCGACCGACTCGGAGCCTGAATTGGTGAAGAAAACACGGTCGAGACCCGAGGGCGCGATGTTGGCCAGCCGATTGGCCAGTTCGAACGCGATGGGGTGGCCCATCTGAAAGGCCGGCGCGTATTCCATGGTGCTGAGCTGCTTGCTCACGGCCTCGGTGATTTCGCGCCGTCCGTGACCTGCATTCACGCACCACAGGCCTGAGACCGCATCGAGAATTTCGCGGCCGTCGGCCGTCCAGTAGTACATCCCCTCAGCTCGGGTCAACATCCGCGGATTGCTTTTGAATTGGCGATTGGCCGTGAACGGCATCCAAAATGCGTCGAGATCGCTGGTCGCGGGAGCGGGAGTGAGCTGGGCGTTCATGGCGGGGTCCTAGGGGTTGTGGGCCATCGGGTACCCCCGGATGATAAGGAAAATTGACACTTAGCTCAATTTCTACCTCACTTGGGGGCCAACTGTCTATTATAATAGACGTTATGAGCGTGGATGTGGGCACCCATTTAAAGGCCGTACGGCAGATGTACGGCTTGTCGCAGCGCGAATTAGCGAAACGCGCCGGCGTCACCAACGGCTTGATTTCCCTGATCGAGCAGAACCGCGTAAGCCCTTCTGTCAGTTCCCTGAAGAAGGTCCTGGATGGCATTCCGATGGCGCTCGCCGATTTCTTCACACTGGATTTGGGTGGCCAGCCGCAGGTGTTCTTTCCGCGCCAGGATTTGAGCGACATAGGTACGGGCAGCGTTGAACTGCGATTGGTCGGCAGCCGTTTGCCCAAGCGCAGCATGTCCATCCTGCACGAGCGCTACGCCCCCGGTGCCGATACCGGCGAGGAGATGTTGACACATCCCGGAGAAGAGGGCGGGGTCATCGTCAAAGGAAAAATCGAACTCACCGTCGGCGGCGATTCGCGGATCTTGGGTCCCGGCGATGCGTATTACTTCAAGAGTTCGCTGCCGCACCGCTTCCGAAACAGCGGCCGCGAAGAGTGCGAAATAGTCAGCGCCAGCTCACCGCCCACCTTTTAATGCGCGCACCCGGCCGCATGTCGCAGGCCATCAGGTAGCATAGGCAAACTATGAGCAAAGTAACCGTGGCGGCCACGCAGATGGCCTGCAGTTGGGACCGCGACGCGAATATCGCACGCGCCGAGAAGTTGATCCGGGAGGCGGCGAGCCGCGGCGCCCAGATCGTTCTCATCCAGGAATTGTTCGAGACGCCGTATTTCTGCAAGGACCACGATGCGGGGCATCTGGATTTGGCCAAACCCCTGGAGGCACATCCCACGGTGGAGCATTTCCGCGCGGTGGCGCGCGAGCTGGGCGTAGTGTTGCCGATCAGCGTTTTCGAGCGGGCCAACAAAGCGTTCTACAATTCCGTGGTCATCATCGACGCGGACGGCACGGTGCTCGGCAGCTACCGCAAATCGCATATCCCCGAGGGAACAGGCTATCACGAGAAGTTTTATTTCTCGCCGGGGGATACCGGCTTCAAGGTGTTCGAGACCCGCCATGCAAAACTCGGCGTCGCCATTTGCTGGGATCAGTGGTTTCCGGAGGCGGCGCGAGCCATGGCGCTGATGGGCGCCGAGATCCTGCTTTATCCGACGGCGATCGGCTCCGAACCGCAAGATACGAGCATCGATTCCAGCGGCCATTGGCAGCGCACCATGCAGGGTCATGCCGCCGCCAACATCATGCCGGTGGTGGCGTCGAATCGCATCGGCACCGAGAAGGGCCAGAAATACACCATGACGTTTTACGGTTCCTCGTTCATCGCCTCGCACACCGGCGAGAAAGTGGCCGAAGCGGATCGCACGAGCGAAACGGTGTTGACCGCTGCCTTCGATTTGGACGAGGTGCGCCGCTACCGGCAGTCCTGGGGTGTGTTCCGCGATCGGCGGCCCGATCTGTACTATCCCCTGCTGTCGCTCGATGGCCGCGGCTGAGGACCTCCCGCAGGACCTAGTTTTCGTCGACTTGGAGACGACGGGCGGCAACCCGGCCTATGACCGGATTACCGAGGTGGGTCTGATTCGCGTCAGCAATGGCGAGCTTGTGGAGGAGTGGAGTTCGCTGGTGAACCCAGAACGCCCGATTCCTCCCTACATTGCGACCTTCACCGGCATCAGTGACGCGATGGTGGCCGCGGCGCCGCGCTTCACCGAGATTGCGGCGACAGTGCGCGAGAAGCTCAAGGGGGCGGTGTTCGTGGCGCACAACGCGCGTTTCGACTACTCGTTTCTGCGCAGCGAGTTCCTCAAGGCGGACATCCCCTTCTCGGCGCAAGTGCTATGCACCGTGAAGCTGTCGCGGCGCCTGTTTCCCGAGTTCGTGCGCCACAATCTGGATGCCGTCATGGAGCGCAACGGCCTGACGTGCAGCGCGCGGCATCGTGCCCTGGGTGACGCGCAAGTGCTCCATGATTTCTGGTGCAAGTTGCGCCGCGAAGTACCGCAGCCGCAGCTTAACCAGGCGGTGCAGGCAGTGCTCGGGGCCTACAAGCTGCCGGCGCACCTGCGGCCCGGATTGGCCGATGAACTCCCGGAGGGGCCGGGCGTGTATCGTTTCTTCGGTGAAGGCGATGTCCTCTTGTACGTGGGCAAAAGCAATTCTTTGCGCGCCCGTATCTGCCGGCACTTTACCGCCGACGCCCATGACTCGAAGGATCAGCGCCTGGGCAGCCAGGTGCGGCGGGTCGATTGGCTGGAGACCACCAGTGAACTCGGCGCCATGCTGCGCGAGGCCGAATGGATAAAGACCCAGCGGCCGCTGTTCAACCTTCGCGCTAAATCCAAGTCCCGGCCTCATACCTTGCGTCCTTGCAACCTGCACGGCGCCGGGGGCGAATCGCAGTGGGTGGAGGCCGTGGCCATCGACAGCGTGGACTTGGAGGATCTCGTTCAGTGCTTCGGCGTATTTCATTCGCACAAAGATGCGCGCAAGGCGCTTGGCGATATTGCCGAGGCGCACCAACTATGCCGCAAGGCCTTGCGATTGGAGGAGGCCGCCGGCTCGTGCTTCGCCTACCAGATTGGAAAATGCCGCGGCGCCTGCATCGGCAAGGAGCCTGCCATTCTGCACAGCACGCGGCTCAAACTGGCGCTGGCATCCTTGAAACTGAAGCCGTGGCCGTTTCCGGGCCGAATCGCCTTGCGAGAACGCGGCGCTGCCGGCAGCACGCAGGAATTCATGCGCGGTACGGAGCTGCACGTCCTCGATCGCTGGGCGTATCTCGGCACGGCTCGCGACGATGAGGAACTGTCGGCGCTGCGTGCGCGGGATTCGGGCGATGCCTTCGACATAGACGTATACAGAATTCTGCTGCGCTACTTCGCGAAGCATCCCAAGCTCGAATGGATCGATCTGCGCGACCGGACGATTTGCACGTGAACGACAACCTGCGCTATTGGATCGCAACCGCGCCGGTCGGCGCGGCATCGGTGCTGGCCGAGGAACTCGCGCACTACGGCGCACACGATATTCGCGAGCGCAGCCACGATGTGAAATTTCAAGGCACGCTGGAGGTGGGCTATCGCGCCTGCCTCTGGTCGCGCACCGCCACCCGTGTGTATTTAAGCTTGGGTTCGATCGACGCCGGCAGTGCAAAGTCGGTGTACGAAGCGGTCAAGCGCATCGACTGGCGCGAACATCTGGCGACGGGAGCGACGCTCGCCTGCGATTGCAGCGGCGGCAACGAGTCCATCCGGCATACCATTTATGGCTCCCAATTGCTCAAGGATGCGGTCTGCGACAATTTGCGCGACGCGACGGGCGAACGCCCGAATATCAAGCCGGAACGTCCCGACGTGCTGCTGCATTTGCATGTCGAAGGCCCGACCGCCATGTTGTCGGTGGATTTTTCCGGCGAGAGCCTGCATCGGCGCGGCTATCGGACCGAGGGCGGCCGCGCGCCTCTCAAGGAGAACGTCGCCGCCGCCGTGCTGTTGCGCGCCGGCTGGCCGGCTGTCTTCGAACGCGGCGGCGTGCTGCTCGATCCCATGTGCGGCTCCGGTACGTTTCTCACCGAAGGCGCATTGATCGCTGCGGACGCCGCCCCGGCGCTCGATCGAGACTATTTCGGCTTCACGGGTTGGCGCGGCCACGACGCGCCGCTCTGGGAGCGCTTGCGCACGGAGGCCCGTGAGCGGCGCGCGGCGCGTACTCCGCGACGCTGCATTCTGGGGTCCGATGCCGATGCCGACGCGGTGCGCATGTCGCTTGCCAATGGCGAACATGCCGGCGTGGCCGATTGGCTTCACGTGGAGAAGCGATCCTTGGCCGAGATGTTTCGACCCAAGGACGATGGGCTCATCGTCACCAATCCGCCGTATGGCGAGCGCATCGGCGCGGAGTCCGGCTTGCCGGCCCTGTATTCGGAGCTTGGACAGACCCTGCGCGAGCGGTTTCACGGCTGGCAGGCCGCGATCCTGACCGGCAATCCGCCGCTGGCGCGCAATCTCGGCATCTATGCCAGACGCACCCACCGCTTTTACAACGGCACCATCGAATGCCGCCTGCTGCGCTTCGAATTGAACGAAGCCAGCGAACAGCGCGCGGCTGAAGTCGTGCGGGCCGATTGGTCGGCGCGGCCGGGCGCGCAGATGTTCGCGAACCGATTGCGCAAGAACTTGCAGCGCTTGGACCCGTGGGCCCTGCGCGAGAAGATCGACTGTTTCCGCGTGTACGACGCCGACATGCCCGAATATGCCTTTGCCATCGATCTCTACGGGTGCGCCGGCCGCCAGGTCTACGTGCAAGAGTATGCGCCGCCGAAAACCGTTGATCAGGAGAGCGCCAGGGAGCGCCGCCGCGAGGTGTTGGCGGTGCTGCCGGAGGTGTTGTCGGTGCCGATCTCGCAAATCCACTCCCGCGTGCGCAAGGCGCAGAAGGGCAGCGAGCAGTACGAGAAGCGCGACTCCCAGGCCGAACGCCATGCCGTTCAGGAGGGCGGCCTGAAATTCTGGGTCAACTTCCGCGACTACCTGGATACCGGGCTGTTTCTCGATCACCGCATCGTGCGCGCCATGTTGCGGGATTGGGCAAAGGGCACGGATTTTCTGAATTTGTTCTGTTACACAGGCAGCGCCACGGTGTATGCGGCGGCCGGCGGGGCACGCAGCAGCGCGAGCGTGGATTTATCGAATACCTACTTGGATTGGGCGCATGAGAATCTGCTGCTCAACGGCTTCGGCGACACAAAGCATGAGTTGTACCGTGCCGATTGCCTGCAATGGCTCGAGGAGCAGGAGTCTTTGGGCCCCTGTTTCGATTTGATTTTTGTGGATCCGCCGACCTTTTCCAATTCAAAGCGCATGGAGGGCGTGCTGGACGTGCAGCGCGACCATGTGGGCATGATTCGCCGCTCGCTGAAGTTGTTGCGCCCGTCCGGCCGCCTGGTGTTTTCGACCAACTACACGCGCTTCAAACTCGATGAGCAGGCGCTCGCGGATCTTGCGATCGAGGACATCAGCGCCCAGACCATTCCGAAGGACTTCGAACGCCACGTGCGGATTCACCGCTGTTTCGTGATTCGCAGCAAATGATCCGGTTTAGCGAATACACCACGCACGCACCTGTTCGAATTCCAGGAACTGTTCCGCACCGGCGCCGCGCAGCAGCGCCAGCTTCGCCAATTGCCCGGCTTCGGTGCAAGTGTCGGCATGGACAGTAATCGACCTTGGCGCCTCATCGATAGGCCACCCGGATTTCGGATTCAGCACATGCCCGTAGCGGATGCCGTCCTTCTCGAGAAAGCGGTGAGTGTTGCCGCTGGTCGCGATTGCGCCGTGCGACAGTTCTAACAACCCCGCGGAACTGCCGAGTCGATCCACATCCTCAATGACCACCCGCCACGGCGCGCCATCGTGCCTAAGACCGGTAACCCGCAGATCCCCGCCGAGATTGACGAGCACGGGCACCGGCGTGCGCTTTTGGACCAGCGCCAATGCCCGATCGACCGCATATTCCTTGCCGATTCCGCCAAAATCGATTTCCATTCCGGGCGCCAATTGCAGTACCGGCCGGTTCCAGCGCACGCGATGCCAACCGACAAACTCGAGCGCCTGCTGGACCCGTGCGGAGGTGGGCAACGTTCCTGTGCCGTCAAACTTCCATACGCGACGCAGCACCCCCGACGTAATGTCGAAAAGTCCCTCGCTCAAGCGATAACACAGGGCGGCATAGTCGAGCAGGTCGGCCGATTCCTCATCGACCAGCACCGCATCGCCCGCATGCTCATTGATGTGTGTGACCACGCTCGGCCGGTAACGCGAGAATTTCATCTCGATACGCAGCGCTTCGCTTTTGACCAGGTCGCCCACGGCTTCGCCCAGCAATGAATCGGACGAATCGACGAGCACCACGCAGGGACTCGCCATTGCGGTAAAATTCGTCGACAGATCTTTCCGTTCGCGCGCCATTCACGCTCACGCCGGCGTTGCCGCGTGAGGCGCCAGGCTAGAATGCATAGGTGTATCCCAACAATACAGTCACTGCCTGCAAATCCGGGAACAAATTCTGCTGCCTGAGTTGCCCGATCGCATAGGCCGGTGAGCCGTTACCGTGTTGGTCGTAATATTCGATGCGCACGTTGAATTCGGAGCCTTCGTTTAACGGCATGCCGAACTTCATGCCATAGGTTGCGGCATGAAATTTTGCGAGCCGCGTGTCGGCGGACGCGTACTGGGGCATCGCTTCACCCGCCACCAAGTAGTAGCGGAAAAAATCTGCGGCCCGCTGGTCATAATAACGGACATGAGGTTCAATATAGTAGTCCTGGCCTATTTGGAATCGATACCGCAGGTCGGCCGTAACCGACTTGATTCCCCAATCATCTTTGTAGCCGCGCAGCGAGACACTGATGACATCGCTGCTGAGGTGGATCTTGTTGTCCAGGAACACACTTTGCTTGCGGCGCGATTCAGGCCGGCTCTCATAAAGTTGAGAGTTGGGTTGGCCACTGATGGGGTCAACGACAGAAATAATCTTGTAAGGATCATTTTGATAGCCATGCGCGTCGGCGTAGGAATAGCTCAACGTCGCCAACCACCTTCGATTCATGACTTGAGTGATTCCAGCGACGGCATCGACTTCGTGACGCGAGGCATCGGGCCCCTTCCAGTCACCGTTAATCACCGTGAGCGGAGTCGGCGTACCGCCTATGGGGAAGGATAAGTCAGATTCGTAGTTCAGTCCGGCGTCGAGCGTGGTGTTGTGCGCAAAAAAATCCTTGGATAGCCCGATGTTTGCACTCTCCGAGCGGTAGTCGTGCTCCTTTGAGTACGCGAGGCCGCCATTGAGTTTCAGGGTCGATGTGAGCGCCTGTTCCCAACCGATGTGACCCGCAAAGCGATCATCGTGAAAAGCATGATCCAGGGGATACGTATTCGCCGGCACAATCGTGCTGGCGGCAAGGGTTTGGGTCGTCGCGCCCGCTGCGGGAGGGACGAGGACCACCGTGGATCCTCCCGAGGCCGTGGTCACGGTCACCGGCGTGCCCAAGGGGACAACTTTATAGGGTCGAATGTATGTTTGTGGCAGCGTCGAGGGCACCGCGCCTAAGGGCGTCGCTCCCGTAAGTGCATCGCCTACAGCACCGATCGAGAGTTTGCTGTCCTCACCGAACATTTGGGATAGGTTAAGTTCGGGCTCGATGGCTTGCACCCGACCGTTCTCGTGATAGTAAAGCACTCCGGAATCGACACCCGTGGACGGAGCGTCCGGCGGCACCTCTTGGGCTTTACCGGTGCCACTTGCAAGCAGTCCCGCCGCGGCGATTTTAAGTGCGCGCCGCAGACCGGGATTGGCAGCGCTGTGCGTTGCTTTTAATTGCACCCGCATCCCCCGCCCGCAAAGCTGCGACCGCCGCTGGAGGCCTCCTTGCTGAAGTAGATATGATCGTCGATGGAGGACTGCAGTGGATAGGGATCGACCTGCATCGCACGCTCGGCCAGTAAATCATGCTGCCAGGGTTTGGCCCCAAACGAGGCGCAACCGCTGATGCAGAGGGCAGCCAAGCCGATGGCACTCAAGGCAAGCCTAGTGCACAGCTTCACTGATCAGCCTCCGCAACTGTTCTTCATACGCTTCCTTCCGTTTTTCTGAAAAGCCTTCGTGTTGAAACCGTACTTTGCCGGTGCGATCGACCAGAACCGCGCTGGGCATGCCGGCCACCTTGTAGGCCGTTGCAATTTCGCCCTGGGGGTCATAAATAATCGGGAAGTTGGCGGGCGTATCGTTTAGAAAACGCTCAGCGCGCCAGCGGTCATGGTCCACGTTTACGGCAACCACAACGACGTTTTTCTCGCCATATTTGCGCACCAAATCGCCGAGCCATGGGAAGGATTCGCGGCAGGGAGCACACCAAGAGGCCCAAAAGTCCAAGTACACGACCTTGCCGCGGTAGGCGCTCAAATCCATATCTGCCGCCCGGGCACCACTGCCGGCCAGAAATACGCTGAGTAGGATCAGATACGCGCGAATCCGGTGTTTCGTAGAAGGGATGCGCAACCGTAATCTCAAAGCACGCATAGAGATTCCCGAGCTCAATTTCCGTTCTTGACTTACTTTTCCATACAAAGTTCCTGTTTGCGATGCAAAGTAATATATTGAAGCGGCTTGTTACTGCCACTTTCCCCTTCATGATGCCTAAAACGCCGATCCTTAATGTCACCGACACGGCCCTGTGGGTGGCGGCTTTGAGGGCCAAAGAAACAGATCGTCCGGATGCTGTTTTCGAAGACCGGCTGGCGGCGCGGTTGGCCGGGAAGCGGGGCGCCGCCATAGCACGCTCGATGCCGAATTCCGCCATTACCGGGTGGGGTGTCGTCATGCGGACCTGCGCCATCGACCGGCTGATCGAAGATGCGATACGCCGCGGCATCGCGTGCGTCGTCAATCTCGGTGCAGGTCTCGATACGCGCCCGTATCGGATGAGAATCCCGGCGCACATTCGCTGGATTGAGATCGATTTTCCCGAGCTCATGCAGCTAAAAGACAATGCGTTGATGGGTCAAACCCCAACTTGCCACCTCGAGCGGATTGGCTTGAATTTGCTGGATTGTGCCGGACGTAACAGACTTTTTGCCGCTTACGGGTCGAGCAACACGCTGATGATTGCCGAGGGGGTGGTGTCGTACCTTTGCAACGACGACGTTGCTCAACTAGCGGAGGATTTGCGCGCTTGGACTCAATTCTGGATTCTGGATTTTGATAACGCCGGCATCCGCCAAACACCACGTAGCTGGGCGAAGCCATTACAGGCCGCACCCTTGCTGTTTGAGCCGATCGACTGGTTCGGATTCTTCGAAAATTGCGGGTGGCACGCGTATCAGCGCATCACGAGCGCCGAAGAGTCCGAACGGCTGAATAGACCGTATCCGTTGTGCTTTCCGCGGGGAGTACTCATGCACGCGCTACCTCGCGCGGTCAGGCGGCGAATTATGGCCGTGAGTGGGGCCGTGTTGCTGGGAACTACAAGCTCCGGGTAACTCACGGCAGCGATTATCAGTTAAACTTTGCCTTACAAAGTAACGACCGAGCGCGGTTTATCTTGAGTGCTCCATGATGGCTTTCGCCCCGCAACGCAGGAATGCCGAAGAATGCCCCACTGATACCCTAGAAACAGCGCAACCACTGCAAATCGGAAAGGCCTATGGGACAGGGGCCATTGTGTTTCATTCGACGATGTTCGTGCTCGTCGTCATCGTCGGCATTTTGGGTTGTTGCACGATGACTGGCCAAAGCAAACACAAGGGTTTTGGATCAACGTTCATGCGCTGTTAGGTGTGCTGCTTTGGTTTACGCTGTTTGCACGATTTCACGACGCCTCTCCAGTCCGGACCATTGGGCACTAGGTGTTGGCGCGAATGTGGCCCTTTGGCCGGGCGAGTTCGAAGTCCGATGGGCAACAAAAATCCGCGAGCTAGCCAACTTTGTGCGACGTGCATGCGGAGCCTGCTCGCGGTATTCTTGACAGACTATGAGCACTTTCCCCCGCCTCGCATCGATGATGGTCTTAGGCCTCTGTACCTGGCCTGGCGTTTCGTCCGCCGCCGCCGATGCCATCAATCCGCCGCCCACGGCGCAAGATTGGCAGGCGCTCGCCAAGCTCCCGGATTGGAGCGGCGTATGGACGCCCGTTATCAGGGATCAGGTCGCCCAGGAGAAGACCAATCCTCCGCCTTGGACACCGCAAGTTGCCGGGCAAATTCACCATATGTACTCCGAAGAGGATGCCGGGCGCCCTTTCCCCATCATCGATCATTGCTTTCCGACCGGCATGCCGAGTTGGATGCTCATCACGCACAATGCCTTCGAGATTCTGTTCACCCCAGGCCGCGTCACGATATTGGGTGAGGGCGACGGCAATCGGATGCGCCGCATCTACACCGATGGTCGGCGGCATCCCGCCGATCCGGATCCCAGCTTTCACGGCCACTCCATCGGTCACTGGGAGGGCGACACGCTGGTGGTGGACACAGTGGGCGTTCTGCCGCAGGTGTATCTGGCGGTGAACGAAGCCGTGGGCGTGCCGAACAACGGCGACATGCACATCGTCGAGCGGCTGCATCTGCAGGGGCCGGATACCCTGCTTGATGATCTGCAAATCACGGCCACCAAGCTGCTCTCCAAACCCTGGAACACGACGCGCAAGTACTACCGACAAAGAGCCCAAAAATTCGACATCGCCGAAGGCGTCTGCCAACAGGGCTCCTTCACCGACGCCGTCGACAAGAACGGCAACGCGATTTTCGCGCCCATCAAATTTCACAACGGCGTCCCCGTGGGTTCCGATTCCAAATGAAACGAATATCTGTGGCTCAATCGTCGATTGTCGTGGCTATCGCCGCTCTGGGCGGGGCGCTCTGCGCCGCAACGTCTGCGTTCGCGCATCATTCCTTCGCCATGTACGAGCCGACCAAGACGTTGACGTTCAAGGGCACTGTCAAGAATTTTCAGTGGACCAATCCGCACGTCGTACTTGCCATACTCGTGCAACCCGACGGTGGCGGCGCTGCGCAGGACTGGGCGCTCGAGACTACGAGCCCGGGGGTGTTGACGCGCGCCGGATGGACTCGCCAGTCCATCAAACCCGGCGACAAAGTAAGCGTCACTTTAAGCCCGCTGCGGGACGGATCTCATGGCGGTAGCCTGAACTCCGTCACCTTGCTTGCGACCGGTCAGACGTTGATTCCCAAATTCAGCGAGGAAAAGCCTGGACTGAAGTAGCGTCAGCGCAGGTCGCGCAGCCGGTAGTACAACATGGCCATGATCAACGATGGCCGCCGCAGCAGTCGGCCTCCCGGGAAGTCGCGATGCGGAATTCGCGCGAATACATCGAAGCGTTCGGCGGTGCCCGCGATTGCCTCGGCAACCAGCTTGCCGGCGAGTCCGGTCAGTGTCATGCCGTGCCCCGAGAACCCCTGGCAGTAGAACACATTGGGAGATAGCCTCCCGAAATCCGGCGCGCGGTTCATGGTGATGTCCAGGTAGCCGCCCCAGGCATAGGCCACCTTGACGTCCGCCAGCGCCGGAAATATGCGCAGCATGCGATGCCGCATGGATTCGGCCAGCCGTGGCGGCTGCAGCGCGCTATAGCTGACGCGGCCGCCGAATAGCAGGCGATGATCAGCGGAGCGCCGGAAGTAATCCAGTATCCAGTTGATGTCGGCGATTGCTGCGTTGCTGGGCAGGAGCGCCTGCAGCCGTTCCTCAGCCAGCGGTTCGGTGGCGATAATGTAAGTGCCCACGCCCAATATCCGCCGCGCCAGCGAGGGTGCGACGGCGCCGATATAGGCGTTGCCACACAGCACCAGATGTGCGCAGCGCACGCTGCCCTGCGCCGTATACACGACGACTTCGCCACCTTCCTGGTAGCTCAGTACCTGGGAGTTCTCAAAAATCTCTACGCCGGCAGCCTCCGCCGCCCGCGCCACCCCTTGAGTGAACTTGAGGGGATGCAGGTGGCCGCTGCGCGGGTCGATCAGCCCGCCGAGATAGCGGTCGCTGCGCACGTGCGCCTGCAGTTCGTCGCGATTCAATAATCGAGCGGACGTATAGCCATATTCCTCCTGCAATTCGCGGGCCCAATCGTCGAGCTCGAGCAGATGCCGCGGCTTGAGGGCAACGTGGATGTGGTTGGCCTGGTAGTCGCAGTCGATGGCGTGCTCGCTGATCAGTGAGCGCGTGACTTCGAGCGCCTCAGTGGATAAATCGAACAGGCGCCGGGCATCGTCGCGGCCGACTTGAGCGACCAAGGTTTTCTGACTCGCCGCAAGTCCAAAGATGGTCTGTCCGCCGCTGCGCCCGGAAGCGCCGTAGCCGACGATGCGCGCCTCGAGCAGGGCGACCCGGTAACCGCGCTTCGCCAAGTGCAGTGCAGCAGAGCAGCCGGCGATCCCGCCGCCAAGCACCACGACATCGGTTCGATGTTCGCCACGCAGCATTTCCCGATGCGCCCGGATGGTGTCCACCGCGAGCGTTGCCGAGGACGCCACGGAGTCTGCGTAATAAGAAGCGGCAGGGGGATCGGACAGGCGCATCAGCTCGTATTGGGCGGCAGTGTTTAAAATCTTATGGCTATTGACAGGAATGAGCGCCTGTGAGCGTACACAGATTTTTGGCTAAAGTGCAATGTTGCTGCGTTGCACCAATCGCTGCTAAGTCGCGGAAATGCCTAAATCTTAGCCAATTGTCGCAGCAGTAGCGGGACGAGTCACCGCCGGTATGGTGTAATACAGTCGTTAAGGAAGCCCAACCGTCCATCTGGACGTTTAATATATTAAACATGTCTCGCTTGCCGCTCATCGGAATTCCAGCCGACCGCAGGCTGTGTGGGAAGCACTACTTCCACATGGCCGGCGAGAAGTACATCGAAGCCGTCGCCGCGGGCGCGAACGCGGTGCCGGTGCTCATTCCTGCTCTGGGGTCTGAGATCGATTTGACGTCGCTGTTGCAGGCCTGCGATGGATTGTTGCTTACCGGGAGTGCATCGAATGTCGAACCTCACCACTACGGAGGACCGGCCAGCCAGCCGGGAACCCTACATGACCCAAATCGGGATGCTACGACGCTTCCGCTGATTCCGCGTGCTGTCGCCGCCGGATTGCCGGTGCTGGCGATTTGCCGCGGATTTCAAGAAATGAATGTCGCCTACGGCGGCACCCTGCACCAGCGGCTGCACGAGATACCCGGATACCTCGATCACCGCGAAGACGAATCCTCACCGCTTGACGTGCAATACGGACCGGCTCACGAAGTCCTCCTGGAGCCCGGAGGGACATTGCGCACCATCGCCGGACAGGATCGCCTGCACGTCAATTCCCTGCATTGGCAGGGAATTGAAACCCTGGGAGAGGATTTGGCTGTCGAGGCGCGCGCACCGGACGGAGTCATCGAGGCATTCCGGGTCGCAGACGCACCGAATTTCGCCGTCAGCGTGCAATGGCATCCTGAATGGCAGTTTGCGCAGAATCCATTTTCGCGCGCCTTGTTCGCGGCATTCGGTGAAGCCAGTCGGGCGCGCACAGTTGACAGGTGATTTATGGCGAGCACGATTCAGCAATTCTTGAGAGAGCACGGCATTTCGGAAGTAGAGGCCATCATTCCGGACATGGCAGGCGTCGCCCGCGGCAAGCTCATGCCTGCGGAGAAATTTGCCGAGGAGGAGGGCATGCGTTTGCCGGAGGCCATCTTCCTGCAGACGGTGACCGGCGACTATCCCGACGATCAAAGCGCCATGAATCCTTCGGACATCGATATTGTCCTCAAGGCGGATCCGAAAACGGTGCGGGTCGTGCCCTGGGCGGCGGAACCGACCGCGCAGGTAATTCATGATTGTTTCTACGGCGACGGCCGGCCGGTCACGATGGCGCCGCGCTACGTGCTGCGGCGGGTACTCGATCTGTATGAGGCGCATGGTTGGGAGCCGGTGGTGGCGCCGGAGCTCGAGTTCTTCCTGGTCGAACCCAACGTCGATTCCGACTATCCCTTGAAGCCGCCGGTGGGCCGCTCTGGCCGTCCGGAAATCGGCCGCCAGGCGTACAGCATCGCCGCGGTGAACGAATTCGATCCCCTGTTCGACGATATGTACTCGTTCTGCGAAGCGCAGGATATCGAAATCGATACCCTAATCCACGAGGCCGGCGCGGCGCAGATGGAAATCAATCTGCTGCATGGCTATCCCATGAGCCTCGCCGACCAGGCCTTCTTGTTCAAGCGCACCGCGCGCGAGGCGGCGCTGCGCCACAAGATGTATGCCACGTTCATGGCCAAACCCATGGCGAAGGAGCCGGGCAGCGCCATGCACCTGCACCAAAGCATCGTCGACATGAAGACGCGAAAGAACATATTCAGCAATGCCGACGGCTCTCCATCGCCGCTGTTCTTCGGTCATATCGCCGGCTTACAGAAGTACCTGCCGGGTGCGATGTCGCTGTTCGCGCCGAACGTAAACAGTTACCGGCGCATCAGCCGCTACTCGTCGGCACCCATCAATGTGCATTGGGGTTACGACAATCGGACCGCTGGCCTCCGAGTCCCCATGTCGGGGCCCGAGGCGCGGCGTGTCGAGAACCGGGTCGGCGGCGCCGACGCGAATCCCTATCTTGCTATCGCGGCATCGCTGGCCTGCGGCTATCTCGGCATGGTAGAGGGATTGAAGCCGTCCGAGCCGATCGCCGGCAGTGCCTATGACCTCGCCATCGCCCTGCCGCGCACCTTGGCGGAGGCGTTGCGCTTGCTGCGCGAGTCCAAGCCCCTGGTTGACCTGTTCGGCGATCGCTTCGTGCTCGCTTATACGGCGGTCAAGGAAGCGGAGTACGAGACCTTCGCGCAGGTCATCAGTTCATGGGAACGCGAGCATCTGTTGTTGAACGTGTAGCGCGCCCCGCGCTGCTGCGATATAAAGTGGGCCAGGCTCTCGACGGGCGTGCAACGTACGCCGTGCGGTCGTCGTCGCGCACTTAAGATTAAGGGGAAGCGGTTGATGGTAAGCGTTCGTCGGACGGCGATTCTGGCCCTTGGCTGTCTATTGACATTGAGCGCTTGTGGAGACCGCAAATCGGCACCCGGTTCGGCA
>JBDUBO010000051.1:0-26031 GCA_040004115.1 Gammaproteobacteria bacterium | reverse complement strand
CGAGACGCCGCGCACGGCCACCGACTCGCTGCTGATCCTGGAGTGGAATCAGCTGCTCCTGTACCCGGCGCAAACCCGCAGCGACGATTTGACCTACCATGCCTCCGTGCGATTGCCTGCAGGATGGAAATACGCCACGGCGCTCACCACGACCGGCGTGAACGACAGTGCAGTAGAGTTCGCGCCCGTGTCCTTGACGACGCTCGCCGATTCCACGCTCCTGGCGGGCCGCTACGTCAAGGACCTCGCCCTCGGCGGCTCGCCGGCCGTGACCCTGCACCTCGCGGCCGACACCCAGGTGGCGCTCAATATTAGTCCGCAGACGGAAGCGCACTACCGCGCGCTGGTGCGCGAAGCGTCGGCCCTGTTCGGCGCAACGCACTACAATCGCTACGAGTTTCTCTGGGCGCTCACCGATCAGATCATGCCCGACGGGCTGGAACATCATGAGTCGAGCGACGATCGCTCGCCGCTGCGCGCCTTGGTCGACGATGAGGTGCGGCGCGCCGAGGCCAATTTGCTGCCGCATGAGTACGTGCATTCCTGGAACGGAAAATTTCGTCGCCCCGTCGGCCTCGCCACCCCGAACTTTCAGGAACCCATGCTCGATGAGATGCTGTGGGTGTATGAAGGGCTGACAGAATACTTGGGCGATGTGCTCGCAGCCCGCAGCGGGTTGCTTACCGAAGAGGAATTTCGCGACGAACTGGCGCGCATCGCCGCCGCCATGGATTCGCATGGCAGCCGCCAGTGGCGTTCCTTACAGGACACCACCGTCGCGGCGCAACTGCTCTACTACCAGTCTCGCGGTTGGGCGGCGCGACTGCGCCGGCAGGACGACTTCTATCAGGAATCGGCGCTGCTCTGGCTGGAAGCGGACACGCTGATTCGGCGCGAGTCGAAGGGCCGAAAGAGTCTCGACGATTTCTGTAGATTGTTTTATGGGCCGCCGAGCTCGGCCCCGCAGGTGAAGCCGTACGATTTCAACGACCTGGTGGCCGCGCTCAACGCCGTGCAGCCGTACGACTGGGCGGGGTTTTGGCGCGAGCGCTTGAATCGCCTCAGGCCAAACGCGCCGCTCGAGGGGCTGCAGGCCGCCGGCTGGCATCTGGCTTATACGTCGGAGCCCTCCAGCATGCATGTTGCCCACGAGGCCGACGATCGCGATCTCGATCTGCATTACTCGCTGGGGTTTTATGTGGATGATGAGGGGGCCACGGTGGGCGATATCGTTCCCGGTTCTCCCGCGGACTTGGCGGGCGTCGCGCCGGGCAGCCGTTTGATCGCGCTGAACGGCTACAAATGGTCCAAAGAATTGTTGCACGACACACTGGCGCATCCCACGGGTCCCGCCGCACCACTGACTCTGCTAATTGAAAAGGACGACATGTTCAAGACGTTGGAATTGCAATACTCAGGCGGCGAGCGCTATCCCAATTTGATTCGCGACGTGGGAGTTCCGGATCTGCTCGGCAAAATCGCGCATTCGCTCGCGCAGGATCGCCCATGAAGCGGGTGGGAGTCCTTCCCTGCATGATCGCCGCCGCCGGCGTGATGTTGGCAGCGCGTGTATTCGCCCAGCAGGCCCCCGCCACCGGGGAGTCGGCGTCGAACGAATTAGGCGACATCATCGTTACGGCAGAAAAGCGCAGTGAGAGCATCGAGCGCGTGCCGTTGAGCATCGTTGCCTACGGCGGCGCAGCCCTGGCCGAAGCCGGTGTACAGGATTTCTCATCGCTGGCAGCGCGTATTCCAGGGGTGAGCTTAATTTCGGCTGGCCCGGGGCGCAGCAGCTATTCCATCCGCGGCATCGCCTCGGTCGGCGGAAATGCTCCGACCACCGGCTTCTACGTGGACGAAACGCCCATACTGCCCTCCGGTGGCGACGGCGCGACGGCCACGATCGATCCAGACTTGTTCGACCTCGCGCGTGTTGAAGTGCTGCGAGGACCACAGGGCACGCTGTACGGCGCCAGTTCCATGGGCGGCACGGTGCGGCTCATCACCAATCAACCGGATCTCGGACAACGAGAGGGCACCGTCAAAGTCGAAGGCTCGGACACCGCACATGGCGGCGGCAACTTACGCGTCGACGGCATGATCAACATCCCACTCATCGATAACCGAGCGGCTCTGCGTGTGGTCGCAACTTACAAGGACTTCAGCGGATTCATCGATCGGCGGATCGGCGTCTGGGCGCCGAATCCCGACGCGCAGGCCGGATTCCCCGCGTATCCGGTGGCGCCTACGCAGCCGACGTCGGTGGTGCACGATGTCAATACCGACCGGACGTTCACCGTGCGCACGCTGCTGAAAGTGGCCGTCACGGATGCCTTCACCATCACCCCCTCGGTGTGGCTGCAGGATAACCAGGCCGGTGGACCGCCGAATTTTGATATTCCCGAGGGCGGCTCGAGCCATGCGCTGGTGCAAAACCGCCCGTTCAATATTTCAGAGGCCTATTCGGATCGCTTCACGCTCAGCAATCTCACGATGAACTACGATTTGGGGTGGGGCAGCTTGTTGTCCACCACATCCTACATGCAACGTCACGAGACCACGCCCGACGATGAATCCGAGGCGCTGGAATACAACATTCCACAGGGCCAGTTCGTGCCGAGTGTGTATGCCCCCATCGTCACCACGCGCGAGCTAACCGAAGAGGTACGCCTTGCCTTCGCGCCACAGGGCTCGCCCTTGAGCGGCGTGGTCGGCGGCTACTTCAACAATGCCAATCGTCACTACTATGTCAACTATGTGACCCCTGGGTACAATGCCTTGTTCGCGAATTCTCCCACCTCGATCGCCTTTTTTGGCCCGGGCCCGTTGAGCGATACCAATTACTCGCAGCATGGTGACTACTCGCCCAAGCAGTACGCGGCATTCACCGAACTGAATTATCAGATCACCAGCCAGTGGAAGGCCACCGCGGGGGTGCGTTGGTATGCGCTCGAATACACCACCGTGCGCTACGAAGATGGCTTGAGCAACGGAGGTCCTTCGGTTTCGGACGGCAGTGCCAAGAACACGGGATTTGATCCCAAGGGCGAGATCTCTTATCAGGCCACCGACCATCAACTGTACTACGTGAGTGCCTCCAAAGGCGTGCGCCCGGGTGGTGTCAACACCAGCAATCTGGCGCAAAAAGGCTGCGGCCAGGACTATGGGCCGTATGGTCCGGACAGCCTGTGGAACTACGAAGCGGGGGCCAAGACCCGTTGGCTCAACGGTGCGCTCACCATCAACGCGGCGGCCTACTACATCAAATGGAGCGATGTACAACAGGGCCGTACCTTGCCGTGTTCCTATCAGATTACCGAGAACGCCGGCTCGGCAAAAGTCCATGGGGCCGAGCTCGAGCTGCAGGGCGAGGCCACCGCCAATCTGATCTTAGGCGCCGGCTTAGGCTATACCAAGGCAGTGCTCGCGGCCGATGCACCATCCCTGGACGGCGTGGCCGGTCAGCAGCTTGAAAACGTGCCACGGTGGAACGGCAATGCGTCCGCGAAGTATTTGTTTACGCCCGCCGCCGGCTATTCGGGCTATGTGCGCGCGGATGAACAATATGTGGGCGAATCCTATTCCGACTTCGACCGTACTGATCCCGCGACGTTTCAGCGCGCCTACGCCATCCTCGATGCGCGCGCCGCCATCACACACAATAATTGGGAAGGAGATGTGTTCGTCGACAATGTCTGCGATAAGCGCGCCAACCTGTCGAAATTCATTTCCGACAACTACGATGCCTCGAATCGCACGCGCATGTTCACGAATCGCCCGCGCACCATCGGAATCTCGCTGCAGCGCAGCTTCTGATGATAGCCGCATCTTCGTCAGCCATCATCTGGCGCCGCAGCGGCAGCGAATTTTCGCGTGCCGCCGCGGACCATGTTGCCGCGCTGATCGCACGCAAGCCGGATGCGGCAATTGCATTGCCCACGGGGCATACACCGCTTGGACTGTATGCCGAGTGGGTGGCGCGCGTGGCGGCGGGCCGGCTGTCGGTGAAGCGAGCGCGGTTCTTCAATTTGGATGACTACATCGCCTTGGACGCGGCTCATCCATTGAGCTATGCGCGTTTCTTGAGAGAAAATTTTTTGACGCCGGCCGGTGTACCCGAGGAACACATTCGTCTGCTGCGTGGCGACGCGGCCGACCTTACGGCAGAATGCCGCGACTACGAGGCTGCGATTGCGGCGTGCGGCGGATTGGATCTTGCCATTCTAGGGCTTGGCACCAACGGGCACATCGGCTTCAATGAGCCGGGAAGCGATTGGTCAGCGCCGACTCAGGTGGTTACTTTGAGCCAGGAGACCCGCGCCACGCACGTGGCTCAAACCGAGTCCAAGTTTGCCATCCCGGAAAGCGGCATCACCGTAGGAATATCGACCATAGTTGCGGCGCGGGAAATACTCCTGCTGGTGGCCGGCGGCGCCAAGGCGAAAGCGCTGGCCGCTTTCAAGCGCGGTATTCCGGATCCGATGTGGCCGGTCACGGCTCTGCTTACGCATCCTCATCTTACGGTACTTGCCGAAACGGAGCTGGATTCGACAATCCGTGCCGACACCCTGGTGCCGCGCTAGTTCCTGATGGGACCCGCCGCACTTAAGTTACGGCTGTTGGCGGCGCTTGCGCTGCTCGGCTTGTCATCACCAGTGAATGCGGGCGATTTTCGTCCGGCAGTGGATCGCTATCTGCGAGCCGAAATGCAGCGTCAGCACATTCCGGGAATAGCACTGGCGGTGCTGAAGGACGGCAAGCCGCTGTACGTCAAAGGGTACGGTGCGGCCACTCTCGAGCATCCTGTGGCCGTCGCCCCGAGCACTGTGTTTCAACTAGGTTCCATCGGCAAGCAGTTCACTGCGGTCGCCGTCATGATGCTCGCCGACGAACACAAGCTGAACTTAGATGACCCCTTATCCAAGTACCTGCCGGAGGTGCCCTCGAGCTGGAGCAAGATCACGCTGCGGCTGATGCTCAATCATCAGGCGGGAATTTCTCAATACACGACACCGCGGCGTCAGCTGCTCGATGTGTCACACGACTACAGCGACGCTGAACTCATTCAGCTCGCCATCAGTCAGCCCTTGGACTTCGAGCCCGGCACCGATGTGTCGTATAGCGACGTGGGTTACGTGCTGTTGGGGTTCGTGATCAATCGGGTGGCAGGTGAGTTTTACGGCGATTTCTTGCAACAGCGAATCTTCAAACCCTTGAACATGAGCCGCACGCGCATCATTTCCGATGCAAACATCATCCCGGGACGCGCCAGCGGCTACGAATTGCGCGACGATGGCACGCTGCGCAATCAAACTCCGGTGGCGCCGGCACTGAATCGTACCGCCGACGGCAGTTTGTACTCCACGGTGATCGACCTGATGAAGTGGGATCGGGCGCTCGATGGCGACAGTGTTTTGCCGCAGGGGGAACTGGAACGTATGTGGCGCGTTGACGCGCACCGCAACGGTCAGACGCCGCTATATCACTACGGCTACGGGTGGGAAAACAGTTACATCAACGGCCGGCGGGTCGTGGAATACGACGGTAATTGGCAGGGATTTCAGGCGGTGATGTCGCGCTACCCGGACCAGAGACTCACTGTGATATTGCTTACCAATCTGGCGTTATGCCGCACTGAACGACTCGGTCACAGCGTGGCTGGATTGGTTGATCCCGCGCTCACGCCCTATCCGGAGAGCATTGCCGACACGGCGCCGGCTCGGAGCCAGAATTTCCAGAATATTTTGTCGAGGGCGCGGGAAACAGCCGTGGGCATGCCATTGCCGGAATTGCCCGCATCGATCCCAACGCAGACATTGCGACGCGATCTTGCCGAATTGGGCCCGATCCTGCACTTTAGTGTGGCGGCGGATCACGCCACTTCCGGAGGCAGAACTCGCGTGTACCGTGTCGAAGGCCGGGACATGGTGAACTTCTACACGGTTAGGTACGGCGCGGACTCCAAGATACAGGACTTGGAGCTGTTTCAGGAGTTCTGAGAGCTGGCTGCGCCCTCCTGCCGGACATCGACATGGGCGTCTGGTCAACCGCTGTGAGTGGGATTGGGGTCGTGGCCGTTAGTCGCGGCGATGCCGTCCACGCCAAACCCGGAGCGGACAACGACTGCACTTAGCTGTTGTGGGGAGGTGCTCCGCTCATCATATCGAACTGTAACTTCGCCGGAGGCGAGTGAGACCTGAACGTCCTCGACGCCGATGACCTCGTTCAGCGCGAGCGATATCTTGTTCGTGCAGCCGCCGCATGACATACCCGTGACGATCATCGTGTCAGTTTGCACTGCAACGTCCTGTGTTCCGCTCGCGAGCCGGGGAATGCGATGCGCTTCTCCATTGAGCTGGGTCATTAGTAAACACCCGATGAGGTCCCACGTCTGGGCGCTAGCAGACAGACCCAGGTTGCCACCTTGCGTGATACGTTCAACTGCCGCTTACGTACGTTGGCGTACAGAAGCGGCGCAGGAAGTCCTTCAACATGAGCCGGCTAGGGCACCCGCTGCCGACCACCTATTGTGTCAGTAAAACGATAAATCGGGAGATTCAATGCGCCCTTTGCTCGACGAGCCGGACATGGTGGGTCTTCTGAAGGAACCCGTGCGCGCGCCGAAACGGAACAATGCATTGCTCGAAGTGGTTCGCGGTGCCGAGCGTGACCGGATTTTCTCGGAACTGGAGTGGGTGCCGTTGAAGCTCGGTGAGGTGCTGTGTGAAGCAGGACAACCCTTCTCTCACGCTTATTTTCCAATCGACGCCATCATCTCCATTCTTTACGTGATGCACAACGCCGAATCGGCGGAAATCGCGATCATCGGAAGAGAGGGAATGATCGGTGTGCCACTGTTCATGGGAGGGGATTCCACATCGAGCCGTGCGATTGTGCAAAACGCCGGATTCGCGTACAGGCTCACCGCGCAACAACTCAAGGATGAATTCGCCCGAGGGGGTATGTTTCAAATGATTTTGCTGCGCTTTGCGCAGGCGCTGATCACTCAGATGGTGCAGACTGCTGCCTGCAATCGGCATCACTCCTTGGACCAGCAACTGTGCCGCTGGCTGCTCATGAGTCTGGATCGATTGAAGTCGAGTCAACTGAACATGACGCAAAAATTGATCGGCAATATGCTTGGGATCAGCGGCGCCGGTGTCAAAGCCGCCGCCGCCGTGCTGCAAAAGGCGGGGCTGATTGACTACGACAAAGGAAACATCACGATCTTGGACCGCGCCGGGATCTTGCGGCGTTCCTGCGAATGTTATGGCGTAGTCAAAGCAGAATGCGAACGCTTGTTTAGCGCGGCACCCAATATTGCCGAAGCGCGCGGTGTACGCGTGAGTTCGTGAACCGCCGCGGAAACTCCTTATTGGATCGATTCGTGCGATGCAACGGCGAGCAACGGCATTGCGAGCCGCGGCAAATCGATCGTGAAGACGCAGCCAATGCCCGGCACATCGCGCACGCTCAAGATTCCGTTATGCGCCTCGATAATTCCTCGGGCAATGGACAGTCCTAGTCCCAGGCCGGTTTTATCGGTGCTACCTTGGGTAAACGGGAGGAACATAATTTCTTGTAAGCCGCTGGGTAAGCCGCCGCACTGATCTTTGACGTCGATCCGGACTCTATCAGCGTCTGCATAGGCGTCGAGGGCGACCGTGGAGTGCGGATGGGTGAACTTAAACGCATTTTGCAACAGATTGCCCACCGCGGACATTAGCGAATCGGGATCGATATCCACCGTCAAAGTCGGATCCACCACCGACACCGATAGCTGGCATTGGCGCGCATGTGCTCCCATTGAAGCCGCAATCTGGACCTCTCCGATAAAGTCAGCAAGCAATACGGGCTGCGTCCGTGCCGGCATGCGCGCAGTCGTCCTGACGTCGATGAGAGCGCGCTCAATGAGTGCGCTGATCCCATCCAAGCTGCGCTCCAAAGCGGCGCTGGTCGAACCATTCGGGCCGACCTTTCCAAGCTTGATGGCACTAAAAGCGTGCTTTGCAACGTGGACTAAGTTACGCAGCTCATGCCCGAGCACCCCGGTTCGCTCGTTCAGTGACTGCACTTCGCGATCGATGATGAAAGCTTCCCGGCCGTCGGCAAATTGGGTTACGGCATCCGCGATCGCGTTATCGAGGCAGCGGTTGAGCGTTTGGAATTCGACGGTTTGGACCGTTACTCCCCGTTCGAGTGCCATTTCAGTAATCGATTGGCACAGGTCTCCATAATCGTGCACGACCTGATCGACCGTGAACCCGTCCTGCAGCAGCTCGAGGCCGTGGCGGGCAGCCGTGGCGCCTATCTCCGATGCCGTGGATGTACCGCCGTCCGCGGCGCCTGAGATCTTGCGGCTCTCCAGGGGTGTCGAGGTCTGCTCGACGCGCAACGTCCGAATCAATTGATCGAGAAAGAGGGGGATGCCGTGCGCAAGCTCGCCGCCGGTCGCTCGGGGACCGCGCCTGACAACGACTTTTGCCCGGCATTGCTCGATTAATACGCCGCGGTGGGTGCTTAGAAAATCATGCAGCATACGAAACCTTGGGTTGGGCTCGGGGAAAAAATACCCCCCGCGTGCCTGTACGCGGGAAACTCACCATAGTTCCATGTGAGTCAATCATTCCTACGCCCTTGATCGTCGCACTTCTGCGCCGCACGCATATCAAATGTACCTTGCGGTAGCAGCCAACATCCGATTTGACTGTCAGATTTCATGATGCCCGCTTGTAAGCGACCCATCTGTACGGAAGCCCACATTGGACGCTCGAAAGATCGACAGACCGGATTAAGCACCGCTCGACTCCGTACCCAGGTAGCAGCTTACAATCGGTAAAGCCCCAGTCCAGCCATCCAAGGTCATCGATCATGAGCACTGCTTCCGATAAAACTGGCTGCTGCGGCTCGGAGCCACCGGCGGTCAGCCCTGGGGTGTTAAGCCAATCCACAGATCCTGTGTGCGGTATGAGCGTCGATCCGGCGACCGCCAAGCACCAGGCGGAAGTCCGCGGTCAAACGTACTTTTTTTGCAGCGGGGGGTGCAAGACTAAATTTGTGGCCACTCCCGAACAGTACCTCAAGTCCGACGCTTCGGTTGCGAGGGCCAAACCGGGCATACCGGCTGCACCGGCTACCCCGTCCGCGCAAGGCACCATCTATACCTGCCCCATGCACCCGCAGATCCGGCGCAATGCCCCGGGGAGCTGCCCCCTGTGCGGCATGGCCCTCGAGCCTGAAGGCATTCCGGAGGAAGAAGGGTCGAACCCTGAATTGAAGGACATGACGCGACGGTTCGTCATCGGCTCTATTCTTGCAGCGCCAATTTTTGTATTGGAAATGGGCAGTCATTGGACGGCGCTGAATCTCGATCGCCTTGTCTCGATGGGCACCTCGATGTGGATTCAATTGGTACTGGCAACACCCATAGTTCTGTGGTGCGCCTGGCCCTTCTTTCAGCGCGCCTGGGCTTCAGTACTCAATCACTCGCCCAATATGTTCACGTTGATTGCGCTTGGGGTTGGCGCGTCTTATTTGTACAGTCTGTTCGCGACTTTTGCCCCAGGTCTGTTCCCCGCAGCGCTTAAGCGAGGCGATCTGATCCCGGTGTATTACGAAGCTGCCGCGATCGTCACCGTTCTCGTATTGCTGGGTCAGGTACTCGAACTGCGCGCGAGAGAGAAAACCGGCGGCGCCATTCGAGCGCTCCTGAAGCTAGCGCCCAAGACCGCGCGGCGCATTCGCGCCGACGGCACGGACGAGGAGGTAGCGCTGGACCAGATCCACGTCGGCGATAAGCTTCGCGTCAGGCCGGGTGACGCCGTGCCGGCGGATGGCTCCGTGTCGGAGGGCAAAAGCTCGGTCGATGAATCCATGGTCACTGGTGAATCGATGCCGGTGGAGAAAGTCGCGGGTGCGAAGGTTATCGCCGGCACCATCAATGGGACCGGTGTGCTTACGATCACCGCGGGTAAGGTCGGAGCGGATACTGTGCTGTCGCATATTGTGAAAATGGTCGCCGAGGCGCAGCGCAGTCGGGCACCTATCCAGCGCTTGGTCGATAAGGTCTCGGCCTGGTTCGTTCCCGCAGTCATCGCCTCAGCGGTCATTGCATTTGTGGCGTGGATGATTTGGGCGCCGGCACCGGCGTTGGGATCGGCGGTGGTGGCGGCGGTCTCGGTGCTCATCATTGCATGCCCCTGCGCGTTGGGACTCGCGACGCCTATGTCGATCATGGTGGGCGTTGGCAAAGGCGCCGGCGCCGGTGTACTCATCAAGAACGCCGAGGCACTCGAGCGCTTCGAGAAGGTCGACACTTTGGTCATTGATAAAACCGGGACCCTCACGGAAGGTAAGCCTAAGGTAACGGCGGTCGAACCGGCTGAGGGCTTTGACGCAGCGGAAATCCTCGGGCTTGGGGCTAGCCTTGAGCAATCGAGCGAGCACCCGCTGGCCGCCGCCATCGTGGCTGCCGCGGCGGAGCGAAAAGTTGCATTGCAAGCGGTGACGAATTTCGCATCGATCACCGGCAAGGGGGTCACGGGCACGATTGGCGGGCGACGCGTTGCTGTCGGCAATGCGGCGTTGCTTGAAGGTCTGAACGTCAAGAGCGCCGAGCTTCAACCGCATGCCGACATCTTGCGAAAGGAGGGCGCCACTGCGATGTTTGTGGCTGTCGATGATAAGCCTGCGGGCATCATTGCCGTCGCCGATCCGATTAAAGCAACGACAATGGCGGCACTCGATTCGCTACGCGGCGAAGGTCTGCGAATCGTGATGTTGACCGGAGACAATCGTACAAGCGCACAGGCAGTCGCCGCGAAACTCAAGATAACCGAGGTAGAAGCCGAAGTCCTGCCCGATCAAAAAAGCGCAATCGTGCGGCGCTTAAAGAGCGAAGGGCGGATCGTGGCCATGGCGGGCGATGGGGTCAACGACGCGCCTGCACTTGCCGAGGCGGATGTGGGCATCGCGATGGGCACAGGGACCGATGTCGCGATGCAAAGTGCGAGCCTCACGCTGGTGAAGGGCGATCTCGCGGGAATCGCCCGAGGTCGCGCTCTGAGTCGCGCCACTATGCGCAATATCCGCGAAAATCTGATTCTCGCGTTCGTCTACAATGCCGTGGGCGTGCCGGTCGCCGCCGGTGTTCTCTATCCTGCCTTCGGATTGCTTCTAAGCCCGGTCATTGCTGCGGCGGCCATGAGTTTGAGCTCCGTGTCGGTAATCAGTAATGCGCTGAGGCTCCGGGTTGCGCGGATCTGAGGCGTGGTTCAAGTCCGCGCATCCGCCGCGCCTTTTGCCAGGGCGGCAAGCAACAAAACGACCACGGCATATAGGGGAAGCATGAAGTGGTGCCAGGTAATGCCTGTCTCTATCGCCGAGCGCTGCGGATTTGCCGCATCATAGTGAACCGTGATCCTCTGACCTACGGGATGCGATTTCGACAGCGCGAAAGATTCGTCTTGGCGCCCGAGCAGCGAAGCTGCGCCACTGTAAGGCTGTCCTGTCAAAAAATATTCGTAGCGAATTTCGGTGCGATAATTGCCCGATGAATTGCCGCCGATGGTCTTCGAGAAGAGCACTCGGCCCTCGACGGTCGGCCAGGATGAGGCCGCCATTCCCGCATAGATCCGATACAGGCCTAGGCTCATGAGCAAAAAGCTGATGCATGCCAGCATCACTGCGAATGAATAGCGGTGCCTCCCGGTACGGGTCTCTGCGCCCGTCGTGCTGGAGGTCGATGGTGTCACGCGCTTTGTCTCTCCCGCCAGAAGGCCGGTGACCGCAAACATGAGACCTGCGGCAATCCACAACAGATCATCGAAGTGCGGGCCGGGCTCGAGCACCGAACGGCGGGGGTTTCGCGGATCGAACGCTAGGCGGGGATGGCTGCCGATGGGGTATGCAGCTTGCGCCGCACTGACTTCGATTGATCTCATCTGCCAGCGATTCATAAAGACGCTGTAGCGGAAGGTGTCGCCGCTGTACATAGAGCTGTTGACTATGTACGTGTAGCGGATATCCACGTAGCGACGTCTCCGAGTGTCGTTCGACGTGGAATAGGTGATCGTGGCGGCAGCGTTAGGCCAGCCGCTGCTCACGATGCCGTAGTACAGCGATTGCGAGCTGAACCAAAGCAAGGTGAAGCCCATGGCCATCGCGACCCAAGCCCAGCGCTCGTGAGGCAGGGTCCAGGAAGACGGAGTTACCGCGAGGTGAGACAAGCGCGCCTCACATTCTTGCCTTCGCGGTATCGAAGATCTTCCTGGCCTTTACGGGCGCGTCATCCACGCCGGTGAATATTATTTTCACAAGGTCCTCGCCGGTTTGGATCATCAGGGCGGGCCCAACGGCGACGGCTTGATCGCCTATTCCATCATACGGGCTCGTAATGCCGGGCTCTTTCCGATTCATGAGACCGAAAGCGCGCATGGCAACTTCTCCGTCTCCCCAATCGACCTGCAACTCCACAGCCGGAAATCCCGAGGGTGCTGCCCATTTGCAATCGCTCTCGCCGCGACACGCAAAATCCCGGCCATCTCGGCTTCGGTGCGCCGCAGGCTGATCATTGCCGCACCAGTTCCACGCGCCGATTGCGGGCGCGTCCGTCCGGTGTGTCATTCGTGGATTGCGGCTGGGAGGCGCCGAACCCGCCTGTGCTCATTCGGTCAGCTGCAATCTTGTACTGCTCGACGAGGGTCGACTTGACCGCGAGTGCCCGCAGTCGGGACAACTCCAGATTGGACGCGTCACCGCCGACGTTGTCGGTATGGCCGCTAATACCGAGTTTCCATCCGCCGTTCTTCGAAAGCACCGCGGCAATTTCCGCGAGCACCGGCGCCGATTCCGGGCGCAGCCGATCGCTCGCAAAATCGAAGTAGATGCCGTACACATCGACTTTCTTGTCGACCGCCAACCGCTGTTCCAGATTTGCATCGTTGGGGTAGGAAATCTTGGTATAGCGAATCCCAAATTTCTCGCCCGGCCTTTCGTAGTCGAGCACCAGCGGGAAGGCTTCGTCATCCACGACGGTCGCGGTGGTCTCGAGGTTCGATCCTTCGTTGGCGATGGCGACCAAGGTTGGCAATTCGACCAGTCGATCATTGATGATGATACTGGCGGACTTGCGCGCGCCTTTGTTGCTCACCAAGTCACCGTCGTAGTCGGACTGAAGGGGCTCCGCACGCGTACGCCAACCCGAGGCAAAGGAGATGTAGCGGTGGCGTGTGATGCCCTTGGTCTTGAGTTCGCGCAGCGAGCGGCTAGACAGGCTGAACATGGTCGTCGGCGACGTGACAGTAGGTATGGACTTTTGTGGGGCGGCTTCGGTGCGGTAGAAGTAGGCGCTGCGCAGATCACTCTGGCAGAGCCGCCGCTTGTTCGTGATTCGTTCAGCTGCTTCGCCCGAGGGACAGTTTTGGGTGATGTCGACGTAGAAGTCCGTCACCGCCGTCACCTGCTTCAGACATTCATATTCGTGGCCTTCCACCATCCAGATGCTCGCCAGCGTAAGACCGACTTTGAGTGGTACCAGGGTCGCTTGCTCCTGCGCAGCAGCATTGGCCACCTCGATGGGACACTCCTCGCCGACGACGAGCCCCGCGGGAAGCTTCGGGACCAACGCGGACGGGGCGGAAGCAGGCGGAGAGGCGGAGGCGGGCATAGACTCGGAAGAGCGCGGAGGAGCTGAAGCAGCTGGCGCGACGGAGGCGATCGTTGCCGCCGGCGAGGGCGTCCCCAAACGCGCGAGCAGCGCTTTGCCGATGGCGACCGCCCGCGCCTCGGAATCCGGCCGCATGGGCAGTGTGATGGTGACCAATGCTTTACCGGTGCGAATGCTGAGCACACCTTCGTGGCTGTAAAAGGCGTGATCGCCCAGTTGCACGGGATGAGCGACGCGTTGCCCGGGATCGCTGCCTGCGAACGCATCCGAGAGCTGCTGTTCGAACGAGGACGAGCCGTCGTGATGCCACTCGATTTCGATCTCCGCTTGGGCATAAGTGTCGGGGGCGCCTGGCGGATAGGCGCAAGACGTCGTGTCCGCGGAATTCTCTTCGATGAGCGAGCCGATGGGGGCATCTAATAGATCTGCCATCTCGGCTCGAGTGATGAACGAACAGGCCGGTCCCCGAGTTGCCGCGGCGCCTTTCGCTGCGCCCATTGCGGGCGCCAGCGCTGCTGTCCCGGCGGCTGCGGCCTTTGGTGCGGCGGCGACCGGGCCTTTCGCTCCGCCGCAGCCGGCCAGAAGCGCGGCCGCAATCAACAGCGAGGTAATCCGTGACTGTGGGGATGCGAATATTGCACCATCACACGGGGCCATGGAGGGTCTCCTGGGTGGGTGGGTCCTCATCCGGCGGCTTGCAGCCGCCGATTTGGTTGGTTTTGTTGATAATGGTCAGAGGCGTGCTTGGTTGCAGGCCGCCCTGCCCCGTGACCCGATACTTTATGTTGAGAAGGCTCAGGACGGAGTTGATGAGCGCGGTGACGGATTTTGGTATGAAGTACCCGACGCCGCCGTTCAGCGCGACGACGAGTGTCGCGCCGTTGCACGCGATCATGCCTATGGCAGAGCTCCGGAACGCACCCACCGCCGTCGTGAAAGAAAAGTACGGCCCGGCGGCGAATCCATGAATGCCGATGCCGGCAATGACTCTTACTTGGTTCGACAAATTCAAGCCCGTCACGCCCATCGACAGGCCCTCGCCCGTGCGCGTCATGCTCTGCTTGCTGGTAAAGCGCGTCGGACCGGCTACGCCCCAGGTGCCGCTTTTATAGTCGACCCCGAAGCCGCCGGTGAAAGTGTATTCGCCGCTTGCCTTCAGAGTGCTGTCCCTGACTCCGAGTCCCGTCTTGATCTCGAATCGCTGGCGAACCGTGATTGCCAGGGGCACGGGTCCGATGCCGCCGACGGGGATGCTGAAATCCGTGTCGGGCTGCAGGAGTGCATCCACGTTGGCCCGCATGCCGACATCGCTGCCGGCGGCGAATTGCCAGGTCAAACCCGCACCGCCCTTGAGTTCGATCGATGCGCTGTCGATTCCCAGGCCCGCGATTTTGATATCCACATTGAGGGTGGGAGCGGCCAAATGCACAAAGGTTTCCGCCGACACAGTCAGGCCACCGCCGTTTGCGCTGACGCGGATGCCGATTGCGGACGTGCTTACATAAGGAATGGTTTTGAAGTTCTTATTAAGGAGGTTGGAAACGTCCGGCGGGTTGGTGACGGGCGGCGACGAACCCGGAGCGCCCTGCACGCGGTAGAGCTTCCATTCTGACTCGGCGCTGTACATCGCCGGCATGACGCCGGCACCGGGACGAGCAAGCGCGGCTCCGGAGACCACCTGGCCGGGAAGATCCGGGGATCTGTAGGCGATCGCATTTCCGAAATCGATGGGCATGTTCTCGATGTGGATGTGAGCCTCGCGAATGATCTCGGTGAGCGTTACCGGACCCACCGTGACGATGAGATCGGCGCCCTCCTTGCGGACATCGAGCACGCGGCCCACTGCACGCCCCGTCATGAAAAATACCTTGCCCGGCGCCAATTCATCCGCGTGCGCGGCATCGCCGTCGATGGTCCACCTGAATCCGTTCGGATCCTGCGAGCGGATGGCTTCCGCACCACCACCGACGACGATCACATCGGGTTGGTAGGTCACCGTGTCGTCGGGAACGGGTGCAATGCCGTATTTCTGCTCCGCCTCGGTCAAGTCCGATTTCTTCAGCTGATGGGGCGCTCCGGGAAAGCGGCGCGGCGGTCCATAGCGGTGCGAACCCGTTCCCTTTGATGTGGAACCGGGGTCGTGCCGCTTGCCGCATCCCGCAAGTAGCGTTGCGGCCAGAACCATCAGAAGCACCTGAGCGCGCATATCCAAGGGTCTCCCGGTGTTATTGGCCATCCATATAGGGAGTAACGCGCTTTTGCGGCGGGTTGGACATCGGCGGTGGAAAAAACACGTGGGGACTGAGGTATGCCCGGGCGGGGGTTCAGTAAAATCTATCGTCGATGTCCAAAGCGACGGCCGATCACGTTTTCCTCAATAAGAGCGCAATGCTTCAAAGGGAAACTCGACATGAACAGAACACTGCAGCCCGCTGCCACGGCGGTCCTGACCTTGGCATCGTTGATTTCGGGAGGGCTGGTGATGGCGGATGTCACCATCCAGCAACAGACCTCGATCCATGCCTTCATCGTCAAGGCGCATGGCACGAGCACCGACCGCATCGCGGGCGACAAGCAACGCACGGAGACGCAATTTTCCTGCGACGGCATTATGTCAATGTTCTGCGGACACAACAAAGGCACGGACATTGTGCGCGTCGATCGCGGTGTGACTTGGAAGATCGAGCCCAAACAGAAGCGCTACACCGAGATTCCGTTCCCGACGCCCGAGGCACGGCGCGCGGCACTCGAACACGAGAAAGCCGTCCTCGAGAAGCTCAAGTCCTGCCCGCAGCCGAAACAGCCGGCGGCCACCAGCGTCGATACCTCCCAATGCGAAATGACGCCGGCGGTGTTCGCCATCAACAAGACTCAGGACGTCAGCACCATCATCGGGCATTCGACGCAACGTACCAACGTTTCGATGACACAAAGCTGCAAGGTCAAGGACAGCGGCGACGTGTGCAGCATGAGCTATTCGTTCGACGTTTGGTTGACGCAAGATGATTTGCCGGGATTGGCCGATCGGATGACCTTCGAAAAAGCCTACCAGCGAAAACTTGGTGGGACCGACGCCTCAGCCTTCAACTCAGAGGAGATGAGTTCGGTACTTGCACCGTACGCGGACGGTCTCCAGCAGATGAAGGCGAAGGCAGCCGATTTTAAGGGCTATCCCCTCAGGACGACCTTCCGGTTCGCGGTTGGCGGGGCGCATTGCCGGCTGGTACCCGGCGCGGGCGCACCCTCGGCAGGCGGCCCGCAACCGGCGGCGGATGGCACTTTGACCAGCGCGAGCACGGCGGCGGGCGAGGCGGGCGCGAATTCCGCACAGCACGCTGCGGGGTGGGGCGCCGCGGACGCCGTGCAGCGGTCGACCGGCAACGGCATGGGCGGATACGTGGCGGGATCGGTGGCGGGCTCAGCGGCAGGCGCCTTTACCCAGAATCTGGTCAGCGGTTTGTTCAAGAAGAAAAAGCCCGAACCGGCATCGAGCGGAGCGGCAGCGGGCGCCGGTCCACAGCCGGCTGACAGCGAGCTCGCCGGGACCACAGTGGCTGAAATCAACGTCGAGACGACGACGATCAATCCCGCGCCGGTTGCTGCCGACCAGTTCGAAGTACCCGACGGCTGGAAAAAGCTCGCTCCCAAGCCCGCGTCTGCGGACAGTATGCCCAGTTGTCCCGGCAGTTGAGCCTCGGCGGAAACATTCCATGAAAACAAGATCCTTGACGCGCGGCAATCCATGGTGGCAGCGGGTGATGCTTGTGATGCTTGTGATGCTGTGGGGAGCGCCGGCACTGATGCTGTGGGCGCCGGCACGCGCGGAGGAGATCCATCAAATTCCCTTGGTCGATGGTCTGTCGGTGATGAGCGCGTTTGCGTCCGATCGCCAAGGCGACTATGAGGTCGTGAAAGTCGTCAGCGATCTCACACCCGCATCGTTCAAGCTGACGGCCTCGGGCGAGGCGCCGGATGACTCCGGCGAGGTGCGCGAAATAACCGTTTCCCGCATCGTCAGGCGAGAAGACTGGCGCAACTCGCGGATCATGCGCCACCGTTTTGAGGAATCTGATCCGCGGCAATTTCCCGGCACGACGCCGGAACTTTCCGCAGTGGCCGTCAATGAAGTTCGCTCGCTCGGCCGGACTACCGTCACGTATCTCGAAATCGAACCCGGATTGTTTGGCGCCACGGACATCGCACGTACGATGACCGGATCATTGGCGCGCGTTGGCGACGGCAAGGCCGAAATTACCGTTCAGGTCAACGGCCGGCCGCAGGCCTTGCGGGCGCTGCACATCGCCGGCCGCCTGGCTGATGACGGCGATGGCGATGATTTCGACTACTTCGTTCTCGATGATCCGGACAGCCCGCTGATCTTGCGTGGACGGGGGCCGGGATTTAATTCGGCGGTCACGCGCATCGATTTTCCTCAACCGAATTCGGCAGCCACTTCCCTCGAGCGATCCTTGAAAGAACAGAAGCATGCGCTCGTCTACGGGATCTACTTCAAATTCGCACGCGCCGACATACGCCCCGTCTCCGAGCCCGTGCTCAAGGAGATCGCCGCCATTCTGAAAAACAACCCTGGCTGGAAGCTCAGCATCGTGGGCCATACCGACGGCATCGGCAACGCGGCGGCGAATTTGGAACTGTCGCGCCGTCGGGCAATGTCTGTGAAAGCGGCGCTCGTTGAGCGCTATGCCATCGACGCGGACCGATTGAGCACCGGCGGCTTCGGTGCCTCCGAACCACAGGCAACCAACAATCCGCCCGAAGGGCGCGCCCGCAATCGGCGCGTAGAACTGACGCGGCAATGAGCCATACCCGCGACGAGTAGTGTATGCAAGGCCGATATGACTGATAATTGAGTTGATCCTCAAAGGCACGGGCCCGCCTTGTGCGCCTTACATCCGTGGCTTACCCTGAACAATTAGTGTCTCCCGGGGTGGCTACGCATTCTGCGCTATGGGTATTGAGAAGGCAGCGGAGGTGTCTGAGATGCTCGCCTCGGCTGCCGACGGCGACCGGGCAGCTATTGACCAGTTGTATGCCATTCTGTACCCAGAATTGCGCGCGCTCGCGCACCAGCGGTTGCGCGGCTCGCACAATGCCGTGATGCTCGATACCACTTCGCTGGTGCACGAATCCTACCTGCGTTTTGCCAAAGCCGGCAAAATCTCGATCGAGGATCACCAGCGATTTCTGGCGTATGCGGCGCACGTCATGCGCTCGGTCGTGGTGGATTATGTCCGTAATATGAAGACACAACGCCGCGGTGGCGAGCACCTGAATGTGACTTTCGACACGAATCTTGCTGACTCGATTGCATCCCCGGCGGACGAGGTTATCCGCGTCAACGATTTGCTGGACGAACTCGCGGCCGTCGACACACGTCTGGTGAGCGTCGTGGAGATGCGGTATTTCGCGGCCCTCGACAACGACGAAATCGCACGATGCCTCGGGGTGACGGACCGCACCGTGCGGCGGGATCTGGAAAAAGTGCGCTTGTTATTGCTCGATGCGACCGGTTAGCCCGCCGCCGGATCTCCCTGCATGAAGCGCACGGCCGCAGAATACAGCCGGCTTCTCGCTCTGCTGGATGAAGTGCTCGATCTGCCGGAGGAGTCGCGCGCCGCGTGGGTCGATGAGTTGCCGGAAGCCGACGCAGACATCGCGCCGACGTTGCGGCGGATGCTGGCGAGGACGGCGCATGAGACCACCGAGATCGACGAACTGCAGGGCCGCATTGCCGTGGCCGTGCTCGAGGCTGCGGCGCGGCCCGACGCAGCTTGTCTAAGGAGCGGCGACCTTATCGGTCCCTATGAACTTGTGCGCGAGATCGGGCGGGGCGGCATGGGATTCGTCTGGTTGGCGAAGCGAGCCGATGGGGCATTCAAGAGGTCGGTTGCCTTAAAGCTCCCTTATGCAGCCTGGACCGGCCGCTTGGCTGAGCGAATGTCGCGGGAGCGGGACATCCTGGCCGGGCTCGAACATCCGAACATCGCGCGCTTCTATGATGCGGGCATCGACACCTTGGGTCGCCCGTTCATGGCGATGGAATACGTCGAGGGACAGGCGATTGACGTGTACTGCCGCGAACGGCAACTGTCGCTTCGGGACCAGCTAGGATTAGTGCTAAAGGTGGCCAAAGCCGTCGCGTTCGCACATTCCAAGCTGGTGGTTCACCGCGATCTGAAGCCGGCCAATATGATGGTCACCGGCGAGGGCGAGGTACGCCTGTTGGATTTCGGAATCGCGAAACTCATCGAGGGCGACTCCGGCGGCGCGCCGGAGACGCAATTTGCGGGCCGGTTGCTGACCCCGCACTATGCATCTCCCGAGCAGATCCGCGGCGCTGCCATCGGCACCGCCACCGACGTGTATTCACTGGCAGTTGTGACCTATGAGCTTCTGACCGGAACGCGGCCATATCGCCTGAAGCGTCAGAACGCCGCAGAATTGGCGGAAGCGATTGCCGAAACCGACCCACCGAACGCTAGCGCTGTCGCACACGACGCGGTGTTAAGGCGCCAATTGCGGGGCGATCTCGATTCCATCTTGAATAAAGCGATGAAAAAGAACCCGTCGGACCGCTATGGGTCCGTCGAGGCCTTTTCAAATGATTTGCAGCGTTATCTGAACGGTGAAGCCGTGCTCGCCAGACCTGATGGTGCCGCATACCGCTTGCGCAAGCTCGCGGGGCGACATCGCCTCGCCTTGAGCGCGGCCTGCGTCATTGTCTTGGCGCTGAGTGCCGCGACATCGGTCTCTTTGATGCAGGCCGGCGAAGCGAAAAGGCAGGCTGCCCGGGCGACGGCGACGAAGGAATTTTTGCTCAGAGTGTTTCGCGCCAATGACCCGCGTATTGCGACGGACAAACCACGCAGCGAAATAACGGCTCGGGAACTGCTCGACGTAAGTGCCTCACGGATCGAGAAGGAGTTCGCGGGACAGCCGGACCTGCAGATCGAACTGCTCGGACTCACCGCCGACATGTACGACACGATGTCCGAAGAGAAGCAGTATGCCGCGGCACAAAAACGACGCATCGAATTGGCGCGAGCCTATTATGGTGCCAACGATCCCATCGTCATCCAAGGACTGCTCAGCGAGGCCGACGGCGCGTGTCAGCGGCAGGATTACAACAAAGTCCAACGCTTGCTGGACGAGACCGATGTTGCTCTGCGGAGTTCGGGTCAGGATCATGGCTTGCTGCGCGCGAACTGGTTGCGGACCAGGGCGCGCATGCTGAGCAGCATGGGGGGGCGCCAGGAGGAGTCTCGGCATACGCTCGATCAGGCGCTCGCCCTTTACGAGGAGGTTGCACCGCGCAGCAATGATTATGCTGCGGCTTTGAGTCTTGCCTCGCTCGATCAAACCGAGCGTGGCGACAATCGGCAGGCCGCTCGGTTTCTGGTGCGCGCCTTGGAGGTAGCGCAAGCGGCGCCGGGACGAGACGATTCGATGATCGCAGACTTTTTGTACAACCTGGCGAGAAATCAGGAACGCCTCGGCGAATTCTCCGCCGCGGAGGCAACTTATGCTCGTGCAGAAAAACAGGCGCGCGAGACCTATGGAGTACGCAACGCCGTTTATTGGATAGCGCTCGCCTATCACGCACGCCTGCTGCATCAGCGCGGCCAAAGAGAACGCGCCGATGCGCTATTTGCAAACATGCTAGCGGTCATTCCCAAGGATTGGTCGACCAACGGGAACGACAAATGGGCACGCGAGACCTACGCCGAGTGCCTTACGGCCGAAGGCCGCGCGCGCGAGGCGATTCCCTTGCTGGAGGAATCCCAGCAATATTTTCTCTCGCACTTCCGCTCCGACTTTACTGTACGCGAAGTGCGTCGCAAACTTGCCGACGCCTATGATCAAGTCGGCCGAACCGCGGAAGCAGGAACCCTCCTGCAGGCGGCCCGTGATGAGTCGATCGCCAAAGATGCTCCTGCCTCGCCGTGGGTAATGCGCATGCGGGAGCGCCGGGCGCGTTTCTTGCTCGATCACTCGCAGCCCCGCGACCCTGACTTCGCGGCAGCCGATGCAGAACTGCATGTCGTGCTCGAGAAAGCGGGAGACCGGCCTCTGCTGGAAGTCGCACTTGCCCATTCGGATTTGTCGCGTATCGCCGCCGCACGGCGCGATACGTTGCTCGCGCTACGCGAAAGCAACGAGGCGCTTGCGGCACTCGCGAGGGTACAAGGGATCTACGACGTGAGGGTACAGCCGCAATTGTGGCTAGTGCACAGCGCTCAATTGCTGAGAAGCGGCGATGCCGCCGCCGCCGGGGAATGGGCGGCGAAGGCGCTGCAGGCGAGCATTGCGTATGACGCTCCCGCCAGCCGGGCGATCGCAGATGCGCAGAGCGCTGCTCGGCTTGCCGATGCCGCTTCTATCGAATATGCACTTGGGACAGCGTCTGCCCGGAGGATTCGCGACATGTCGACGGGGAATAATGAGCGCATGCCTTGAGGTCAGGCGCTCTTATTCGAGCCTGATCACGTTCTCGAATTCGAATTTTCCCACGCGGGCCGGTATATCTCGATCTCTAGCGGGAAGCGAATCGCACGGGACGTCAGGGGTTAGACACGCGTAGCGCTCTTTTTTTTGGCGTCATGAGTTCTACGAGCCAAGCCATAGCTGTCACACCGACCATAAACACTATCTGCTCGGCAATTGTCAGAGTCCCCTGACCATGCACGGTCGTCCCCTTGTGGAGCAGCAATGCCGCAGGGATTAGGAGCGGCGAATTGTTCAGCCAAGTTTAGGGTTCTTCAAAGCGGCGTCGGATCGGCCGCAGACGTTGAGGGCTCACTTGGCGCAAGGACTCTCTGCGCTAGACGGCCAAATATCCGCTGACCGGGTTTTTCAATGAATCGGAAGGTCAGGGCCGATACGCCGATCACCAGCGAAAGAAAAAGTACCAACAGTAGGTCCGAAAAATAGGGGCCGCCCCAGACCACAATTTTGGTCGTGACGAGCTTTCGGGCCACGGTAAGTTGCATCGGGACGCTAAAAGTGATGCCGGTTCTCTGTTCTGCAACGTTTAATACTTTACGGTACGCGTCGTGCAGGAACCAATGGGTCATGTAGATAGAATACGATAGCGTTCCCAGCATTACGAAGAATCGGCCGCGCAATAGACTGGACAGTGCACCGTGTTCAAGGGCAAAAACTACCACCGCACCACCAAAAACAATGGGCGCCAGGAATGCAAAGGGCCCATTTGCCAAATAGATCACGAAAAGCGAGACCAGAATCACGGTCATGAGTTCGATGGTAGTAGAGCTTCGCAGCGCGGGAAGACTGCGCCAGAGTTGATACGCAAAATGTCCTCCGATAAATCCAAACAGGCAGCGAAAAAAGCCGAATGTCACAATGGTCTCGAGAGATTTCGCGTAGACAATTAAGACGACAAAGCTGAAGACGAAGATGCCGGCAAGCAAAATCGCATTCCAAAATAGAGGTCGGTCGGACCTTGCACCGGCGAGTACCCCAATTCCAAACACAATATACGTCCAATACTCAACGCTGATGCTCCAACTTGGCACGTTCCAAGAAACGTAGGTCAGCACGCCCATCGCCTGAACGAGAAATATGTTTGCGACTAATCCAGGAATAGACAGTTCACCAGTGAAGGGAGCGTGATCGGCGCTGAAGCCCTTGGCAGTCAAAAGAAGTTTAAGTAATTCTGTGAGTAAAAAGGGTACGAGTATCGCCACGTGCAACGGCCAAATCCTTCCAAAGCGGCGGATCGCAAAGGCGAGAAGTTCACTGGGACTGTGCAGGTGACGCTGGTACGCATGAGAAATGACGAAGCCGCTCAATACAAAAAAGAAATCCACAAAAATCCAACCATTTCGGAAGAACGGCAGGAAAAGCAAGTGGCTCTTGGCCGTAAAATGGAAGACGACTACTATGATCGCGCAGACGCCACGCCAACTATCGAGAACGGTGAATCGACCGTGTGCCTGACGCAATTGCTCCCTCTTGCCGACCGATAGTACTGGAATCTACAAAAGATATCTGAAGTGGTCGCTCACGACGATCGTAATATTCTGGTCGAGTCCGTAATTCCAGCTCGAGTGCAACCTAGTTCGGATTGCTCGATTTCATTAACCTCGCCGCGGTGTCGGGCCGCCTGAACACGCAGATCGACGAAATATCGCAGAGTGGCACGAGAAACCGGTAGTCCATGTCGGTGGCGCTAAGGTCTTCATCTAGGCGACCTTACGCATGATTTTAATCTCACATCTGAGCAAAGCAGCGTGCCGTTCGTAACGCTCGCGAAATCGTGCTGTGAAACGCCCCACTAAAGATACGCTCGCTGGCCGGCGCTTTCTCGATCTCCAGCGGGAAGCGAATCGCACGGGACGTCAGGTGTTAGACCCGCGTAGCGCTCTTTTTTTTGACTTGCGTCATGACTTCTACGAGCCAAGCCATCGCTGTCACACCGACCATGAACGCTATCTGCGCGGCAATTGTCAGCGCCCCCTTACTATGCACGGTCGTCACCCTGTGGAGCAGCAATGCCGCAGGGATTAGGAGCGGCCGGTGGATGGCATAGATGGCGTAGGAGACGTCACCGAGCGCAGCCCCAAGGCGGGGCCGCTTTTCCATTGCCGAGGCGCCAAAATACACAATGGCCGGGAAAGCTAAGAACACGGCGGCAACATCGTGCGGGATCCCCAAGACGCCGCGGAAGGGGATGCCGAATACCAGCGCGGCGGCTGCTAGAAACACCCATGAGGATACGTTGTGCACTGAGCTGCGGGACTTCCCGTGCAGGCGGCACAGCAGCACGCCAATGAAAAACGAGAAGCAGACTCTCGCGACGCCTCCTAGAACCGTTGGCCAAGTCCAGCCGACATCCATGGTCTGGAAATAGGACACGGCGGCAAGGAGCGCGACGCCCGAGGCCAAAACTAGGCCGAAGAGCAGGCGCCCCTGGATCTGCCGCCAGAAAAGTCCATAGGCTACATTGGCTATCCAGAACTCAAAAAACAGGGACCAGAACGGTCCATTCATTGGAAACAAAGATGCCCACGAATCGGTAGGCGGCGAAGGAAGCCCCCCTAAGCCGAGTGCAAACGAGACTGCCCTTTGAGAATAGGACATGTTGTGTACGTTTCCCACGAATGTGCACGCAACCCCTATTACAAGGCCGACGAGGAAGACTGGGTATAGTCGCCTCACGCGAGCTCGCATAAACTCGCCGAACCTCAAGCCCCGCTCGAAACGTTGATCGTAGGCATACGCGATCACGAAACCGCTCAACACGAAAAACATGTCAACCGCCAAGTAGAAATGTCGCGGGCCGTATGAACTCAGCGCGGCAGCAGAGTGGCCAGCCATCACGGTAAAGGCGCCCAACCCCCGGAGCGCGTCGAGCGTTACGAAGCGGCGGCGATTTCGGACCGTCTCGGTCATGGTGTCACCAATCCTTTGAGACTCTCAGTCTTTAAACTTAACTATACAAGCATTACCCAAAAATGCGGACGCCGCTTTTCCCGCGGTCTCGCAGCCATACTCCCCTTCAAAGAAACCTCCCACAGCAACCCCTGCAACTCATTGAATCTTGCCAATCCACGCGACAACCTTGGCGGCTATCAGAAATGGGGTGTGTCGTTGGCCCTGGAATATTCGTGGAGTGCCGCGTGGCGAGTCATCGGCGGCGTACGACTCACCAACGATCCCAGCGGTCAGCCGGCCACCTCCACCCTGTACGCTAGCGGCTACAAATGCGGCAGCCAAGAGCCGGCGACGGGTTCTTGGAGCTTTTACTGCGCCGACATTCCGCACACGCGGCATTACAGCTTGACTCCCAGCACACCCGACAGCGTTACCCGGACGCTGCAAACTTCGGTGCCTCGAGTGGCGAGCGGAGGCCTTCAGCGTCGACAATCTCTCGGCGAATTACCGCAACAGCGACTTGATCGAACAGATTACCCAGGAATTTCGCGGCCGGCATCATACGGAACGCATTGATTGGATGCTCGGCTCACAAGCGGTAGCCGACTCCGAGCATTCCGGGGATGGGCTCGCGGTAGATCCTGTGCAACTCAGCGCGCACGAAGAGCTCAGTGTGCTGTGGCCACAGGCGCCGGGCCTGGTGGGGCCTGTGTCGAAGCTGAACGGGTCTATCCTTGAGGACTCGAATCGCGTGCAGGACAGCGAGTTCACTATCCTCCATTCCACTCACGGAACGCATGAGCTGCGCCCAAGTTTCCAGCAGGTCCGCGGGCAGACGGGTGTAATGTGCCAAGTCGGCTGGCCATAGGCGCGTTGATTCAAAAAGATCATAAAGGAGATATTTCAATGAAAACTCGGATCTTCGGGGGTTGTTTGAGAGCAATGAG
>JBDUBO010000050.1:0-26149 GCA_040004115.1 Gammaproteobacteria bacterium | reverse complement strand
TCGCTGATCAACGGCGGCCGCGCGCAGATCGAGGTCACGACTCGAGATAGAACCCAGGTCGATATCGCCGCGCAACGCCCGCGCTGACTGTTACAGCGACACGGACAAACCCACGAAAAATCCGCGCCGTGGCCCAAATTGCGGCGCACCGACTCCCACGCCGGTGCCGTCGCGGATCTCGTATTCCCGGTCGAGAATATTGATCACGTCGAAGCGCGCGGTCAGCGTGCCGGCGCCTTGAATCTCGAATGCATGAGTCAGGCCCGTATTCACCTGTGCGTAGTACGGCAGATGCGCACCGTTCGGGATTCCGCTTCCGCCATAAGGCGTGACCTGACCCGGCGGCAAATCCAAATCCGCGCGCAGACCCGATCCCACCAGGAAGTCGGCGCTGAAGCGAGTATCGCGCCACAGGTAGGACACCCCACCCGACGCTGTCTTCTGCTGCTCGTGATCCAAATGAATGTAATTGTCGGCAATGTACGCAAGGTCCTCCGGGGCAAAGTTGAACTGCGCCGAATCGATTTGCTTGCCCTTCGCGCTTTGCGCCGCCAGATTCAGGTACGCGGTAAATTCTCGAGTCGAATAATTCATCGTGAACTCGGCGCCATACTGCTTGCCATAGCGATAATTGAACGGAGTCAGGATGATGGGCGCGCCGAACTGTCCCTCATCGATCAGATTGATGGATTGCTTGTAATAGGTGTCGACGCCCAGGCTGAATTCGCGAGTGATCTTCTGCTGCACTCCCAAATCGTAGTAATTCGCGCGCTCGGGCAAGGGCAGCGCCGCGCCCGGCGATGCGGGCGCAGAGGTGGTGTTCTGAAACTTGGACACAGTTTCGCCGCCGACCAACTCAAACGGCGGCGGCGATAGGTAGCGCGAAAACCCCGCATGCACGGTGGTATCGGGCAGCAGCTGCCACACTGCATTGACGCGGGGGCTGGTCTGGCTGGCACCGGTGTACGCGGTGAAGCGATCAAAGCGCAGACCGTAATTGATCGTGAACGCGGGCACCACCCGCCACTCGTCTTGCAAGTACACGCTCTGAATCCATTCGGTACGGGCACCGCTATCGATGATGGACACCGGCACATCGTTGAGCGGGATTCCGGCGTTGTCGGTCAACAGTACCTGCGATGTGGTGTCGCTCACCGAATGATCCGTCTGCAGAAACAGTCCCGCCCGAATCGTGTGACTGTCGTTCAAGCGGTAGGCGCCGTCGGATTGTACGGCGTAGGCCACGTTCTGCTTGTAGGCATGTTGTGCCAAGCCGTCATAGAGTAAATCGCCCAGCGCATCGGGCGCGAATGTCAGGCTCGAGTAGCGGGCGATGAACGAGGTCTGGATATCGAGCGCGCCGGAAGAATGCTGCCAGGTCAAGGCGCCGAACTGGGTCACTTCGCGTTGATTCTCGTCGAGATTCTGACTGGGATACTGGGTCTCGCCGTTGACCGTCAATCCCAGGGAGGGCTGCAGGCCATTCTGGTTCGGAATCTGAAATCTCGCCATCGAACTGCCGATCATCAGAGCGACCCGGTTCTCCTCGTCCAAAATGTCCTCGAAATAACCGAAGCCATGATATTGCTTGGTGTGATCGTGGATGGGATTCGAACTGCCGTCGGGCGACTCGATGCCCAAGTCACTGCGCAGAAAATCACCCGACACAAAATAGCTGTACTGCCCAGCGCCCCCGCCATAGTTGACGCTGGGTTGCACGGTGCCATGACTGCCGCCGTACATGGACAGCGCACCGCCCGGCATTTGGATGCCGCTCTTGGTCGTGATGTCGATAATGCCCGCGGTGCGCAGACCATATTCAGCCGGCAAGGCACCCGTGATCAGGCTCATCGAAGAGATAAGCCGCGGATCAAGCGATTGTCCGAACACACTGATGCCTTCCGGCAGGATGATGCCGTTGAGCCGGTATTGCAGGCCATTGTGCTCACCACGCACATGGAATTGGCCAAAGGAATCCTGCGCGACTTCCGGCGCCTGCATGATCACCTGATTGAGCAGCGTGTTGTCGCCGCCGGGAGTTGCCGCCACCGCCGCGGCGTCAATGGTATAGGTCGATGCGCCGGTTTGAGTCTGAATCCGTGAGCGGCCTTCGTCCAGGTGCTGTGCGGTCACCACGATAGGCGGCAAACTGGAGGTGCCGGATGCGTCGGACGCATCCGCAAAATTCATGGCACAGGCCGCAATGAGTGCAAGGACCACCGTGGCCGTCACGGATGAAAATCGGGACATGGGAGTATCTCCGCCAAAACTGAATTAACCAAGAGCCGCGGCCGATTGCTCGGGCAGCTTTACTTCAAGGGTCGATTTCAGTTTTAGACGGGAGGACCGCGGCTGCGCGGGCTGGGAACCGCGGCATCGATCACCGCATAGAGCGGCTCGGTGCTTACCGTCAGCGCAGTGCGAACCAGCAGAGGGATGTGGAATGAGTGACTAAAGGCAGGCGTATTGACTTGCGCGAATGCCGGACACTGCGCACAGGTCGTGTCGGCGACGCCCGCGACCACTTTAGAACTAATCCCGCTGGCGCCGGTAACATGGCCGAGTTCGTGAACTACCGCGCCCTGCTGCGCGGAGATCAGCAGCAGTAACAGGCTTAGTAGTTTAAACGCGTGTCTCATCGAATCGGTACGCTAACAGAACGCTCCTGCAATTGCATCAGCCGTAGCGCAGGTGCGACTCGATCGTCGCCAAATCACCCCGCTTCACTTCCAGCCTTCTGTATCTGCACACTTGCCATGTTACATGCAACAGGCACCGGATGCGGTGCGTCAGGGCGCCGAGAATTTATCCGATTGATACACCACACGCCCGCCGATCACGGTCTGCAAAACCTTGACGTCGGCGATCTGCGCCGCAGGGATGTCGAGGACGTTGCGATCGATGACGATGAGATCGGCGAGCTTTCCGATTTCCAGCGAGCCGCTTGACTGATCCTGATGCAATTCATAAGACGAATTCATCGTGATCGCGCGCAGCACTTCGGCGCGCGACAATCCCTTGTCCTCGCTCAAAGCGCCGGAGTACTTGTGATCGGGTTGCAGGGCATTCGTGCGTGTCACGCCAACCTTGAGCGCAAACCACTCGTCGAGGGGATCCACGGGCCAATCGCTGCCGTAGGCGATGCGCGCGCCCGCCGCCGCCAGAAAACCCGCCGGCTCCATATATTTGAAGCGCGCGGGTCCCAAATATGTCTGCGCGCCCTCCATGGTATCCGGCGCCTGCTTCTCCCATTGAAAGGACAGCACGGGAATCACATTGAGCTGCTTGTAGCGTGCGAAATCCGCAGGATCGACGATTTCATTGTGCGCGATGGCGGCTCGAATATCGCGGTCCGGGTACTTTCGTCGCAATGCCGCGATCCCGTCCAGGCCCTCGCGCACCGCGCGGTCACCGTCCGCGTGCATGTGCGGCTCGAAGCCGGCGCTCGCGACCTCAATCAGCAGCGTGCTCAAGATGGGCGCCGGGAAATACACATCCGGTCCACGGTTCGCCGAAGGTGCCCAGTGAGGATTGGCAGGGGCGCCCTGCAAGCTGAAATACGGTGTCAACATCGCGCCCGTGCTGGCAGGTGCGGTGATCACGCCGTCAAGAAACAATTTTACATTGCGCACCGTCAGCTTGGGCTCCACTGCGACTTCGCCCTGATCGTAGTGTTGCGCCAGCAACTTGACCATGGCGAGGGCCTGCTTCGGATCGCGGCCCTGCGGTGGTGTGATCAGCACGGCGAAGTGCGCGCGCGCCGTGAGCTTGCCCGCGCGCTGCAGTGTGGCAAATGCCTCGAGCGACGGCGCTTCCGCGGCGGCATCCAGGAACGTGGTCACCCCTTGCTTGCGCAGTGCATCCAGCGCGGCGCTCGCCGCGTTGACATTGTCCGCGGCAGTCGGCGCCGGGATGTGCTTGGCGACGATGTTCTGTGCTGCGTCCTCGAGAATTCCTGTCGGGCTGCCGGCAGCATCGCGCCCCACTTTGCCGCCAAGCGGCTCCGCGGTCTTGGCGTTGACGCCCGCGAGCTGCAGGGCACGCGAATTGACCAGCGACGTATGGCCGAAGGACGAGGCGACCAAGATCGGACGCTTGGTCTGCAGCATATCCAGGGTCGCTCGGCCGCTGACGACGCCTGCCGGCACCATTCCCTCTTGAAACCAGTTCACCACTTCGAGCCAACCATCTGGCTCGCTCTTCCGCGTCTGATCAAGGCAGGTCTGAATCCTGGCCTGCAGTTGCGCGATGGTCAGTTGCTCGTAGTTCAGGCTGCACTTGAGGAGCGCGGCCCCGCCCTGCAGCGGATGAGAGTGACCGTCAACCAACCCGGGCATCAGCATTCTGCCACGTAAATCGATCACCTTGGTCTGTGGGCCGATAAACGGCGCGGCGCCGGCATCGGTGCCGACAAAGGCAATGCGTCCCGCGCGCACCGCGAGCGCCTGCTGCACACTGTCGTGCGCGTCCACCGTGTACACCACTCCGTGCCTGTACACCGTGTCCGCGGCCGTCACGGTCGCCGCCGCAGCCGGTGGCGCCGGTGCCGCCGGTGCCGCCGGTGCCGCCGGTGCCGCCGGTGCTGCTATAGGCGCGGCGAATATCAAAAGTGCGCAAGCGAAAAATAGTTCAAACCGCATTGAGTGCCGCTCCCAAATCCGCAATGAGATCGCCGGCATCTTCGATGCCCACGGAAATTCTGATCAAACCATCGGTGATGCCGATGCGATCGCGCGTGGTCTTCGAAACTCCGGAATGAGTCGTGCTCGCGGGGTGCGAAATCAGGGTTTCGGTTCCGCCGAGGCTCACCGCAAGCTTGATCACCTGCAGCGCATCGAGGAGGCGGAATGCCTCCGCTTCACCGCCCTTGACGGCAAATCCGAATGTCGAGCCGGCGCTTTGACATTGCTGCCGGAATACCGGATAGCGCGGGTCATTCTCTTCCAGGAACCCAAGGTAGTTGACGCTCGCGATCTTGGGATGGCTGCGCAGGAACTGCGCCACCAAGGCGGCGTTCTCGGCCGACTTGTGCATGCGTAACGACAGCGTTTCCATCGAACGCATGATCATCCAAGCGGTATTCGGATCAAGCTGAGTGCCGAGCGCACCGCGCAATTTTTTCACCGGCCCGACGGCGTCGCGCGAACCGACCACCCCGCCCGCGACCAAATCAGAATGTCCGCCGACATACTTGGTCAGTGAATACATAACTAGGTCGGCACCGAAACCGAGCGGCCGTTGAAACACCGGCCCGAGAAAGGTGTTGTCGACCACCACCGGCGGCCGGCCGCCGCGCTGGCGCGCGCCGATCTCCTCGGAAATCTCCCGCATCAGCTTCAGGTCCACCAGGCTGTTGGTGGGATTCGCCGGCGTCTCCACCAGCACCAGGCACACGCGGCCGCCGCTTTCGCCAGACCGCTTGGACGCGAGTTCGGCGGCTTCGGTCACCGCGCTCCGGTCGTGCCCCAAGGTAAAGCTCACGGCGGTCACGCCGAACCCGGGTAGGGTCTTCTCGATGAGAGTCTCGGTGCCGCCGTACAAAGGCTGGCTCATCAGAATGACGTCGCCGGGCCGTACATGGGTCCAGATCACTGTGGAGATGGCCGACATGCCGCTGGAAAATACCGCCGCCGTCTCGCCCTCCTCCCATAGCGCCAGGCGATCCTCGAGCACTTCGAGATTAGGGTTGTTGAAACGCGAATAGACCAGGCCCGAGGATTGACCCGCCACCGGGTCACGCCGCCCGGAGGTGAAATCGAAGAAATCCTTGCCGTCCTGCGCGGTCTTGAAGACGAACGTCGAAGTCAGGAAGATCGGGGGCTTCAGAGATCCTTCGGACAAGCTCGGGTCATAGCCATATCCCATCATCTGGGTTTCAGGCTTGAGCACGTGTTTGCCGATTTTGCGCTTATGATAGGTGTCGTAACTCACGCTTCACCTCAACCCGGGTCGATTTTGTGATGCGCAATATAACCTGTCGGCCCGAAGCCGTGGAATGAATCAATCATGTTGCTAGTAGTCATCGCCGCCGCGGCGTTCGTCAGCACGTTTCTGGGCGGCCTGCTGGCGCTCAAGCTGCGCGACAAGCTGCACCTGATATTGGGGTTCAGCGCCGGCGCCGTCATCGGCGTGGCTTTTTTTGACCTGCTGCCCGAGGCAATCAACTTCGGACAGAGATTTCACACCCCGTCGGCCATCTTGGCGTGCACCGCCCTCGGTTTCCTTTCCTACCTGGTGTTGGATCGAATATTGTCGTTTCACGGCGAGTCGGCTCCGCGGGGTCCGTTCGCCGCCGCCGTGCTCTGCGTCCACAGCCTGCTTGACGGCGTGGCCATCGGGCTTGCGTTCCAAGCTTCGCATGAAGTGGGAATCGTAGTCGCGATCGCCGTGCTCACTCACGATTTCTCCGACGGCATCAACACCATGAGCATCGTCCTGAAAAACGGCGGCGATCGCTCGCGCGCATTTCGCTGGTTGCTGGTGGACGCGGTGGCGCCGGTGGTGGGAGTTGCTTCCACGTTCTTGTTCACGCTCCCCGGCGAGGGCTTTGGCATCGCCCTGGCGCTGTTTGCCGGCTTCTTCCTGTACATCGGTGCCAGCGATCTGATCCCGGAGAGCTACCATGCGCATCCGAAATTTCTCACCACCGCCATGACTCTGGCGGGAGCCGCGGTCCTGTATCTCACGATTGCCCTGATCGGATGATTGCCCTAATCGGGCAGTGAGCGCGGAGGGGTGTCCCGGCTGGTCGCTGCGCTGCCGGCAGATGCCGCCATGATGCTGGCAATCGCCGCCCATTGAATGACGCTGAGGCGTTCGCCGAGAAAGCACAGGCCCGACAGCGCGCCAAGGGCCGGGTCCAAACTCATGAGCACACCGACGGTACGGGTCGGCAATTTGGGCATGGCCAGCATTTCGAGCGAATACGGCACTGCGCTAGACAACAGCGCCACGCCGATGGCGGCCGGCAAAATCGCCGGCGAGAGCATCTGCGCGCCCGCCTGGGCAACTCCGATGGGCACGACCACCACGGCGCCTATCACCATTCCCAATGCGGTGATCTGACCGCCATGAGCGGCTCCCGCTTTGCGGCCGAAATGAATATATAAAGCCCAGAAGACGCCGGCGGCCAGGCCGTAAATGACGCCTGCAGTATCAAGCGACTTCGCTCCGAACCCGTGAGGCAGCAATGCCAGCAATCCGATCGCGGCCATCAGTATCCACAGGAAATCGAGCGTGCGGCGCGAAGCGGCCATTGCCAGCGTCAGTGGTCCGGCGAACTCCAAAGCAACGGCAATGCCGAGCGGAATAGTGCTGAGCGACAGATAGAAAAAATAATTCATGCAGCCCAAGGACAGGCCGTAGAGAAGCACCACTCGCATCTCGCGGGCATTCATGCGCATGCGCCAGGGACGCCATACGGCCAGCAAGATGATGGATGCCAATGCCATGCGCAACGCCGTAGTGCCGGCAGCGCCCACCACGGGGAACAAGCCCTTGGCGAGCACGGCGCCGAGCTGAAAACAAAACATCGCAGCGATCAGCACCGCAATCGGCACGGCCACACTGTCCGTCCTCTGCCTCAAGCGTCGGGACCGTCGACGCGCACCTTGTCGAGAAGATGCAAATGCTTCATTACACGAGCGAGATTCTTGCGAATCTCATTCAAATGGCTGATGTTGACCGCGGTCTTCATCGCCTCCTTGAGAGGCTGCAACGGATAGCCGCCATAGGAGCCGGCGTCGGGCACATTGCACGTGACGCTGGACCTGCCCGCCAAAACCACATTGTCGCCGAGCGTGATATGCGCGGTCACCACGGAATTGCCACCAGTGACGAATTGACGGCCTATTTTTGTCGAACCACCCATCATGAAACCAGCCGTATAGAAACCGTTCTCGCCCAGGTCGCAGTTGTGCGCAATATGACAAATATTGTCCAACTTGGAACCGGAGCGGATGTAGGTGGACGTCAGGGTCGCGCGGTCGACGGCGCAATTGCTGCCGATTTCCACGCCGTCGCCGATCTTGACATTGCCGAGGTGCGGGATTTTTCGAGGCCTGCCGTCGATATCTACCGCATAGCCGAAGCCGTCGCTGCCGATGCTGGTGTGCGGATGAATTTCGCATTCATCACCAATGTGACAGCCTGCGCCCACGAAAACGTGAGGGTGCAGCGTGGTCCGCGCACCGATCCGCGCATCGTTTTCGACCACCGTATGCGCACCGATCATGCAGTCGTCGCCGATGGTCGCGTGCGCGCCGATCACGCAGTACGGCCCTAGAAAAGTGCGTTCGCCGATGACGGCATCCGGGTGTACCACCGCGGTGGGGTGGCGTTCGCCCCATTGTGTGAATCGATAGCACTTCTTGTCGAAATATTTAAGCAATACCGCCATTCCCATAGAGATGCTTTGCACCGAAAAGCAGCAGCTTGCCGCGTCAATTAGGGCATCGACGCACTCAGTCATCTTTGCGGGAACGATCAGAATCGCTGGCTTGTGGCGCCTCGCTTCCGTAAGCTGCGCCGCGTCACTCACATATACCAGGCTCTCCAGCAGGGCCTCTTCCGGAATATGACAGTGGCTCGCCGCCAGCCCCAAGTCGCCGTGCAGAAACGTGAATACGTCCGAATGCTGATTCTTGATAGTTAGAGCGGTGAGCATGCCATTCCTTATGAACCCTCCCACGAACGCGACGCGGAGTATGATCCCAATTCACGCCCCTGGTGAAGAATGATGCGGAACCCGATCGATAATTTCCTTGCGCAACGCCCGGTCATGATTCTGGACGGTGCGTTGGCCACCGAACTCGAACGCCGCGGCGCGGATCTTAACGATCCGCTCTGGTCCGCCAAGTGCCTGATCGAGCAGCCCGAACTGATCCGCGCGGTGCATCTCGATTACTTCCGCGCCGGCGCCGACGTTGCCACCACCGCCACTTATCAGGCCACCTTCGAAGGCTGCGCGCGCCGCGGCATCGGGCATGGCGCCGCGGCGCAGCTAATGCGCGACGCTGTTGCGCTGGCTGTTGCCGCGCGCGACGAATTTTGGTCGGTTGCTGCCAATCGCAACGGCAGACTGCGGCCTCTGGTGGCCGCTTCCATAGGCCCCTACGGCGCGATGCTGGCCGACGGCTCCGAGTATCGCGGCCACTACGCGCTCGACGACAATGCGCTGGCGGATTTTCATCGGCCGCGTTTGCAGGTGCTGGCAGCGGCCGGCGCCGATCTGCTGGCATGCGAAACCATACCCTGTCTGCGCGAAGCGCTGGTGCTCGCAGAACTGATGCACGAGTTTCCTTCCGTGAGCGCATGGATGAGTTTTTCCTGCCGGGACGGCGCCCATACCTCGGAAGGCGACCGCATCGCCGCCTGCGCGGCGGCGCTGCGCGATCAACCGCAGATCGCTGCAGTGGGGGTCAACTGCACGCCGCCGCAATACATCGTATCGCTGTTGCAGCAACTGCGCGGCGCGACCGATGCGCCGCTGATCATCTACCCCAATTCGGGCGAGTCCTATGATACGTCGTCCAAGCGATGGCGCGGCGAGGCCGGCGCCGAGCCTTTCGCTGAAATGACGCTGCTCTGGCATGCCGAAGGCGCGCGGCTGATCGGCGGCTGCTGCCGCACCGGACCCCTGGACATTCGCGGAGTGAGACAATGCCTGCATCCCGGACTCTCGGTTTAATCTTCGCTCTGGCGGCGGCTTGCGCAATGTCCACTGCCGGTGGGTTCACAGCGGATGCATCGGCGTCACGCGGGCGCTGCGCGGAACACAGCAATTTTGAGATTTCTGTGCGTGGCGCGAGGCTCTGCGTCTCGGTCGATGACGCGGCGCATTCCATCTCTGACCCGCTGCTCAAAACTTGGATCGAGCGCTCGGCGCGGATCGTCGCGGATTACTATGCGGGTTTTCCAGCGTCGCGGGTACTGCTACGGATCGAGGCAGGGCCGGGCCGCGGCGTGCGCGGCGGCCGCACAACCAATGATTCCGGGCTGCTGATTCAAATCACCGTGGGCCGCGATGTCAGCGCGAATGAGTTGGCATCGGACTGGGTGCTGGTTCACGAAATGGTGCATCTCGCGCTGCCCGAATTGGGCCGGCGCCATAACTGGCTGGCGGAAGGCCTGGCCACCTACGTCGAAGGCATTGCGCGCGCGCAGTTTGGGAATCGCGACGTCACCGATGTTTGGGCCGAATTCCGGCACTCGATGCCGATGGGCCTGCCGCAGCCCGGCGAAGATGGCATGAATGAGACTGCGACCTGGGCGCGAACTTACTGGGGCGGAGCGCTTTTCTGTCTGCAGGCCGACCTGGCCATACGCGAACGCACCGGCAATCGGGTGGGGCTGCAAACGGCTTTGCGGGCAATTTTGCAGCAAACCGGAGGCTATCGCGCTGACCGCGACATTGACGAAGTATTGCGGATCGGCGACGCCGCCACCGGCACGCGGGTATTGCAGGACCTGTATCGGGACGCGAACGCCACTGCGCGCCAGCCCGATCTTGAATTGCTGTGGAAGCGCCTCGGCATTCCGACGGACCCAGCCTCACAGCCCTTTGACGATCACGCTGCGCTTGCGGCCGTTCGTATCGCCATCACCCGCAAGCCCTAGTGCTCCGAGAAATTCGGCTCGCGTTTCTCGAAGAAGGCGCGTACCCCTTCCACACAATCATGTGTCTCGAGCGTCATCTCCTGCGCACTGCGCTCGGCGCGCAGCTGTTCTTGCAGAGAATTGTCGAAGGTGGAGGCATGTAAGGAACGGATCTGCCCGAGTACAGCGCACGGCCCGGTGGCAAGGCGATGCGCCACCGTCTGCGCGCGCATCACAACTTCGGCAGCGGGTACCACGGAATACACCAGACCCCACTCGAGGGCCGTCTTGGCGTCGATGCGTTCGGCGAGCATCAATGATGACAACGATCGTCCCGCGCCGATTCGCCGCGCCAGGTGAAAGGTGATTCCCGCATCCGGCACCAGCCCTAAGCGCGCGAACGACGGCAGGAAGTACGCGTTGTCGCCCGCGACGATGATGTCGCTGGCGAGTGCAAGACTCATGCCCGCGCCCACCGCCGCACCGTTGACGGCCGCCACGATGGGAAAACGAAACCCGCTCAGCCGCAGAATCAAGGGGTCCATGAAGCGGCGCATCTCGAAGTGCGCCCGCTGCCGAGCTTCCTGAGTATTCAGATCGACCGAATGCAAGTCCAAGCCGCTGCAGAACACGTCGCCGCTGCCCGTGATGACGACGGCGCGGGCGCCCTCCTCGCCTTTTTGTATTTGGTCGAGCGCCAAGTGCATCGCGCGGATGATGGTGATGTCGATCGCGTTGCTCACTGCGGGTCGCTGAATCGCCAGAGTTGCAACCCCATCCGATACCGTGAACGACAAACTGTTCATGCGCTAACGCCTCCTCGCAAAATCGCCAGCCTGCACCCTCGATTCGTGCCCGCGGCAGCCGCGTTATTGTCAAGCCGCCTGTCAATCGACTCGTGTTGCGATCATGCCCCCTACCACCTGCTGCCGCAAGGACATCGGAAGCCTGCCAGGGCGGCGGATTGGTGGGGCTAATGCTCGGGTTCGCGCTTCTCGTTGCGCGGCGGCCTGTCGGCTGGCGGTTTCGCTGCCGGCGGTCTGGCAGCCGGCGATCTGGCGCCGGCCGCCGCTGGAGCCTGCGCCCGACTCTGCCCGGTCCGCGGCATTTGAGTCGGCCGCTGCGTTTGCTGTTGCTGCTGCTGATATGCCGGTTGCTGCGGCCGCTGCTGATACGCCGGCTGTTCTCGGCGCCCCTGCGAGCCTGGCATGGGCGGCGCGAATGAGCGTGTCGCCGGTGCGCCGGCGCCGCGCGCGCCGATGACTCCGGGTGCGTTGAACGCAGCCGGTCGCGGCGTGGCTGCGATCGCAGGATGGCCGCCATTGGCGCGGGCTTCCAACGCAGGATTCTTGATCGCTTCTTGGAAGTGCTGCCGCTGCATCGGTGTCGGCGGTACTCGGTCTCGCAATGCAGTTCGTTCCCGTGCGGTTGCAACGGCCGCGACGCCGCCGGATCCTCCGTTGTAGCTTGCTCTGTTGACCGTGACGTTGTTAACCACTCTCTCGTTGTAGGTGTTGTGGACGACGGTCACATTCACGTTGGTCACCGTGCGGTTGTAGGCGAATCTGTCTCCAGACCAGCGGCCGCCGGCAAAACCCACGCCACCGTAGCCGTATCCATAATTTACCCCGCCGTAAAATCCGACTTGCGGACCCCAATACCCGGCATGGAAGAGATATACCCCTCCCAGGAAGCCCCAATAACCGGGCGTCCATAGCACCCCGAACCGAGGCGGCTGAACCCAGGTGCCTGGGACCCAGTAATAGCCTCCTCCACCCCAGGCCCAGTAGCCGGGCGTCCACATATAACCGTCCTCGGGACAGGGCGGCTGGTCGTATTCCGGCAGCGGAGGCGGCGCTTCCGACGCTCGCGCTTCCACGTCATCGCTGCCGGGATCCGCATATGCCTGATTGACATAGCCCTGGTCAGCATAGGCCGGTGGCGGAGGCGGTACATAGGCGCGAGGCGGTGGGCCCACGCGTTCTTGAACGACACAGCCACCGAGCAGAGTCGCCGCCAAGAAAGCCAGCGCGACGCCCCCGAGCGGCAGCGCAAGGTGTCTATGATTTTTTCGTGGAGTGCTCATGGTATACCGCCGATTGAGTGACTTTGCCGCAGCCTACGCTCGAATGCCGTCCATCCAACAGACAACGTCACACTTCGAATATCGGCTAGCTTCGTTAAGTTAATGTAACACCGCCGTGGCGCAGCCGCTGCGCTCGACCACTCGCGCGTTGGTTATGCGTCCATCGGACGCTTGAAGGTCTCAGGCAGCAGGAATGTACCCAGAATGACGGTGGCTCCGGCGACCACAATGGGATACCACAGTCCGTAATAGATATCGCCGGTGGCAGCCACCATGGCAAACGCCGTAGTCGGGAGAAATCCGCCGAACCAGCCGTTTCCGATGTGATACGGCAGGGACATGGCGCTGTAGCGAATTCGCGCCGGAAACAATTCAACCAGCAGCGCGGCAATCGGTCCGTACACCATGGTGACATACAGCACCAAGACGAACAAAATCAATACCACCATGGGCTTGTTGATGCCCGCCGGATCAGCCCTGTCGGGGTATCCGGCCGCCGCCAGCATGCCCTTCGCTTCCTTCTGGAAAGCCGCTATGGCTGCCTTGCGCTGCTTGCCGCTGCGGGCCCTGGGGTCCGGGGCTGGGATGGTGTTCGAGCCGCTGCGGATCTGCGCGATGCTGCCCACGGGCGCATCCAGTCGTTGATACGAAACGCCCGCCTTGGCCAGAAAACTCTTGGCGATGTCGCACGATGTCGAATCGAAAGTATTCTTGCCGATCGGATCGAACTGAAACGAGCATTGCTGCGGATCCACAATCACAGTGACCGGCGCAGCGGCTTGCGCCGCGTACAGCGCCGGGTTTGCATTTCGCGTCAATGCTTCGAAGAGAGGGAAATACGTCAGCAGCGCCAGCAGGCAGCCCGTCATTATGATGGGCTTTCTGCCGATCCTGTCCGACAGCCAGCCGAAGAATACGAATCCGGGCGTGGCGAGCACCAGTGCGATCGCCATCAGTATGTTGGTGGTCGCACCGTCCACGCGCAGCATCCTCTCGAGGAAAATCAGGGCGTAAAACTGTCCCGTGTACCACACCACGGCCTGACCCATCACCGCGCCCGCCAATGCAATGATCACGATTTTCAGATTGCTCCAGCGGCCGAAAGCCTCCGACAACGGCGCCTTCGAGGTTGTCCCCAGACTTTTCATTTTGAGGAACACGGGGCTCTCGGCCAATTGCAGGCGAATCCACACGGAGACGCCGAGCAGCACCACGGATATCAGGAAAGGAACGCGCCAGCCCCAGGCCTTGAAGGCATCCTCCCCCAAGTAGGTGCGCGTGCCGATGACCACCAGCAGCGCGGCGAACAGCCCCAATGTAGCGGTCGTTTGAATCCAGCTCGTGTAAAGACCGCGTTTTCCCTGTGGCGCAAATTCAGCGACATAGGTCGCCGCGCCGCCGTACTCACCGCCCAAGGCCAGCCCCTGCAACAGCCGCAGCGCCAGCAGCAGGATCGGCGCCGTCACTCCAATGGTCGCATAACTTGGCAGCAGGCCCACGGCGAAAGTCGCACCGCCCATGATGCTCATGGTGATCAAGAACGTATGCTTGCGCCCAACCAGGTCGCCCAGCCGGCCGAACACCAGCGCGCCGAACGGGCGCACTGCAAAGCCGGCCGCGAATGCGGCCAGGGCGAAGATATAGCCGGTGATGTCGTTGACGCCTGAGAAAAATTGCGCGCCGATGATGGTCGTCAGCAAGCCGTACAAATAGAAGTCATACCATTCGAAGACCGTGCCGAGAGCGGAGGCCCCGATCACCAGCCACTGATTGGTCGCCGCCGCGGAATGGCTTGCCACAGGATCTCCCGATCAGCGCTTCGGCGGCGACGCGGCAATCGCGGCGCGCAGTTCCTTGAGTTTTGTCTTGATTATTGCCGCATTGTCCGGCCCCATCCGGATCAACAATTTCTGCCCCGCGGAACGCGACTCGAGCGCGGGATCGGCAAATGTATACATGACGTTCGGCCGCACCAGCGCGATGGGCCCCGTCGGTTGCGGCGTCGCCAATAGGTCGTCGATCACTTGCACCAGCCTGTCATTGAAATAGCCGTTCGGGTATCCCAGATCTTGATACGCCTGCTGGAAGAGCGGATAGAAACGTATATAGATCGCCGTGAGCTGATGCGTGTCGAGCTTGCCGATCACGGTCACCAATGGCTGATAGCGAATGTAATTTTGAGCATCGAGGGTCGCGTGCAACTCATCGCCTTGCGCGACGAAGGATCCGCTGACCGGGCCGACCGGCCTCTTTTGCACGGCCACCTTCTGCCGCGGCAGATTATCGATGGTCACCACCACGTGCCGGACGATGCTTTCCGGCACCAGATAGTCCTTCACGGCCGAGGCACCGGCAATTTTCACCAGCGCGTCGCTCAACGATGCGTCGCTGTCGGCCAGCGACGGCAACGGGCCGTTCGCCGCGGACTCCTCTGCCGCGGGCACCGGATGCTCGATCGCGGGTTCCACGGGAGCCGCCGGCAGCAGCGGCTGTGCGGCCACCGTCGGTGCTTCGGCATGGCGGTTTTGCAGGTAATACCAAGTGCCTGCGGCAATCACTAGCACTGCGGCCGCCACCCCAATCATCGGCTTATTGATCATCACAGCTCCTAGTCACTAACCCGCGCCGCCCCGCGGCATGCGCATTTGCAATTCATGTCGGCGGTAATCGATGACCAGTGTATCCAATAAGCCCAGCGCATCCATGCCGATCAAGATCGCGGGCTCATGCAACAACTTCCACTGTTTGAAGATGTAGATGTCGGCGAATGTGACACCTGAATCGAGAATCTTGATGGAGCCGAATTCTATCGCAGGCATGGGAATGATTTCCCCATCCTGAATATCCTTCGTTGCCCCGATGATTTGGTCGGGCTTGCCGCGGTAGCGCGCACTGCGCCGGCTCAGCGCGTCGCGCAGCGCCAAATTCGCGATGGTGGTCTGGCCGCCGGTATCGATGATTGCCTTGACGCGCACGTCCGCGATGACGGCGCTGACGACAACCAGGGTATCGCGTATGGAGTGAAAGGGTACGTCGACGAAATCGCGCGTTGATCGTTCGTTGCGCGAGAACGTAATCTGAATCTTGTCGTGGCGAAAGTCGATGAACACACGCTTGCCAACCAGTCCCGCGCCGCCCAATATTCCCTGCGCGCCGCCCAGCGCATCCGGCACAATGGGCAAGGTGGCCGCATCGACCGACAAATCGCCCACGGTGAGCGTGTCGACTCGAATGGTGGGCACGCTGGCGAAGCCCGTGACCCCATGCAATATCACCGGCGGTGATTGATCAGTGGGCAGCCCGAGCGCGAGCGCGACCAGAGAAGTGACGGCGCTGTGGCTCGCGCCCGTATCGAGCACCAAGCGGAACGGGCCGTGGCCGTTGATCATGACCGGCGCCCAGATGCGGCCTATTTGATCGCGTCGGGTCGGCGAAACATAGCGCGGTTCCGGCGCCTCGACCATGATATCCGTGAGTTCTTCGATGGCTGCAGAGGAAGCCGCGGGGGCGGGTGGCGCGCCCGGCGGCGGCGCGGCCGCCACTGTGCCGCCCGCCCATTGCGGCGACAGCGTCACGGCGCAAATCAGCGCGGCGCAGACGCCGCACCAGACCCTCCGGTGAAGCCGTCTGCCGAAAACTCTGCCAACTGCTTCTTTCAATGCTGCAACCGCCTTGTAATCAGCATAGCACCGGGTTCGGTCGCTCACCGAGCTTATCGAGCCTATCGAGCCTATCGAGCAGCGAAATCCTCGGTGTCGACTTCCGCCTGCGTCGTGGCGTTGTAGCGCTCACCAGCAACCGTTCCTTGATTAATGAGCGAGTCTAGCTGCGCGACCAGATCAGGCTGCAAATGGAGAGTCGCCGCGCCGAGGTTCTCCTCCAGATGCGTGCGGCAGGTGGTGCCGGGAATGGCAACCACATGCTCGCCCCGCGCCAGCACCCATGCCAACGCCAACTGCGCCATCGATGCATGCGCCGCGCGTCCCAGCCGCACGTACTCATCGAGCAAGCCTAGATTTGCCGAGTGTGCCGCCGCCGCGAATCGCGGCATGCTGCGGCGAATGTCCGTAGGGCCAAGCGACGCCACGTCGGCTAGTGTCCCCGCGAGAAAGCCGCGCGCCAGTGGGCTGAAAGCAACGAAAGTCGCGCCGATGCTCCGGCAGGCCTCGATGACGGCTATTTCGGGATTGCGCGTGCACAGCGAGTACTCACTCTGTACCGCGGCGATCGGATGGACGGCATGCGCACGCATGAGCGTGGCCGCGGACACTTCCGAAAGACCAATCGCGCGAATTTTTCCGGCGCGCCTGAGATCCGACAATGCGCCGACGCTGTCTTCAATGGCGACGGACTTGTCCCAGCGGTGCAGGTAGTAAAGATCGATGACATCGGTTCGCAGGCGCCGCAGGCTGTCTTCGCAGTTTTTCTTCAAGGTCGCAGGACTGCCGTCGATCACGCGGCGCATGCCGGTCGCGGATCTCACACCGTGAATCCCGCACTTGCTCGCCAAAGTGAAGCGCGAGCGATGTGGTCCAAGCGTGCGCCCGACGAGTTCCTCGTTGGTGCCGAAGCCGTACAGCACGGCCGTATCGAAATGCGTAACGCCAAGGTCCAGGGCGCGCAACAAAATATCCGATGCCACATCCGCCGGCGGCGGCACGCCGTATGCATGGCTCAGGTTCATGCAGCCGAAGCCGATGGACGAAACCGTAAAGGGACCAAGCCTGCGCTGGTTCAAGGTCGATTGCATGTAGTTCTCGTTGTATCATTTCGCGTCGGCAAACAAAAGACGAAGGGAATTGTCATGTCCGTAGTTGCAACGCGCATTTCCGCAACACTGCTCCTGGCTTTATCGCTTGCGCTCGGACCGTTTTGTGCGCGCGCAGATCTTTACTCTGCGAGCGTTGCGTATCACAAGGAGGATTACGCGGCGGCATTCAAAGAGTTCAAGGACCTCGCCGAATTGGGTCAGCCGACAGCGCAATTCAACCTGGCGGTAATGTATGCGAAGGGGCAAGGAACCGCGGTCAGCAACACCTACGCTCATGCTTGGGCGTCGTTGGCACAATCCAACGGTCAACCCAAGGCCGGCGATCTGGTCGCGGAATTGGAGCCGCAGCTGACCCCCGCGTCGTTGCGGATTTCCACGGACATTCAGATGCAATTCAGCGCCGAGAGCCTGAAATCGCGTCTCATGCCACGGTACCTCAACGGTAGAGAATACGCCGATCGGGAGCCGGTGCGCCGCGTCAAAGCCTTCATGCCGGAGTATCCGGCCGACGCGCAGCATAGCGGCGTTCAAGGGCAAGTATTCGTCGAATTCGTAGTCGCAACCGACGGCCATGCCAGGCTGCCGCGGATACTATATGCGTTGCCGGCCGGCTATTTCGAGGCCGCCGTTCGTGACAGCGTTTTGCGCTCGACTTTCTTGCCGGCGCGCGTCAACGGTATGCCGATCGTGACGACGATCAGTACCTTCTACAACTTCGATGTTCCCGGAGTGAAACTCGCAGACTACGGCGATCTCGGGAACCGAGTGAAGTTGACACTGGAAAAAGCGGAGAAAGGCGACACGGCGGCGCAACTGTTGTACGCAATGATGATTGCAGGTTTGCCGCAGCTGCGTCAGACCTACGACAAGGCGATACCTTGGTTTCTCAAAGCCGCCCAGGCAGGCTCGCCGTACGCCCAATACCAACTCGGGACGGGACTCTTGCAGGGTCGTGGTTGTGAATGCGACGCTGCTAAAGGCGACATCTGGCTGGAGAAGGCCGCGCAAGCTGATCAACCCGACGCTCAGGTGACTCTCGCCGAACATTTGCTTCGTGACCATCCGACTCCCGAGTCGGTATCTGCCGCGTCGGTCTGGTTGGAACGGGCCGCAAAGCAAGGCAATAGCAGCGCGAAACTGTATCTGGCCGCACTGCTATCCACAAATCCGCAAACCCAAGTTCATGACCCGGCGCGCGCGTTGGCGCTCGCCGACAGCGTCATACGTGACCTCAAGGGCGACCCCACCTCATGGGAGGTTCACGCCGCCGCCTATGCTGCGCGCGGCGATTTCAAAGATGCCGGCAAAGATGAGGCCCGCGCCATGAAGCAGGCCGCCACGCTCGGTTGGGACTTGACGCCTTTGCAGGGGCGCATGGAACGCTACTCGGCCAACCAACCCTGGAAAGGCGATCTATTGGCGTTCTAGACTCAACGCTAGGCGCGTTCAGCCGCAGCGGAACTCGCAGGCATGCGTCCGAATTTTCCCCGCTGGAAATCATCGATGGCGGTTTCGATCTCCTGCCGCGAGTTCATCACGAAGGGTCCGTAGCCGACGATGGGTTCGGGAATGGGTTCGCCGCTCAACACCAGCAGGGTGCCATCGGCGGCGGCATCCATATGCACTTCGTCGCCGGCTCCATCCAGCACCACCAACTCGGCGGGCCCTGCCTGACGCGAGCCATTGACGGCAATAGAGCCGCGCAACACCGCAACGGATGCGACGTGGCCGGCCGGCACCCCCAGTTTCACCGTGTGCCCCGCCTGCACTCGTACATCCCAGACGTTGAGCTGACTGAAGGTGGCCGCGGGGCCGCCTTGACCGTCAAAGCTGCCCGCGATGACGCGCACACTACCGGCGCCCCCGGCCAAATCGACTTCGGGAATACTCGCGTTGAGAATGGTTTGATACCGCGGCGCAGACATTTTGCGTTCGGCCGGGAGGTTGACCCAGAGCTGCGCCATTTCCAACGTGCCGCCGCTGTGCGTGAACGCAGGGGAATGAAACTCCTCGTGCAAGATCCCGCCGGCCGCGGTCATCCACTGCACATCCCCCGGACCGATCAGTCCCGAGTTGCCGACCGAATCGCGATGCGCCACTTCGCCCTGATAAACGATAGTGACCGTTTCGAAGCCGCGGTGTGGGTGTTCGCCCACCCCGCGCGGCCGCGCCGCAGGGGCAAAATGGGCCGGGCCTGCGTAATCGAGCAACAGAAATGGACTCAGATGCCGGCCCAAACCGTCATAGGAGAACAGGCTTCGCACCGGAAAACCGTCCCCGACCCAATGCCCCTTGGGGCTGGGATATACCCCCGATACCGCTTTTTTCACCGCGTTCCCCTGAATTGACGTTTAACGATGTGCACCTATATGGGTGCGGAAACGTGCTTTTCCATGACTCGCGGCGCACTCGGTCGCCGCCGCGTCGTGCGATGATAGTGCCGATGAATACCGTTCAAAAGCTGGCGGATTTGCAGGCACTGGTCGGCACGGTGTTGGGCAGCAGCGACTGGATCCTCGTCGATCAGGCGCGCATCGATCAATTTGCGGCGGTCACGGGCGATGACCAATGGATTCATGTAGACCCGGTGCGCGCGGCAGCCGGGCCGTTCGGTACCACGGTGGCGCATGGACATCTCACCTTGAGTCTGCTGCCGGTGATGGTGAGGACGGCGTTTAAGCTGGGCGACGTGCGCATGACCGTCAACTACGGCCTCAATCGCGTGCGCTTCCCGGCGCCGGTGCCGGCGGGAAGCCGTGTGCGTGGTCATTTCAAGCTCATGACTTTTGAGTCCATTCCTGGCGGTGCACAGGTGGTGGTCGAAGTGACATCCGAGCGCGAGGGGCACTCGAAGCCGGTGTGCGTGGCCGAATCGGTGGCGAGGCACTACATATAGATGACGGACGTTTAATATAGGCTACGCCCACCCCTCTCCATAAGCCGCATCAATCACTCCATAAGTGCGGTGAATACAGCGGCGCTGCTCATTGGCGTATGATATTCGGTGTGTTTTTCCTGAGCCGGTGTTCATGAGCAGCGAATCTCCGCGACGGGTCATTCCGATCAAACTTGAGCCCGTTTCGTCGCTCACAGAAGAAGAGCGAAGCACGGTGCTGGACGCGTGCGCGAGGCTCAAGGCCTTGCCCGGCGCGCTGCTGCCCATCCTGCATGCGGTGCAGGAGGCTTTGAGCTTCGTGCCGAAGGATTCCATACCTCTGATTGCTCGTGAACTGAATTTGTCGGTCGCTGAAGTGCATGGCGTGGTGAGTTTCTACCACTACTTTCGTCAGACTCGCCCAGGACGGCACGTCGTACATCTGTGCCGCGCCGAGGCCTGCCAAGCAGTCGGAGCGCAAGCCCTCGAAGCGCATGCGAAGGCGAGCCTGAAAATCGATTTTCACGGCACCACGGCCGACGGAGCGATCAGTTTGGAACCCGTGTACTGCTTGGGAAATTGCGCCTTGGGTCCGTCCCTGATGATCGATGAGCGATTGCAGGGGCGCGTCACGGCGCAGCGATTCGACGCGTTGGTGAGTCAGTTGCGGGCGCGATCGTGAAGGTCTACGTTCCTTGCGATGCCGCGGCGCTCGGCCTCGGCGCCGACGACACTGCCCAAGCAATCGTGGCCGAAGCCAATCGGCGCGGAATTGAGATAACTCTCGTCCGCAACGGATCGCGAGGCCTGTTGTGGCTGGAGCCGCTGGTCGAGGTGGACGTCGCGGGCACGCGCATCGCCTACGGACCGGTGCAGGCTCAAGATGTGCCCGGCCTGTTCGAAGCCGGCTTTATCTCGGGGAAACCGCACGCGCTTAGGCACGGCGCCACGGAAGAGATCCCATACTTCAAGCGCCAGGAGCGCCTGACTTTCGCCCGCGTCGGGCTCACCGACCCGCGCAGCCTTGCTGACTACGTCGAACATGGCGGCTATCGAGGCCTGAACTCTGCACTGGGGATGTCGCCGGCCGACATCGTGGCAGGTGTTACTGCATCCGGGCTACGCGGCCGTGGCGGGGCGGCGTTCCCGGCGGGCATCAAATGGAAGACGGTGCTGGGTGCCCAAGGGGCGCAAAAATACGTGGTCTGCAATGCCGACGAAGGCGACTCAGGCACCTTCTCCGATCGCATGCTCATGGAGGGCGACCCCTTCGTGCTCATTGAGGGGATGACGATTGCCGGATTGGCCACCGGCGCCACCCGCGGTTACATCTACTTGCGCTGGGAATACCCTCAGGCCAAGGTCGCCCTCGAGGCGGCGATCGCGACAGCCTATGCGGCGCATTATCTGGGCGAGAACATAATGGGCCGCGCCAAGCGCTTCGACTTGGAAGTGCGCATGGGAGCCGGCGCCTATATCTGCGGCGAAGAGACCTCGCTGTTGGAATCCCTCGAAGGCAAGCGCGGCCAGGTTCGATTCAAGCCGCCGCTACCGGCGATTGAGGGCCTGTTCGGCAAGCCCACGGTGATCAACAACGTGATCACCTTCGCCTCGGTGCCCATCATCCTCGATAAGGGCGCCGAGTATTACCAGCATTTCGGCATGGGCCGCTCGCGCGGCACGCTGCCGATGCAGCTTGCCGGCAACATCAAGCACGGCGGCTTGGTGGAGATCGCATTCGGCATGACCCTGCGCGAGCTGATGTATGAGTTCGGCGGCGGCAGCTTGAGCGGCCGGCCGATCCGCGCCGTCCAAGTGGGCGGCCCCCTGGGCGCCTACCTGCCGGAATCGCAGTTCGACACGCCTCTGGACTATGAGGCGTTCGCCGCCATCAAGGGAATGCTGGGTCACGGCGGCATCGTCGCCTTTGACGACAGCGTGGATATGGCTGCACAGGCACGCTACGCGATGGAGTTTTGTGCCATCGAATCCTGCGGCAAGTGCACACCCTGCCGCATCGGTTCCACCCGGGGCGTCGAAGTGATCGACCGGCTGGTAGCGGGTGAAAACCCGGCCAAGCAGGAAGCGGTCCTGCGCGATTTGTGCGAGACATTGACGTATGGCTCGCTGTGCGCGCTCGGCGGCTTGACGCCGTATCCGGTGCTTTCTGCGCTGGACCATTTTGCGGAAGATTTTGTCAAACCCATGCGGGCCCAGGCGCCCGGTTAGGGCCGAAGGGCACAGGTTCTCAAGGACTCATCTATGTTATCTATTGCAGAGCAAGATCACGGCACACCGATGCGCGAGAGCACCCAGTTGGTGACCCTCACCATCGACGGCCGCGAAGTTACAGTGCCCGCCGGCACATCGGTGATGCGCGCCGCCTCGCTGTCGGACGTCAAAATTCCCAAGCTTTGTGCCACAGAGCAGTTGGAAGCTTTCGGCTCCTGCCGGCTATGCCTGGTGCAGATCGATGGCATGAAGGGCCTGCCCGCCTCCTGCACCACGCCTGTGGCGCAGGGCATGAACGTCACCACGCAGAATAAGCAAATCGCCGATATCCGCCGCGGCGTGATGGAACTGTACATATCCGATCATCCGCTCGACTGCTTGACCTGCCCTGCCAACGGGCACTGCGAGTTGCAGGATATGGCAGGCGTCGTGGGCCTTCGTGAAGTGCGCTACGGCTATGAGGGCGAGAATCACCTGTCCGCGGAAAAGGACACCAGCAATCCCTACTTCACCTTTGATGCCAGCAAGTGCATCGTCTGCTCGCGCTGCGTGCGAGCCTGCGATGAGCAACAAGGCACCTTGGCGTTGACCATACAAGGCCGGGGCTTCGACTCGAGCGTGGCGGCGAGCCAGAACGTCTCCTTCATGGACTCAGAGTGCGTCTCCTGCGGCGCCTGCGTGCAGGCCTGCCCCACCGCCACGTTGTCGGAGAACACTCTAATCGAGAAAGGCCAGGCCGAGCACAGCGTCATCACGACCTGCGCCTACTGCGGAGTTGGTTGTTCTTTCCGTGCCGAAATGAAGGGCGAGGAAGTGGTGCGCATGGTGCCGAACAAGGACGGGCACGCCAATCACGGGCACTCCTGTGTCAAAGGTCGCTTCGCCATCGGCTATGCCACGCATTCGGATCGCATCGTCAAGCCCATGATCCGCTCGAAGATCACGGATCCCTGGCGCGAGGTGTCCTGGGAGGAAGCCATCGGTTACGCCGCCTCGGAGATGAAGCGCATTCAAGCCAAGTACGGCCGCGACTCCATCGGCGGCATCACCTCGTCGCGCTGCTCCAACGAGGAAACTTACCTTGTGCAGAAGCTGGTGCGCGCCGGTTTCGGCAACAATAATGTCGACACCTGCGCACGCGTCTGCCACTCCCCGACCGGCTACGGGCTGAAGAACACCTTGGGCGAATCGGCCGGCACGCAGAATTTCGACTCGGTCATGAAAGCCGATGTGATCTTCGTCATCGGCGCCAACCCGACCGACGGTCATCCTGTGTTTGCGTCGCAAATGAAGCGCCGCCTGCGCCAGGGCGCGAAACTCATCGTCGCCGATCCGCGGAGCATCGATCTGGTGCGCACGCCGCATATCGAGGCGCAGCAACATTTGAAACTGCGGCCCGGCACGAATGTCGCGCTGATCAATTCCTTGGCGCATGTCATCGTCACCGAAGGCTTGGTCAAAGAGGACTTCGTGCGCGAGCGCTGCGAAATCCCGTCCTTCGATAAGTGGCGCAGCTTCGTCGCGCAGGAAAAGAATTCCCCGGAAGCTATGCAATCCGTCACGGGCGTGCCGGCCTCGGATGTGCGCGCGGCCGCGCGCCTGTATGCCACCGGCGGCAACGGCGCCATTTATTACGGCCTCGGGGTAACCGAGCATAGCCAGGGTTCCACCATGGTCATGGGCATCGCGAATCTCGCCATGGCCACCGGCAACATCGGCCGCGAAGGCGTGGGCGTGAATCCTTTGCGCGGTCAAAACAATGTGCAGGGCTCCTGCGACATGGGTTCCTTCCCGCACGAATTTCCCGGCTACCGGCATGTATCGGACGACAGCACGCGGCATCTGTTCGAGAGTGAATGGGGCGTTTCTTTGCAGCACGAGCCGGGTCTGCGAATCCCGAACATGTTCGAAGCCGCGCTGGATGGCGAGTTCAAGGGTCTGTACATCGAAGGCGAGGATATCGCGCAATCGGATCCCAACACGCAGCACGTCACTGCCGCATTGACCTCCATGGAGTGCATCATCGTGCAGGACTTGTTCTTGAACGAGTCCGCCAAGTTCGCTCACGTGTTCCTGCCGGGCTCGTCATTCTTGGAAAAGGACGGCACCTTCACCAACGCCGAGCGGCGCATCTCGCGGGTGCGCAAGGTGATGAAACCCAAATCGGGCTACGCCGATTGGGAAATCACCCAGCTGCTCGCCAATGCCGTGGGTTATCCAATGAATTACACGCATCCGTCGGAGATCATGGACGAGATTGCGCGCCTGACCCCGACATTCACCGGCGTAAGCTTTGCCCGCATCGATGAACTCGGCAGCATACAATGGCCTTGCAACGCGGCGCACCCCGAAGGTACTCCGACGATGCACGTGGGCGAGTTCGTGCGCGGCAAGGGCAAATTCCTGGTCACCGAATACGTACCCACCGCCGAGAAGGTGAATGCCCGTTACCCGTTGATCCTGACCACCGGCCGCATCTTGAGCCAGTACAACGTGGGCGCGCAGACGCGCCGCACCGAGAACAACCGCTGGCACGATGAAGATCGCGTGGAAATGCATCCGCACGATGCCGAAGAGCGCGGCATCGCCGAAGGCGATTGGGTGGGCATCGCGAGCCGTGCAGGCGACACGGTGCTGCGCGCGAAGGTCACCGAACGGGTCCAGCCGGGCGTGGTATACACCACATTTCACTTCCCCGAATCGGGCGCCAACGTCATTACCACTGACAACTCGGACTGGGCGACCAATTGCCCCGAGTACAAAGTCACTGCTGTGCAGGCGACCCGTGTCAGTCAGCCGTCCGAATGGCAAAAGCGCTTCCGTGAGTTCAGCGAGACCCAGGAAGGCCTGGTGGACACCGATGTCATGTTCGTCGCCAAATGAGCGCCCAGCACGACAGCGCCGACCAGCTGGTCAAGATGGCGAATGACATCGGCAATTTTTTTCGCGCGGAACCGCTGCGCGAGGATGCCATCGCCGGCATCGCCAATCACATCGATAAATTCTGGACCAAGAGCATGCGCCGGAAAATCACGGCTCACGGCGAGGCCGGCCTCGATGAATTGCCGCGCGATGCGCTGCGCCGTCTTACTTCGTGCACCATTGCAAAGCTCCAGGAGCCCCCCGGCGGCGATGCCGGCTAGGCAGCCCCTATCGGCGCCGGGCGCCGACAGGGCTTAACCTGTACTGAGCATCCTCACATGCGCCACGGCGCTGCGCCCGAGCGCGGCCAGGTTGTAGCCGCCCTCGAGCATCGAGACGATGCGATTCTGCGAATGCTCCGCCGCCAGAGTCATCATTTCCCGGGTGATCCACGCATAATCGGCTTCGACCAGCGCCATGCCGCCGAGTAAATCCTCACGGTGCGCATCGAATCCGGCGGAGATGAATATCATCTGCGGCTTGAAGCCCTCGAGCGCAGGCAGCCACTTTGCTTTGATGGCCTGCTTGGCCACGTCGCCGCCGCTGCCCTCGGCCAGCGGGATGTTAATCATGTTGGGCGCGGGATGGGCGGTGCCGCTGTACGGATAAAAAGGGTGCTGGAAAAAACTCGCCATCAGCACACGGTCCCGCCATTGCGGCTGACTGA
>JBDUBO010000049.1:0-26478 GCA_040004115.1 Gammaproteobacteria bacterium | reverse complement strand
GTCGCCCGCCGAAGCGTCCGCCAACGTGGCGCCGCTTGCCGAATCGGCACCGGTGCGCGTCACGCTGGGCACGGGCAGCGGATTTGCGCCGTGCTTGGGGCCCGGTTACCTGCTGTATGTCGCCGCCGCAGGCTTGGGCGAGAGCATCTGGAAGATCGCGGGTGGCGCGGCCGTGCAGTTGTGGGCGGGTAAGGACGCTCGGGTCATCGGCGGTCCTGCGGTCTCGGCCGATGGACGTTTCATTGCGTTCTCTGTTCGGCAGCACGGTCAGACGCTGTTGTACCGGATGGGGGCCGACGGCACGCAAACTAAGGTCGTGTCTGAATCGCTGCAGCTTCGAGGAGCGCCGGACTTTGCACCGGACGGCCGATCGATTACTTCAGCGGTGGAGGAGAAGGGCGTGCCGCATTTATTCCGGATTCCGCTGGACGGGGGTGCCCCCACTTCATTGCTAAACGCCTACTCGGTCGCCCCGACCTGGTCGCCGGGTGGAGAGTTTGTCGTTTATTCAGGGCCCGACGTGGGCACCAAATTCACGGTGGGGGCCGCCACCGTACAAGGGGCATCGCATGCACTGCCGCCGCTCACACTGACGCGGGGATCGCGACATCTGGTGCTGATCGAGGGAGGCCGGAAGCTAGTGTTCCTGCAAGGGGAGATGCAGCACAAGAACCTGTGGGCAGCGGACTTAGAGACGGGCACGCTGCAGCAGCTCACCCATGTACCGGCGGATTTCGACGTGAGCGATTATGACATCTCCCCGGATGGTCATGAGGCCATAGTCGAGCGTGCGCAGGCGCGGTCGGATGTGGTGGTGATTGATCGGGCCCGCTAGCCGAGGAAATGACTCACTAACATGCGGACTTTGGTTGCGGCGGGAGCATCAATGGCTTCTCCGGAGTCCTCGATTTCGGAGTAAGTAAAGGCTTGCCCTTGCTCCTTTCCGTTTGCGTTAATGGTAAAGGTGGCCCCCGGCAGTTCAACACCATCCTCGGTGACAGCAATAGAGTCCGCTGTAATGCCGCGATCCGCCAGCACGCGATCGATCTCGCCGCGTATCGTCGCCAAACCCTTTAGATAATGGACTTCTTGCATGACGTTAATGATCGGCCTGGCGAGGCGTGGTTGACAAGAGTGAACGGTCTCGAGTCACTATCAGACAATTCTGGCAGCTCTGCCGTGGGAACCAGCGCTTCACCCGGGGGTTACGCGGAGTTCGCGATCGCCAGTTCGATGGCAGGCTATTCGCCGCCGGCGGACTAGAAACACATGGGGGCAGTGTCCAGCCGCTGCAGTCGGCACACACAGGAGACTCACCTCATCCGGGGGGCCGGCCCCGGGATGGCGGGGACGGCGCGATTGGCGTAGGCTTCCTAGCATGAGCGCAAGCGTGGAGGGTGCGAGCGAACTGCAGGCGTTCCTGAAGACGCATCCCCGACGGCTCTATCGGCAGGGGCAGGGTTCCATTCCGATCAAGGCGATCCGCGCGGCTCTGCAGCCGACGCGAAGCGAGTCAAGTCCCGAGCTCCTGGAGGAACTCGCGGCCTCGATCAGGGCCACCGGCCTGATCCAACCGCTCATTGTTCGGCCGGTGCCCGGCTTCCCGCATCAATTCGAGGTGGTGGCAGGCGAGCGACGCCTTAGGGCCGCGCAGCTTGCGGGGCTCACCGATGTGCCGGCGATTATTCGCGAATTCAACGATCAAGAGGCGCTGGCGATCTCGCTGATCGAGAACATTCAGCGCGAGGAACTCAACCCTTCGGACGAGGCGCGCGCACTCAAGCGGCTGATCGAGGAGTTCGCGCTCACGCACGAGCAGGTTGCGCGCGCGATCGGCCGGTCGCGTGCGACGGTGAGCAACTTGCTGCGCCTGCTCGAGTTGCCCGCCGATATCACCACCATGATCGAGAGCCGCGCTATCAGCATGGGGCACGCGCGCGCCTTGCTCGGTCTCGAGGACGACGTGCAGCGTGTGCGCGTCGCTCAGCTCATCGCGACGAATCAATGGAGCGTGCGCGAGACCGAGGCGCAGGTGCGCAATGCGACGCAAGGTAGCAACGCGACGCAAGGTAGCAACGCGGCGCAGATGCGAAGCGGGCGCCCGCCCGCGGCTCCTCCGGTGCTCGCGGTCATCAGCGAGGTGATGCAAGCGCCTGGGATGCGCGTCGAGCTCCACCAGCGCGCCAACGGCTCCGGCAAGATCGTGATCGAGTTCGAGGATACGCAGACGCGCGATGCGGCGCTTGCGCGGCTCGGGACGATCTAACGGCCGTAGCGCATCCGCGTACCCAAGCGTACGGACATCTCAATTTCCGCTGGGAACAGCTCCGGCGGGAAGTACACACCCGATATGTGCGCGGCGTGGAGGCTGGCGCCATGCAACTGGCAGCCACGCAGGTCGAGGCCGCGCAGGTCCGCCTGACGGAAATAGCCGTCAGAAAAATCGATGTTGGCGACATCGACGCCGCGTAGATCAATACCGCGAAAATCGCAACCGCGCAAATCGCACGATTCACCGGCTTTGCGGCGCCGATTGAATTCCTCCACGTTCCCCTCTCGCAACAACAGGTACAGGGGGTCGGCCGATTTGCGGGGTTTGCCGGTGCTCATACTCTTGCATCGGCAGGAAGCGCGGATTCTTGACCGCCGGCGGCGAAAGTCTTTATCCCGGCCGGTACTCGGAAACTCTGACTTGGACGGCGCCAGGCTCGAGTAAATTATCGTGTCAATTGAGCGAATAGCGACTTGTAATTCATCGGAGTATGCTCGTAATGTCCGCGTAGGGGTCGCAATCATGAAAACCCAATTTCTACCGGTCGGGTTGCTTTGCGCTATTTCGTTGGCGCTCTCACCCCCTGTTAGTGCCTGCCAGGCCTGCGGAAGTAAGGCGGGCGTACCCTTTGAGCGAATCCATCCAGGGCACAATGCCGGTCAGATCATATTATTCGTACGACCTGATTCAGACCTTCGTTCTTTCAACAAGAAGGCGGATTTGAGTTTTCAACTACAGCGTTTAGGGCATACAGTGCACCTCATCGACAATGACAGGAATCTCGATGCCGCGATCCGCGCCAATCGGACGGATGTGGTGTTGGCCGAACCGGCGGACGCAACGGCGCTGCGCTCGCGACTTGCCGGAAACTCTGCTGCCCCCGTGGTGTTGTCACTGACAACTGCGTCGACCGCTGCGTCAGATGCCGATCCGAAAGTGTCGAGCTGTCTAGTGCAAGCCGCGGCCAATCAAAGCAGGGACGTCGTTCAAACGATAGAGCTAATCATTTATAGCCGGCAGGCTGGCGAGATCATCAACTGTCCATCATCCGGCGGGTAGCCCGCTGTCGGCACTTTATGGGCCCAGCGAAAATGACATCGCGAAGCCGATGGTAAACCCGTTACTCAGTCTGTGCCCGTTCGCCCCACTCAGGGCAGTCTTATAGAGCGCGAAAACACCCGAATTCTCGGACAACGACCAAGCGACTCCGCCGCCTGCTTCAAAGAAGCGCTCGGCGGCCAGTCGATCATGATAGGGGTAGAAGCGGCTGCTTGGAGGTACTGGGACATCGATTCCGCCGTGCGTGTGCTGCCAGGAGGCGAGTCCACGGACACTCCACCTCGGGTTGAAAAAATATCCGAACTCGGCGTCCAGGTTGCTTCGATTGTGAGTAATGCCGATCACCTTCTCGACGAACGCAAAGTTGTAGCGGACTTGAAGGTATGTGCGGGGCAACCACTCATCGAGACTTTTGCCGGTAAAGAATCCGATCCATAATTCATCGAGGTCGCGGCCCGCCGCGGCATGCCCTAAAGTCCGATAACCGTGCACCGGAGTGACCGCCGCAATATATGGGGCCAAGGCGAACGGTTTTTCCAGGGCCTGATAGTGAAGTTCGATCCTTAAATCGGTAAAAGTGCCGCGATATCTTCCATCGTCAATATTAGTGTGCAGGTGCGGGTGGTCGCCGTGATAGCGCGCGCGGACGTAGGGGATGCTGGCCGATATCAGCCAGCGATCCGACGGCGAGTAGCCCAATGAAAGTGCGTCGGTCAATACCCGCGTGTGTCCGACGTCTATCTCATCACCGTTGGGTAGATAGTGTTCGTTGTTTTCAATATCGCCATGAATGACGCTCAGCCCAAGCGTTTTCTCATCCGGCAGCCAGGCCTGTCCCCAGGCGAACGCGGGTGACAGACAGAAGAGAACCAGCGCCAAGCGCAGCCGACGCGATGCGTCCATGCAGGATCCCCTCCCTTGGCGAGCACTGCGGCAGGCCACTATGGCCTGCCGCAGTGGAACTTTACTACAGTTCAACTCACTTCCATCTCAGCGGCCGCCGCCTTTCTTTATTCTTTTGAAGTAGTGCTCGCCCACCCATTCGGCGGTGAAGCGACCGAGGTGAACTCCGGTTGCGACGGAGTTGCGAAAATGCATCCCGCCGTACACGCGCGCATCGATGATTTCCTCAGCGAGGGCATCCGGGTAATTGAACATGTGGGGAATCGCGCCGGGAACCTTGCTGGTGAAGACGAAGTGTACGTGCTGTCCGACGACGCGCTGCATGGTCTCGGCAACGGCTCCGGCGATACAGCCGTGCGCTGCCGGGTATTCGGGATGCGGCGGAGTATTAACCAACGGCGTCCAGGCGGCGTCGGTATCGGTGGCCGGGTTGCCGTCATCGAGCGTGGTTTGAATCGCCGTGATCGGCCTCCAGAAGTTGTAGTAGTACTTCGAGTCGAAGCAGCCAATCGATGCATCGCCCAGTGACACGTACAACTGAGCTAGAAGCCGAGCGTGGTCGGTCAGTCCGAGCTGTTGCGCCGCCGCAAAATCGCTGAGATTGCGACTCCAGAATGTGGTGGGGTTTTCGGTATGGAAAAGGCCGATCTCAGTCTGGGCCACCGTGCGCTCAGTGCTCGTCGCCGACCCGAGGCGCTTGGTTTCATTGAAGTCGCGGGCGAATCGCTCGCTGCTCAGATTGGGGGGGCCGTAGGCGCGAAATTGCGAGGCTCGCAGGATCGCAAAGGGACGAACGTGCGGCACGTAGGAGTTGACGGGTGGAGCAAACGCGGGCGGCGTCAATTGATACGCGCCGGCATCGCTGCCCGGGATGTAGGGCGGCACGACCGTGAACCGGCCGTCGCCGGCACGCCAGGCGGCGACCGCAGTAGCGACTTCCGTCCCGACGGCAATCCCGCGGTCGCGCGCGTCGCCCGGGGCCAGGGCTGCGATAGAGGTTGCGTACGCCGCATCGAGCTGCGCCCGGCGACTGGGAAAGTTTCCCTTCAATACCGTGTAGGCGGCTGCGATCGCCGCAGCTTCTTGCGAAGCGCCCGTCGCGTTCGTGTTTGGCTGCGCAATGTACGTGGTATATCGGCGATCGATGGCGTTTTCTGCATCGAATATCGCAACATGCACCATGGGCAGGTCCAATCCGAAGTTGGGGCGTTCTGTCGGCGCTGCGCCGAGAAGCGTGTCCGTAGCTATTGCATTCCAATCGGTGATGACGTCCGCATGTGCGGGGATGGCAAGCCCCATACCCGCCAGCATCAGAGCCGGCAAGAAGTGGGTTGTGAGGCGCGGTGGTCGTTTAAGTTTCATGGCGAATCTCCAGTTGCTGGTTGCGGGTCCGTAATGGACCGGAGCGACGCTAGGAGCCTGCTTGTCGCGCCGCATGAATATTGCGCGAAGATTGCGTGAAGGCTGCGAGAAGACCGCAGCTAGAGCCCGGATGGCCAGAGTAGCGACGTCTAAATCAACGGAGTATGCTCTGACGATCTAGCAAGGACGTGCTGCCATGAAGGCTCAGTTTCAATCCGTCGTTTTTTGCTTCGCGATGGGGATGGTGGTTGCGCCATCGATCCTGGCGTGCGGCGAGAAGATCGTCGGGCTGGGAGGGGGCGTGGCATTCGCGCGAATCCACCCCGAGCACTATGTGGGGCAGATTGTCGTGTTCGCCCGACGTGATTCGGAGCTGCAAGCCTTCAACGAGCAGGGGCGCTTCAGTCACCACCTGGAGCGGTCGGGATACAAGGTACGACTTATTGACAATGAGCGTGATCTCGACGGCGCGTTGCACGACAAGCCGACTGATTTGGTTTTGGCGTCCCCCGCGGATGCGCAGGCATTGCGCGCTCGCCTGACCGGTCACTCCTCCGCACCGCTGGTGCTTGCACTTGCCGCCGTGCCGGCAGCCGGATCTGGTGCCGAGCCGGTTGTGTCAAATTGCCTGCTGCAAGCCTCCTTCAATCAGAGTAAGGACGTACTGCGGACGGTTGAGGATTTTATCAATCGCCGGCAAACGGGCACGATAATCAACTGTGCAGGCACCGCTGAGCGGAGTTGATTCGCCGCAGTCGACAGGGGTCACCGGCTACCGCATAGGCGATCTCGTCGTCCACCTGGGGCGCGCCCTGACGACACGCGGGGATGGAGTAGAAATCCCCCTGCCGCGATTATCATTCGACTTGCTCGTTGCGCTGGCACGGGCGGCCCCCAATATTGCGACACAAGATGACCTGATGAAACAGGTGTGGCCGCGCGCCTTTGTCAGTCCCGAGACTTTGAGTAAGCGTGTCAACCTGCTGCGCGACGCGTTGGGCGACGATTCGCAAGAGCCTCGCTATATCGCCGGGGTCCGGGGCCGCGGCTACAGGCTGGTCCCAAACGTCGAACAAATTCACGCGTCGAGTGCTCCGCCGGAGGCGAGTACGCCGCCCGAGAGGCACCGCGCCCGGCCGCGGCGCATCGCAGTGATGCTGGCGGTGGGCGGCGTATTGGTGCTCGGGGCAGGTTGGGCGCTCTGGACGCGCTCGCACCTGCCCGTGCAATTGTCGCCGGTTGCCGCTGAGCCGCCGCCCCGGTCGATCGCCGTTCTGCCATTCAAGGATATGGGAGGAGGCCCGGATGGCGAGATACTGGCGCTCGGAATTCCGGAGGCCGTGCTGCACCAACTCGCCAGCATTGAAACGCTCGACGTCATCGCGCGGACCTCCTCATTTTCGTTTCAAGGCCATGACCAGGACGTTCGTGCCATCGGCGAACAATTGAACGTGCGCTATATTCTCGAGGGCAGCGTGCAGAGGGATGGACAGCGGCTGCGGGTGACCACGCAACTCGTCAATGCACAGACGGGCGGCCACGTCTGGTCGATGCAGTTCGACAAGGCACCGCAGGGGATCTTCGAACTCCAGGATGCCATCGCACTGGAAGTTGCGCGCGCACTTAAACTTAGCCTGGACCCGGGCGTGACATTGAAGCAGCAAGGCACCAAACAATTCGATGCGTATCTCGAATACATACAGGGTGCCAAGCTCCTGGCCACTTGGCGTACCGCGGACACTAAGAGCGCAGCCGAACACGCCGCGCGTGCAGTCTCGATCGATCCAAATTTTGCGGCGGCGTATGTGTTGCTCGCGAATGCGAGACTGCGCATCGCAGAATACTCGGCCGGCGAGACGCGCGAATTCATTTTTCGGGAGGCATTGCGTGACGCGCGCGGCCTTTTGGATCAAGCCTTGACGTTGGATGCGAAAGACAGTCGGGCCTACGCGGTGCGCGGCTACGTGAATGCCTTCTCGGACGTGGCCGCCGCGGAAGCTGACTATCGCAAGGCGCTCGAGCTCAACCCCAGTGATGCGCAAGCCTGCGAGGGGCTCGCTGGGGTATTAAATGAAAATCCGGCGCGCCGCGCTGAAGTCCTGATGTTGATTGACAGGGCACGCAAATTAGATCCCCTTGAACCAAGACTCGACGTGGTAAAGGCTACCTTCCTTTTCTACACCCGCGGCGATTTGGACGGCGCCGAGAAACTTCTGAAGAACGCATTGCAGCGGGATCCTCTGAATGAACCCGCGCTGTCAAGACTCGCGGAGGTCTATTGGAAGCAGGGTCGCTATGCCGAGGGCATTAAGACAGCCGAGCAGGTGGTTGCCGCGGATAGCGACGCCATTCAACCCAGAACAGTTCTGTACTATCTCTATTTGGACATACAGGATCTCAAATCGGCGGAAAACATCGCGCGAGCCGCGCCATCGCCAAGTCCTGCGCTCATGGCAGCACTCTATTTGGCGCAGAAGAAGTGGGTGGAAGCGGGCAATCAGACGCTGCGCGCAGAGTCCATTGGCGCGATAACCGCGGTGGGCGAACCCATAACTATCGCCGCGCTGCGCATGAACGCTCGTGCAACCAAACAGTATGCGCGAGCCATCGACTTGCTGACCGAGCGCTCGCAAACCGAGTGGGATGTTGCAGGACAACCGATCGTGCGCGACTCGTCGAGCGTGTACAGCAACGTGGTGGGACTCGGCGACATGTTGATTCAGGCCGGTCAGGTGAATCGCGGCAGGCGACTCCTGGAAGCAACACTGACCGCGATGGATCGCGAGGAGGCGACCTTTGGCACCGGTAGGTTGTGGAATTACCCCATGCGCTTAGTGGCGCTTGGGCTGCTGGGTCGTACCGAGGCAACAATCGCGGAGCTGCAGCGCTCGATGACCGAGCGGCTGATCCTGTCGTCCTGGTATTTTCTGGAACTCGAGCCAGCCTTTGCAAACGTGCGCCAGGATTCGAGGTTCCAAGAGGTTCTTGTCGCGGCTCGGAATCGAGCCGCCGGCGAGCGCAAGGCGCTGGCCAGATTCGTTGCCAACGGGCTCGTACCGGATCGAACCAAACCCCGCTAGTACTAACTTAGTGGTAGGTGACCGTCAGCAAGGGCGCCAACGTAGCGCGATTCGACCCGGTGGTGTCGTTGATCTCCATCAGCAGCGCTATGGCGGGACCGACGTCTTCCATGATCCGCACCTGGAAATCGACGAGTCCTAATTGCTGCGCCTTGATCATCAGTGAAGTGACGTCGATGGATACATTGGTCGCCACATCCGATTGGCCAAAGTCGGGAGTGACCAATAGGGATGCAAGCGGCGGCTGGACCGTACGGTCGTAATCCGTGCCGATCAAATTCGGCGGCTGAAAGGATACGAGTTCGATGAGAATCGGCAGTGTGCCGACCGTGGGTTGGAGACCGTTGATATAGATATCCAGGAACGCCGATTCTATGAATGCGTTGCCGGGGACGCCGCCTGAACCCGTCAACTGGAAATCCAGAAACGTTCGATACTCGTCGCCGCTGACTGGATCGATTCCGGCAAACACGCTTTGCACGGTGGAGGACATTCCCCGGGTCACGGTGTACGTGTTCGGCAGTGTCAACGCAATATCGCCGTCGTAGGTGGGGTCACTTTGAATTTGCGTGGTGTAGGTGATCGGCGGGGCGGAGCCATTGCCATCACCCCCGCATGAGGCTAGTCCCATGCTCGTGAAAGCCAGCGCCAGTGCCATTCGTTGCAGATTCATCATCCGGTACTCCCATTGCGAATGCTCATCTTACTGGTTTGGTGGTAGAGAATTTCCGCAAAACACCGTACGTGGGCGGCGTACCGCGCGTAAGACAATGCCGGATGAAGTTCCATTGGCGTCGATTGAAAGAATTACATGTGATTGTCGCAGCGGAGCGACTGCGGGTTGTCGGCGTCGCGCGCCCAACGCAGATTGCAAGTCTCGGCATATAATCCGAAAGCTGTGGGGACGCCCTCTCAAGCCGCGTGCCTCACAGTCCCGATATCGCCGGAGGTGTTGTGCAGCTTCAAATCAATGAGCAACTGATCGAGGTGAGCGCGGATCAGGACCTGTCCCTGCTGTGGGTCTTGCGCGACCTACTCGGGATGACCGGTACCAAGTTCGGCTGCGGGATGGCGCTATGCGGTGCCTGCACGGTGCTCCTCGACGGCAAGGCGGTGCGTTCCTGCGTGCTGCCGGTGTCGCAGGCGGCGGGCAAGAAGATCACGACCATCGAAGGGGTGGGTAGCACACCGGTGGGCGCTGCACTCCAGGCCGCGTGGCAGCAGATCAACGTGCCGCAATGCGGTTACTGCCAAGCCGGACAAATCATGTCGGCGGCGGCGCTGCTCAAGGACACGCCGCACCCCAGCGACGCCGACATTGATGCCGCCATGTCGGGGAACATCTGCCGCTGCGGCACCTATGTGCGCATTCGGGCCGCCATCAAGCGCGCCGCCGGACTAAGTGAGCAAGCGAAATGAACGTCGTCGTTAAGCCTGCGATACGGCCGGAGGGCACCGCCCCAGAGGAGAGCGGAAATCTCAGCCGGCGCGAATTCCTAGCGCGCTTGCAGGCGGTGGGTGGACTGCTGCTCATCGCCGATGGTTCGTCAATCATCAAGGCGGGGGAGGCGCCCAAGTACGGCGCCGACGGCATGCCTCACGGCACCGTCGACAACCCGCTGGTGTTCGTGAACATTTCTGAGGATGGCCTCGTGACCGTCGTGGTGCATCGATCGGAAATGGGGCAGGGTGTGCGCACCGGAATGCCGATCATCGTGGCCGATGAACTCGAGGCGGACTGGGCCAAGGTGCGGGTGCAACAGGCGCCGGCCGACGAAGAGAAGTTCGGCAATCAAGATACCGATGGTTCGCGCAGCACGCGGCATTTCATCGAACCGATGCGCCGCTGCGGTGCAGCCGCGCGAATGATGCTGGAACAGGCTGCCGCTTTGACTTGGCACGTGCCGGTCACGGAAGTTCGGGCGGTCAATCACGAGGTGGTGCACCAGAAGAGCGGGCGCAAACTTGGTTTCGGAGCACTGGCGCGACCCGCCGCGAAGTTGCCGGTACCGGGACGGGACACTTTGCGCCTCAAATCGGCGGCTGAGTTCCGCTACATGGGCAAGGGGGGGATGCCGCTGCTCGACGGTGAGGACATCGTGTCGGGAAAAGCACAGTACGGCATCGACCCATGGTTCAAGGACATGCTGTTCGCCGTGATTGAGCGCTCGCCGGTGCTCGGGGGAAAGATCCTGCGCTATGACGCGGATGCGGCGGGAAAATCACCGGGCGTGGTAAAGATCTGGCAACTTCCCGCAGCCACGGCGACTGCGACATTTCATCCACTGGCCGGTGTTGCGGTGATTGCCAACAGCACGGGGGCCGCGATCGCTGCGCGGAAACTCATCAAGATCCAATGGGACGATGGGGAGCATGGCAGCTACGATTCGGACAGCTACCGAGCGGGGCTCGAATCGGCGGCAAATAAACCCGGGCAGGTGGTTCGCGAGTCCGGCGATGTCGACAAGGCATTCCAATCGGCCGCGCGGGTGGTGGAGGCGGAGTACTACATTCCGCACATCGCGCACGCCACCATGGAGCCGCCCTGCGCAGTGGCGCGCATCGTCGATGGCAAGTGCGAGGTGTGGGCGCCCACCCAGGCGCCGCAAGCCACGCGCGAAGACGTTGCCAAGCATTTAGGAATGCCGTTTGACAGCGTGACCGTGCATGTCACATTGCTGGGCGGTGGATTCGGCAGAAAGTCCATGCCGGATTTCGCCACCGAAGCGGCGCTGTTGTCGCAAATGATGGAGGGCCGGCCGATCAAAGTGATGTGGACTCGTGAGGATGACCTGCATCACGATTTTTTGCATACGGTGTCGGTGGAGCATTTGAAAGCGGGCGTGGATGCGCGCGGCAAGGTTACGTCGTGGTTGCATCGAAGCGTGGCTCCCAGCCTTGCGGCCTTGTTCGGGCCCGACCCAAAGCATGAAGTGCCGCCCGAACTGGGCATGGGATTCATCAATCTGCCCTACGACATCCCGAATATGCGTCTCGAGAATCCGCAGGCCATCGCACACTGCCGCATCGGCTGGTTCCGCTCGGTGTCGAACATACCGCATGCCTTCGGCATTCAGTCATTCGTGGCTGAGTTGGCGGCGGGGGCAGGGCAGGACCATCGAGATTTCCTGCTCGACCTGATCGGGCAGCCACGGCTGATCGATCCGCAATCGCTGCACGACGTTTGGAATCACGGCGAGTCCCCGCAGCGCTATCCCGTGGATACAGGCCGGTTGCGCGGCGTCATCGAGACGGTGACCAAGGAAGCGAGCTGGGGCCGAAAGTTCGAGCGAGGGCATGGATTGGGGCTTGCGGCCCACTACAGTTTCTTGAGTTATGCCGCGGCCGTTGTTGAGGTCGAGGTTGACTCGAAAGGATTAGTCACTGTGCCGCGGGTAGACATCGCATTTGACTGCGGGCCGCAGGTGAACCCGGACCGAATTCGCGCCCAACTCGAAGGGGCCGCGGTGATGGGTATTAGTCTTGCGATGTATGGGGAGATCACGTTCAAGCGCGGCCGCTCTCAGCAGGATAATTTTCATCAGTATCGCGTGACGCGTATGAACGAGGCGCCGCGGGAGATCCACCTACATCTGATCCCTCCCAAGGACTGGAACATGCCCTTGGGCGGCGTCGGTGAACCCGGAGTGCCGCCGATCGCGCCGGCGCTGTGCAACGCCATTTTTGCGGCAACGGGTAAGCGGATTCGACGGCTGCCGATCAGGGGTCAGGCGAGCTAATTACCGGAAGAGTTTAGGGGCAGGAGCGACTCGCATATGCCTTTAAGCTCGAATTCATGGCCGACTTTAATTCTTGCTGCGTATAGGGCTTGGCGAGCCGACCGATCGCGCTATCGACGCCGGCGGGGAATTCGGCATAACCGGTCGCAAGAATGACGGGTAGGGACGGACGGCGCGCGCGCAAGGCCTCCAGCAGCTGCAGGCCGGTCATGGTCGGCATGACCTGATCGGAAATCACCAGGTCGATTCCGGGGTTGGCATCGAACACAGTCAAGGCGTTGGATGCCGATGCCGCGCCGATCACGTCATGCCCGAGATCCTCGAGCATGGCCACTACGTTTGCCAATACGAGGCTATCGTCATCGACAGCTAGCACGCAGATTCGCGTGCTGAGTTGCGAGACATCGAAGGTTCCGGAGATGACATCGGGCTCTTCGGCGAGATTTGCGGGCGTCACGATTGGCAGCCAAATTTCAACCGTGGTGCCCTTTCCTGGCACGCTGCTGAGCAGTAGCTTGCCGCCGGATTGAGCGGCGAGGCCGTCGACCATGGAGAGACCCAGGCCCGTGCCCTTGCCGACTCCTTTGGTCGTGAAGAAGGGCTCGGTGGCGCGCGCCAGAGTCACTGCATCCATGCCGGCCCCGGTGTCGCTCACGGCCAGACAGGAAAACGGTCCGGGGCCGAGGCCCGTTGCATGACTGGCGGTGATGAGTTCCTCACGTACGCCGATGGTAATGGCTCCGCCATGCGGCATCGCATCGCGCGCGTTAATGGCGAGGTTCAACAGTGCGGTCTCCAATTGATTCGGATCCGTGCGGACGTGGATACGCGACTGAGGGAAGCGCAGTTCAATGCTGACGGTCGGGCCCAGCGAGCGCTCCATCAGGTCATTCACATTATTGACGAGCTCGGTCAGCTCGACGATCTCGGTTTTTAACTCCTGCCGCCTGGCGAAGGCCAGCATACGTTGAGTCAGCGATGCGCCTCGCTTCGCGCCCTGAACGGCGTTGTCCAACAGGGAGTGCAATTTCGGGTCATTGGGCAGGCGCTTGCGCATGATCTCGAGGCTGCCCATGATGGCCATCAAGAGGTTGTTAAAATCGTGCGCGGCGCCGCCGGTGAATTGACCCACGGCCTCCATTTTTTGAGCCTGTCGCAGTTTCGCCTCGGTGGCCCGCCGCTCTGTGATATCCCGGGTAATTTTTGCGAAGCCGATCAGCTGGCCGTTGCTGTAAATGGCATCAATGATGACATTAGCCCAAAAACGACTGCCGTCCTTGCGCAGACGCCAGCCTTCAGTCTCGAGCCTTCCTTCTCGGCCTGCCGTTTGTAGACCCGTCAGGGGCTTGCCTGCGGCCCGGTCTTCCTCCGTATAGAAAATCTGGAAATTTTGCCCGATGACTTCGTCCGCGTCGTAACCTTTGATGCGCTTGGCGCCGGAGTTCCAGCTGACGATGCGCCCGTCGGGAGCTAGCATGTAAATAGCGTAATCGGTGACGCCGTCGACCAGCAGCCCAAATCCCCGTTCCGTCTCGGTGAGCCGGGTGAGCGCTAACTCGAGTTCTGCGGTGCGCTCGCGCACTTTGTGTTCCAGTTCGGCGTTTAGCTTCACCAACTCCACGCTGGAGTTTTTCCTGGCGGTTACGTCCCGGGTGATGGCGAGTTGTGCAGTGTCGCCGGCGGCATTGGTAATGGGGACGGCGTGCGTCTCCATGTGACGACGCGTGCCTCTGAGACCGATAATATCGAATTCCCACGTTTGTCTTTCGCCGTTGCAGACTCGAAGATGCTGCTGAAGCCAATAGGCGCGATGTTCCGGCGCAATCAACTCTGACGTGGCTACGCCATCAACGCTCTCCCAGGAATCGGCTTCGATCATCGCCAAGCCGGCGGGATTCATTTTGAGCAGGCGGCCGTCGCGAGCTACGAGTTTGATGCACTCGGGCGTCGCCCCGAACACAGCGGAGGCCATCTCGCCTGTGTCAAACTCGCCGTCGGCGGGCTTGGCACGCAGGTTTTCTTTTTTTTTCAGCACCGCACGGCCTCTAACAGCTATTGGACATCCTGCAGTTAGGTCAGCCTAGCACCGTGCTGGAAAAAAGGAGGTAGGAATAGTCCGACAATGGACCGATCCACGGCGCGACGTGGGGGAGGACGAGTCCTGCACGACGACGTCAAATCCACTCTTGACTGAGTATTAGAGAACAGGCGGATCCGTCTCCCTGGCGGGATGGCGATGTTTCCCCACCGCGTCCATAAAGGCCTTCGCGTTGACCTCTCGGTCCTGAGGCGTCAGTAAAATTCCGGGGTCCTGCTTGCCAGAGGGAAGCGTGGTCGATATTCCGGCCTTCGCCAGAAGCATGGATGAGGTCCCAAGGGCGAGAATAGTCTTGCAATGACGGTACTGATTCTTCAGGAATTCCAACGTATGGCCGTCTTTCGATAGCGTTTCGACGGCCTTGCTCCCATCCGGTAGCACTACCGAATCAAAAAGGACCGCGGGAGAATTTTCAAGGGTTGCCTCGACCTCAAATGCCGTGCCTTCCACACTCGTCACGGTCCCAAGTCGACTAGCCAGCAGCACCGGAACGGCGCCGGCGGAGCTCAAGGCCTGCATTACTGCGGACACAGACACTCCACGCATGCCCGGTGCGATCAGTATGGCAATCTTGCGTGTGGCTATCCCTCCGTCGCCGGGCAGCGCTGTGAGCGAGAGCGCCTTCGACACTTTAGTTTCTGCCCTGGGCACGACCTTGATGGCTCTGGGCATGGCTTGCGGCAACTCCAGGCCTAAGCCGAGCGCCACAGCCTTTGCCAGAACCTCCGAGACATTCCTGAGAGATGAGACCATGCGCATGCGGATTGCGGGCACGGTGACCTTGCTCAGCTCGAACCGGAACCCGGCGATGATGTGCGCCTGCTCCTGGGGCGTTTGGCTGTCGAAAAACAACTGGGCCTGATTGTAGTGCTCCGCAAACTTCTCGGCCTTGCCACGCACCTTATCGACCGGCGAATTGTTCGTTTCAATTGCTTTCGCAAGCGAGATGAACCCTGCGGCGCCGGCTTGGAAGGGACATCCGCCGCCCAATGAATTTGGCTCGTAGGCCACTCGCCCGCGGGCAATGGCTTGGCGATGAATGCCATCGCGTTGGTTATTGTGGACGGGTACCAGCGGGGCGTTGATCGGAATCTCGTGAAAGTTGGCGCCGCCTAATCGGGTTATCTGTGTATCGACATACGAATGAATGCGCCCGTGCAGCAGTGGGTCATTGCTAAAGTCGATCCCGGGAATTATATGCGCCGTACAAAATGCCACTTGCTCGGTTTCGGCAAAGAAATTATCCGGATTTCGATTCAGGACCATCTTGCCCACCGGCACCACCGGAACCAGTTCCTCAGGAACGAGCTTGGTGGCATCCAGCACATCGAAGCTAAAGGCGTTCGCCTGTTTCTCTGTGAAAGTCTGCAGACCCAATTCCCATTCTGGAAAATTACCGGACTCAATCGCTTCCCATAAATCGCGGCGGTGAAAATCAGCATCTGCGCCGGCGATTTTCACCGCCTCGTCCCAAACCAGAGAATGCGTGCCGAGCAGCGGCCGCCAATGAAATTTGCAAAATACCGACTCACCGGTCTCGTTAATCAAGCGAAACGTGTGCACGCCGAAGCCTTGCATCATCCGCAATGAACGTGGGATGGCGCGATCCGACATCACCCAGAGCAGCATGTGGGTAGATTCGGGCATCAGGGACACGAAATCCCAAAAGGTGTCGTGCGCGGATGCGGCCTGTGGAATCGCGTTATGAGGTTCCGGTTTAACGGCATGGATGAGGTCTGGAAATTTCATGGCGTCTTGGATGAAAAAAACCGGCATGTTATTGCCGACCAAATCCCAATTGCCTTCGTCCGTATAGAACTTCACCGCAAACCCCCGGACATCGCGCGCCGTATCGGCCGATCCGCGTTCGCCCGCTACAGTAGAGAACCGCACAAACACGGGAGTGATCTTGCCCTTCTTTTGAAAAGGTGCGGCCTTGGTGAGATTCGATATGGGTTTGTAGGCTTCGAAATAGCCGTGGGCGCCCGAACCTCGCGCGTGAACAATGCGTTCTGGAATGCGTTCGTGATCAAAATGGGTGATTTTTTCTCGCAATACAAAGTCTTCAAGCAGCGTCGGGCCGCGCAGGCCGGCTTTGAGAGAATTTTGGTTATCAGAGATAGGCACGCCTTGATTCGTGGTCAACATCCGGCCCTCGTCGTTGCCACGATGTTGTGTCAGTGCGCCTTCGGGCGCGGTGGGATCGACGGCAGGCGCGCCTGTTTTCGGCGATTCATTCTTTTCGCTCAAGGTCCCCGCACCCGCGGTGCGGGACGGCATTTTACCGGTGGTGCCGGCCGGCGGATCTACGGCATTCTTGAGTCCGTATTCCGAAGGCTTGGTGGCATTGAAGGGCATAGCCGCGGCGAGGATCTCTTGCTCCGCAGCGTGCTTTGCTATTTCAATTGCGGGCGACATGGAATGAGATTGGCTGCCTGACCGGCTTTTCGACCTTCCAGAGTTTACTTTGACTAACTTCGCGGGGGTTCGCTTATTCATTTCGTTCCTTTAGGGCCAATCACGAGCGCGCAACTGATGCTTCAGGCGCAGGACATGCCGCAATTAATCACGAAACAAGATGACGATATGTAGGATAAAGGCGCGAGTGCATGCGCGTTCCGGTGCGGACGGTAGGATTCACCCTACGGCAACTCACAAGAAGCGACGCTGCCGTCGTCGAGAGCCGCGCGTCACGCTCTAAAGCTGGAATCGTGCAGTTGCAGCGATAAGGAAAGGTGATAAACCAGTGGCAGAGCGTGGACTGACCCGAAAACGAGATTTACGCGATGGGCGGCCGGTCTGGAAGAGCTTTCCCGTGCCCAAAATACCGGGGCAACGGCTGCGTGGCTCAACTCGGGCAGACGTCGTGATTGTCGGTGCCGGCATCAGTGGGGCCATCCTTGCTCAGTCCTTGACTGAAGCGGGGTTGCGACCGCTTATCGTGGAGCGGCGTCGCGGAGCATTGCTGGGCTCGACGGCGGCGAGCACGGCGCTCTTACAATTTGAATTGGATACGCCTCTTACGCAATTGGGCCGGCGAATTGGGCCGAAGGCGGCGGGACAGGTATGGATTGCATCGCGAGACGCCGTCAATGAACTTCGCACGCGTTCACAACGGCTCAACATAGGCGCGGCCTTTGCAAGCCGCCCTTCGTTGTACCTGTCCGGCAACGTGCTCGATGCGCGCGGGCTGCGAAAGGAGGTTCGGGCAAGACAAAAGATAGGGCTGGCGAGCGAATACCTGAATCGACACGCACTGCGACATCATTTTGGGATTGAACGCGAAGCTGCGCTTCTCAATCACGGGAACGCGGAAGCGAATCCGGTGCAATTGGCTGCCGGATATTTGAGGCGTGCGTTGCGTGCGGGGGCGCGATTGCGGGCTCCTCATGACATCGTCGACCTGCACTGCGGTCGCCACGGTATTGAACTGGTGACCGACGACGGTATCGAGATCAAGGCTGCCCATGTCGTACTGTGTACCGGTTACGAACTGGCGAAAATTGTGCCGGCTGGGGGTAATCGAATGATCTCTACCTGGGCCATTGCGACGCGCCGGCAGCCGCAAGCGATCTGGCCGCAGCGAGCGCTTATTTGGGAAGCGTCGGATCCGTATCTCTACCTGCGCTCAACCGAGGATGGCCGTGTCATCTGCGGCGGCGAAGATGCGGATTTTTCAGATCCAGCCCAACGCGACAAGCTGACGGGGATAAAGGCGCGGCGTATTGCGGCTAGCCTGAGCCGATTAATGCCAGCCGTCGATGCTCGTCCGGACTATGCGTGGACGGGTACGTTTGGCGCGAACAGCAGGGGTATGCCCACTATCGGCAAAATACCGGGCTACCCTCATTGCTACGCGGTGATGGGATATGGGGGAAACGGAATCACTTTCTCCATGCTGGCGAGCCGATTGGTTACGGCGGCGATATTGAAGCGCGACCTGCCCGAAGCGCATCTATTTGGATTTAAATGACGTTGGCCTTCGATGCGCACGAAGAGCGAGGCTAATCAGCCGCCGTTGTGATCGTCCCGCCGGCGGCGGGGCGCCGAACCAGGAAACATAGCGGGATCAGAGCGACGCACAACCAAGCCGAGAGATAGAACAGATCGAGTGAGGATATAGTCTAATAAAATCAATTGGTTTGGGGTGTGTGGATATTATCGAAGGTGGTTTTGGGCGGGAAATTGCTTGCCGTACCGCATGAGCTGCAGGCAAAAAGCCCACTTAGCGGGTCTACAGCTCCCTCGAACAATGAAGTCCTTGGCACCTAGGGCAAGTACCGAGCGAACGCTACTGGAGATATTGCTTAAAGAACTCGGCCGTCCGGCCATTGGCCAATGCCGCGGCGTCCTTGTCATAGTGGATGCCCTGATGTCGGGCGAAGGCGTGGCGGCAGCCAGGGTAGATAAAGACTTGGGATGACGGGGTTTCCTTAAGCCCGGCGATGATGGCTTGCTGCGCGGCTATCGAGATGTACTCGTCTTCTTCACCGAAATGCATCAACAGTGGATTCTTGATGCCTTTGGCTTCCGCCAAATGCTTTTCGGTGCCGCCCGCGTAATACGCAACCGAGGCGTCGGCGCCCCGCCCCGCGCTGGTGAGAAAGGTCATCAAACCGCCGAGACAATAGCCCAGCAACCCCACCTTGCCGCTTGCTTCCGGCAACGAACGAGCGACATCCATGGTAGCCGCGATGTCCGCGACGCCGGTGGCATAGTCAAAGGCCGTATACAGGGCAAAGGCCTTTTTCCATTCCGCCTCGGTTTTGTCCGACAGGTCGACGTTGGGCTCCATGCGCCAGAAAAGGTCGGGAGAGATTGCCCAATATCCCTGTGCCGCCAACTCGTCGCAGGTTTCACGCAAGTCGGCGTTGACGCCGAAGATTTCCTGAATGACGACGATCGATGGGGCCGGCCGCCGGCGCGGTTCCGCGAGGTAGGCTCTAAAGGTGCCGTCAGGTGTTTTGACCGTGGTGTACTGGCTCATGGGGTTTCTCCGTTGCAAGTCTGCATAAGTGTTTGTCGGGAGCCGGACTGTGGGAAGGCATCCGCGGTTCGCTCAGGGTCCATAGCCTAGTTTGGGATGCTGAACGGGCCGGAGTCAACGCGGTGCCGGGTGGGCGGTTCCCGGCGGTTGGCGGCGGACGCCGGCCGGCGCCCGCCAATATAGGTATCCGCCCGGGTAATGTGGGTGCCCTCCCCGATTCCCTGCGCAGTCTGACCGCGCACTATGCGTCGAGCCGGATTTACCGGTTTCACATTGGTGACCCAAATGACACGCTGCATGATGAGACTACTACTTGCCTTGACCGCCTCCCTCTTCGTCGCTCAGTCCTTCGCCGCGGACGTGGGGCAGTCGCCCACGCCGCAATCGAAAGTCGCGGTACACCGCTATCTCATCGAGCGCACGTTCCCGCCGGACGCGCTCAAGGGGCTGGACGCTGTCACCAAGAAGAAGGTGAACTCGAACAATGCATCGGTGGGCGTGCGCTGGGTTGAGTCCTATGCCAATGCGGCAAAGACCAAGACCTTCTGTGTCTACGAAGCTCCGAACGAGGCAGCTATCCGCAAGGCCGCGGAGCTCAACAAGCTGCCGGTCGACAGCATTACGGAAGTGCCTGTGACGTTGTTGCCGAAGTAATCGGGAATTGGGTGGGGCGTCGGCTGTACGCCCGCACCCATGATCAGTCGAAGGATTGGGGCAAATGGTGGCCCGGCATGAAGCCGAGCTGGTACTGTGCGACGGCGCCTGAATAAAACGTAAAGGGCGATCGAGAGCCTGCCGCCGGCCGGCGTTACAATTTTTTTTGACGAGGGTCAAACGCTGATGCCACTGGTACTCCATTACGCGCCCGTCTCCTGTTCACTGGTTCCCTATGTGGCCCTCACCGAGGCCGGCGCACCTTTCGAGGTTCGGGTCATCGACTTCTCGAAGGGTAGGCATCTCACCCCGGAGTTTCTGGGCCTGAACCCCAAGCATAAAGTGCCGGTGCTGATTATCGACGGCAATCCGCTCACGGAGAATGTGGCGATATTGCAGTGGATCGCCCATCGCTATCCTGTGGCGCACCTGTTGCCGCCCGCCGACAACCCTAGCCACTTCAAGGTTGTTGCATTTCTTGCCTGGTGTGCGTCCGGCATTCATCCGTTCCTCACACCCAATCTGTTGCCGCATCGATATTGCGATTTGCCTGGATCCGAGGAGAGTGTTCGCCGCTGCGCGCACAAGATGCTGCAAGAGGTTTTCGGAGTCGCCGAAACGCAGCTCGCCGGGCGCGACTGGTTTTTCGAATCCTTTACCGCCGCCGATATTTATTTCTTCTGGTGCTTTCGACGCGCCAAGATGTTCAATCTCGAGACATCGGCATTTGCCAATTGCCGCGCGCATTTCGATCGGATGACGGACAGGCCCAGCGTGCGGCAACTTCTGGCATTCGAAGCGCAGGCGGTGCAGGATTTGGCAAGCGGCCATTCAAGCGCCTAAGCCCCGCCGATTCAAACGGTTTTTGCGGCCAGGATAGTCGAAGCCGTGCGAGCGAGCGCAGCGGCGATCAGGCGCTGCGGCAGATCTGCCTGCGCCGCGCCGTAGTGCGCCAGCACCGTTGCGCAATTGCCGGCGAGAGTCGTATTTCGGTCATCGCGCCGCCACTCGGAGCGATGCGCAAGGTACCAATCCGTCAGCATCTCGGCTTCCATCCGCTCGGCCTCGAGCTCCGCGCTCTTGACCTGAGCGCGCAATGATTCGGCGGATGCGTCGTGGGAACATTCGCGGCCCTCAGACGGCGGTTTGAGGAACCGGCGCACGCCGCGCAGCGCATTCACGACATGCATCTGCCAACCGGCGATGGCGCTTTCGGCGCAGGCAATGTCCTCGCGCGACAGCGATACCCCGTATTCGGATCCCAGGTAAGTGCAGAACAGAAGCAGATTGATGTTGACGCCGAAGCGCTCTTGCAACGATAAGCATTCCGCGGCGACGCCGGGATCGCCATACAGTGACACGGTGAACGTCCAATGCGGGGTGTCCACGCCGGCGATCCAATTCCTAGACGCTAGCCATCAGACTGCCATCGTTTAACGAGGCCCGCCGTATCGATGTCGAACAGATCAAGGCAACGGCCAACGGTCTGGTCGACGATGTCATCGATGGTACTTGGCTGGTGATAGAAGGCCGGCACGGGTGGCATAATGATGGCGCCGCTTTCGGTCGCCGCCACCATGCTTCGCAGATGACCGAGATGCAACGGCGTTTCGCGCACGACCAGCACCAGACGCCGCCGCTCTTTCAATACGACATCCGCGGCGCGACTCAGCAGATTTGACGTGGTGCCATACGCAATGTCCGACAAGGTGCGGATGGAGCATGGTATGACAATCATTCCTCTCGTCTTGAACGAGCCGCTCGACACCGCGGCCCCTACATCGCCATTCGAATAACTGACGTCTGCGATGCCGCGCATTTCATCTATGCTCAACCCGGTTTCTGTTTTCAGTGTTAGCCCGGCCGACTTTGAGACGATTAGATGCACGGGAATGCGATATTCACGCAGTACCTTCAGCATTCGCACGCCGTAAATCGCACCGGAGGCACCGCTGATTCCAACAATAAGGGGAATAGCCGCGTTATCCACGACTGCCGCTTCCGGTCATGGCCATCAGATTCGGGGCCGGCGAATCGGCTTCCGCGAGGCGCTCGCGCAGCAGCTGTACCAGATTGCGTTCGGGCTCGGTAAGGCTGCGGTCACCTGAATAAATGATAAAGAGCCTACGTGCGATGGTCGGCTCAATGATCGGATGCGCGACGAGATCACCTGCCTCGATCTCGCGCCGCACCGCCGACGGTGGCAGCACGGTGCACAGCGGCTGGCGCGACAACATGGCCGCCGTCAACGCCAACGAATCGATCTCAATTAGCGGCCGAATCGCGAGGGCTTGATCCCGTGCCGCAGCATCGAAAAGTTGGCGCAGTCCGGAGCGGGCCGTGGGCAGCGCCAGCGGCAGGGGCGCGACGTCGGCGAGCCGCACTGGCCCGGATGCCAGCAATTGATGACGCGGGTTCGCGATGACGGCGAGGCTCTCCGATGACCCGAGCGTGAGGCGCGCCATATGCGGCAAGCTCGTCTCGACCACCGCGACCCCGATCAGCCCGCGCGTCACCCATTCTTGCAGTGTGGCGTCCGGCGCTTCCCATACGACGATTTGCAATGCCGGGTATCGTGACTGCACGGCGAGCGTAGCCTCCGCGATCTTGTTCACGAGCAGCCCATGCTGACTTACCGACGGCAGAATACCCAGAGTCAAGCGCTTGCCTAATGGCCGAAATGCGGTGGTTCCGCCGCCGGTAATATCGCGAAGGTTGGCTTCCAGAACCTTGGCGACGGGGGAGAAGCGGTCGCCGAGCACCGTGGGGATGAGCCCATCGCGATGTCGATCGAAGAGCGAGGCATCGAGGGACGATTCGAGTTTGTGCAATTGCTCGCTCAAGGCCGGTTGAGTCATGTTTTCAGCTTGCGCGGCGGCGGACACGCGGCGCAAGCGATAGATTGCATTGAAACAACGAATTTGGCGGAAACTGAGCACGGTCGGTTGCACGTTGACGCGTTCCGGCTCGTTCAGGGCCGCGCGCAAATGGTCGATGAACCGAGTTACTACCGGATCTGCCGCTTCCGTCCGCGCGACTATTGTCGCGAGCAGCGGCACATCGGGCGCAATCGTTCGGACTCGCAGAAGTCCTAGTCGAGAGGACAGGACGCTTTCCGGCAAGAAGAGCACGGCGTCCGGGTTCTCGGCGATATAGCGCGGCAGTGCGCCAGGATGTTCGGTCATGAACTGAGCGCCGCGAATGCCCTGCTCGCTGAAATACGCGGTCGCCTGGTGGAGCAGCAGCTGCCGCAGAGCCGGGACCAGCAGCCGGCCGGAGAATAGCTCCGCGGCGCTTGGTAAGCGGGCGGTGTCTGCCGGTAGACGGCAAGCCAATACCCACGGGTCGGACAGAAGCACGACGTCGTCGGGCGCCGTGGCGGAACCGCTCTGTACCGCGTGCACCGTGACGCGGCTCCGCTTCAAGCCGGGCCAACCATCGGCGAGCGGGCGCACCAACCCCTTTTCCGCAATCCACCGGGGCTCGACCAGGACGTCCGGATCATCCACTGCCATCGTCGCGGCGGCGCGATCGATCGCCTTGCTGATGCGTCCGATGCAGTAGCTCAAGTCCAAGTCAAGGGTGATGAGATGTCCCTCGGTCATGGTCGAGGATTTCAGCCGGCGGCGCACAAACGCCTCCGCCTGAAGAACCGGGGCCGTGGCACGCAACAGCCAGCTGGCCGCAGCCGTGGGGCAAAGTCCCGAACTCACGCGCCGAAAAAGATCGAGGCCGAGTTCGTGCTCCAAGGACTTCAAGCTCGCGCTCAGGGTCGATAGAGCAATCCCAAGCTGCGCGGCGGAACGGGCGAGGCTCTCATGCTGACAAGCGACCGTAAAGTATGCCAGGCTGCGAATCTCGATCATTAACGAATTCCAGGTGATCGCAACAACTCGCGCAAATGCGCTGAAGCCGTTGCCGGCAGCCAATCGATCCATGCCATTATTTGCAAGATATCACCGTCCTTACCCGCGAGTGCTGCGTTAATGCTGGTCCAGCGGATATTTCCTTCGATTTCGCCTATGGTGCGTTTCAGCAATGGGCGCGTGGACAGAATCGGGATAGTCGATACAGTAGATTTCATGGCGACCGGAACGATTCAAGCTGCAGCTGCGTTGCAGTCGGCGCGCGGCTCATGAGCGCCCCGGCGCCAGCTCACGAGCAATCGATGCGCTCCTGGATGGCCATTCTCGAACGAGACAGGCAATTGCGGACAATTTCCGCTCCGGTCGGCCTGCAATACGAGATCGCCGCCACCCTGGCCGAGGCGGATACGGCGTTACGGTTCGATAATGTCGTTGGCCACAAAATGCCGCTGGTGGGCAATCTTCTCAGTACGTTGCCGAGTTTTGCCGTCGCTCTGGGCCAAACCTGCGCCGCTGACCTGCAGTCCTCGGTCATTGCCGCCATCGAGAAACCGATCAAGCCGCTGATCGTATCCTCGGCACCCTGCCAGGAACACATCGTGGTCAACCCGGTGCTGGCCGAGGAATTGCCGATACCGTGGTTCTTCGAGAAGGAGACCGGACCTTACATCACTGCGGGGGCAATCGTTGCGAAGGATTCTCACAACAATCGAGCGAATCTGTCGATTGCCAGGGTCAAACCGCTCGGTTCCAATCGTGCTTTGGTAGGCATCGCACCCAATCATCATCTCGCGGTGATGGCGCGGGCGGCGCGGGCGCGCGGGGAGAAGCTCAAGCTCGCTGTCTGTATTGGCAATCATCCCGCAATACTTGTGGCTTCGTGTCTGTATCTCGCGCTGGGAGATGACGAAATGGAAGTGGCGGGAGCGTTGCTGGGCAGGCCCGTCGAGGTCTCGCGCTGTCTCGATTCCGATCTGCTCGTACCCGCGCATTGCGAGTGCGTTTTGGAAGGCACGCTTGATATACAAGAGCAGGTGGAAGAAGGGCCGGTCAGCGAATTCCACGGAATGTACGAACATTACGGTTCGGCGGGGGTTGCGACTTTTACACGGCTGACTCGACGCCGCGACGCTGTCTTTCAAGTGATTTTGCCGGGCTATCATGCAGAGCATTGTCTGCTGGGCGGAGTCGCTATCGCCGCGGGTCTCGCCCGGGCGGTGCGCGCCGGCGTTCCTGCAGTGGCGCAGGTCGCCGTTGGAGTGGGCGGCGCGGGCCGTTTGCATGCCGTCGTGTCGCTGCGCAACGCAAGAGCAGGGGAAGCGCGCAAGGCGATGTTTGCCGTTTGGGCGGCAGTCAATCTCATCAAGCGAGTTATCGTAGTGGACGACGACGTCGACCCTTGGGATCCCGTGCAGGTGGAGTGGGCGGTGGCCACGCGCATGAAAGCTGACCGCGATCTGGTCGTTGTTCCCGGCGTACGGGCCGATCGATCCGAGCCCCTCGAAACTGGCGGCACGGTTGCAAAGCTCGGAATCGATGCGACTCGGAAGGCGGGCGATCGAGAGGATTGGGAGCGGGCGCGTCCCCCCGAACTTGCCCTGAGCAGAGCACGCGAATTGCTGCGCGAAGCCAAGTCTTGACGGAAGCCGCATCAATCACAATGGAGAATTCTTATGGTCGCCTATTTTATTTCGGACGCGGACATCGAGGATGCGGCGGGATATAAAGAGTACACGACGAAGGTACCCGTCCTAATCGAGAAATATGGCGGCGAGTATCTCGTACGAGGCGGTGAATTCGAAGTTCACGAGGGCGATTGGCGCCCGCATCGGCTGGTGATATTTCGATTTCCCGACCGGGAAGCGATTCGCGCCATGATCAAGGACCCCGCATACCTTGAGCTCAAGCGGATTCGGCAGCGAACGGCGAAAACCTGTTTAGTGGCCGTCGATGGACTTGCTTGAGCAGTAGAGGACCGAACCATGAGTGATTTCGATCTGGTCCTTGCCGGAAACGTGGTGCTGCCGAGTCACTGCATCGCGGGCGGTTATGTCGCGGTGCGCGACGGTCATATCGCACGCGTCGGGTCGGGCCCCGCGCCCGCGGCGCGCGAGCGCCATCTGCTGGGAGAGGCCTTTATTTTGCCGGGCGCCATCGATGGCCAGGTGCACAGCCGCAGTACCGCGGGGCTCGAGGACTTCGACGCATCGACGTGTTCCGCGGCCGCCGGCGGGGTCACGTCCATCGTCGACATGCCTTATGACTCGGGTCGCCTCATCTGCACGGCGGAGCGCCTGACGCTCAAAGCCGAAGAAGCCGCGAGACTCTCCCGAGTCGATTTCGCGCTCTACGGCACGGTGCATCCAAACGATGGGCCGAAGCACATCGATGAGATCGCTGCTGCCGGCGCCTGTGCCTTTAAATTCTCCACCTTCGGCACGGATCCGGAAAGGTTTC
>JBDUBO010000048.1:0-26765 GCA_040004115.1 Gammaproteobacteria bacterium | reverse complement strand
TCCCTGGGGCTCGCCAGTGCCATGCTGCTGCCCGCGCTGTTTGGCGTGCCCGCGCAATGGGGTGCCGTGGGACTTACCGCATCGGCCGGCGTGGCGGGCTGGATCGAGTTCCATCTGCTGCGACGGAAGATGAACCAGAAGCTGGGACCGACCGGTGTGCCCGCGCGGATCCTGTTTAAACTCTGGTCCGCCGCCTGTCTGGCGGCCGTCGCAGGCTGCGCAGTCGAATATCTGGTGCCGAGCCACAGCCCGATCGTGACGGCGATCTATGTACTGGGCGTCCACGGCATGGCCTATTTCGCAGTGACTTATCTGATGCATATCCGGGAGTGTGTGGAGTTGATGGGCAAGCTGCTGCGTCGCGCGCGTGTTGGATAGCCTATTTCCTATTTATGTTTTCGACCCATTTATTGTCGTCCTCTACCGTCTGCTTTGGGTCGCTTCCATTGGACGAACCAATGACCCGAGTTGGCCGTCTGCTGCGTCACGTCCCTCTCCTTATCGGCCAGACTATTGCGTTTCACCGTGGCATTCGCTCATCTCGCCAGGCCGAGAAAAACAGTTAGGGCCCGATTCAATCGAACGACGTCGTCGTCATTCAGCCTTCCGATTCGCTTTCCCAATCGTGATTTCGGGACGGTCGTGATCTTGTCGATCATCAAGCGAGAAGCACTCGTTAAACCATTTCGGTCGGTCGGCTCAATCGGCATCCTCAGGAGCGGCGCCTCAGTTGGATCGGTCGTAAATACACAGAGCGTTATGGAATTCGTGGCTTCGAAGCGGTCCTCCTGCACAATCACAGCGGGCCGCGGCTTTCCTGCGTACGGAGCCCCACCGGATACGGTCCACACCTCGCCCCGTTTCATGCGCCGATGTCTTCCGACACGGCATCAATGAATAACTGGTCCGCCGTCGCCCGCTTGCTGGCGGCGACCGCCGTCGACTGCTTGCGCGCGGCGCTTATGAAGGAACGCGCCCTCACGTCGGGCACCCATATTTGCACGGGTCGCAAGCCTTGAGCCCGCAGGCGCTCGCGATGTAATCTGACCTTGTCGCGTGACGACCTTACCTTGTCGAGCATAACGGCGTCCTCGTGGGTTACATGTAACCTACCACAGGAGGGCGATCGGTGCAACTTCCTCCGGCCCTATGCAGGAGGCATGGGAGGTCAATGTAGCGAACCGCTTCGAATGGCGGCTTTCTGGCGAGGGGATCCGTGATGCGAATGACCGAAGATGGCCGTTCGTAGCCGTTGAAAATGGTGAGCGATGACGCCACTACGCTTATCTGCGGCTCAATTTTTCGTAACCCAGTATTCTGCTGAGGCCACCTTTGCTCGGTCCATATATGGCAAGCAGACGGGCATACTTTGGCGCCGAGTACCTCCCTACTGCCCCGGCGGGAACTTGCACAACGTCGCCGGCCTGCGCCTCGACTGTTACGCCGCCGCATTCTACGAACAGCTGTCCTTCTATCACGAAGTTGTACTCGCTGTGCGGATGTTCATCGGTCCACGATTCCGCAGTCAGTTCCCACTCAAACAGCGCCGGCTCGGACCAACCGCCTTGCAGTGGTGGAATGATGACCCGACATTTCGGATTGTCGCGCCCGCTCAATTGGGTTCGAGAATATTTCGTCGGCGTGTTCGCAGCGTCGGCCATTGCCCTGTTCTCCTGTTGTGATGCCTCGGGACCCGGATTATATTCGGGGAGCTTGCCAATCGCCGCAACTCCCGCTGACCATGTCTAAGGTATACCTCGGTCTGTTCGGCCATCTCGAGTGGGCGCGTAGGGCAAGGAGGCGCTGGACGAGTTGATCGCGAAGGACGCGCAGGATGCTGCGTACCAGGTTGCGGAAGTTTTTGCGTGGCGTGACGAGAAGGACTGGGCGTTCGAGTGGCTGGCCCGAGCCTAAATCGAATCGGGTTATCGAACATCACCATCCGCTAGCGCTTTGCGGGCTTTGAATGCCGCGACGCAGATCGGCAAGTCACTGAACATTCTCGGGATCGTCCCGCCATTGGCACCGCGCATCGAATTGCCATAGTCTTTCCAATAGCGCTCGCAATAGCCGGGATCATTGTTTTGGTCCGCCTTGCATTTCGCTATCTCCACATTGCGCAGCGGCTCGATCTTGGCTTCCCGCTCCGCGTCGCACTCAGCCTCAAGCGCCACGACGTCGCTCGCTTGATCCGCAAGGACGACGGCTGGGTTTCCCCAGACGACGAGCAAGGCTGCGATAGCAAGCTCTCGGCGGTTCGAAACAATCTGCGATATTTGCAGCCGCATGCTTATCCTCGCGATCTCCTAACTTCGGCGATTATCGAGCGTCCGAATCACGCGCCGACTCGGCTACGTGTTGCCACGAAGTCGCGCATCGATGCTCCAGGGGCCTGGACCCGCAGCAAACAGATAAAGAAATACAAAGCAGAACAGAACAGCAAGGTCGCCACCGTTGAGAATCGGCAGCCAGTTCTTCGGCCAATGCTCCATGAAATACGCAACCGCCATATCGCCAGACAAAAGAAACGCAACTGGTCGGCTGAACAGCCCAATCAGTAGGAGCAAGCCTCCTCCGGCTTCCAAAACACCCTGGAGACCCAACAGGGACATCAGCTGGAGGTTGTCAAACATCGCCTGATGCGGCATCTGGAACAGCTTTGCGGTCCCATGCATCATGAACAGTAGCGCCGTGACGATGCGCAGCACGCTCAGCAGGCGTGGTGACCATACTTGAAAGACGCTGTGGTCGCTAACCATGATTCCGCTCCGACATTTGTGTTGCCGATCGCCCCCGCCTTTGCAATCATTTGCTGGCGCGCTCTTGGAGTGATTCTGATCCTGGTCATGCACGGCTGCAACTGGCCGACTGGCGCCTTATGGCTCGATCGGCGGCACTGATTGAATCCTCTGCGCCGCCATCTAAAGCGCCTTTTGGAACAAATATCCGATTCCAAACCGGGTCTCGACGCTACCCACTTGTGTAAATTGGCAAGCCAGATAGAACTGCTTGGCGTGTGGGTTCCCCGTCACATGCAATGTAGCGGAGCCTGCAGCGCGGGCCACATCGGCGCAATGATCGATCAGAATCCTGCCGTATCCGCGGCGCCACGCCGCTGGCTCGACAAACAACGCATCAAGCTCTACGTTTCCGTCCGCGCGAGGCAATATCGCAGCGAATCCGACGATGTCTCCGCCAAAATCTAATACGAAGACTCCTCCCGCCCGGATCTGCTCAAGTGGTAACTCAATCGCACTTGGATTCGCCAGAAGAGCTTCCCTATCGCCAGGATTGTTGATCGAGGCCCGCGTTTGCAACGCCTCGAGAAGCTCTTGCTCAGCAACGATGGCTGGGCGAATCAGAATATTCGGGTTCATGTATCGGAGTTAGCGCACCATTTTACGAGCGCGCAAATACTTTGGCTTCGCGCTCCAGGCAGCGCGCGAACGACGGGCGCGCGAACATCTTATCCACGAAGACGTTGAGCTTTGGGTAGGTGACGAGGTCCGGCGGACAACCCGCGTAGCGCATGTTGGCGAACGCACTCACTACCGAAATGTCTGCCAGGGTCAGCCGATCCGTCACCAACCATCCCGATACGGGCAGGGACGCTTCGATAAACGCGTAAAGAGGCGGAAGCTCGACAGTCGCCGTCCGGTCTGCCAGGGCGTCATCTCCGGGCCGGCCCAAAAACCGCGGCGACACGACACGGTTGAAGAACACCTTGGCCCCAGCGGCGAAGAAAATCGTGTCAGCAAACTCATCCCACCAAATTACCTTCCCGCGGGCGCGCGGCTCAGCCGGGATCAATTCTGGTGTCGGCTTGAGCGCTTCCATGTAGGCCACGATGGCACTCGAATCCGCCAAAGTGTAGTCTCCGTCGCGCAGCGCCGGCATCTTGCCGAAAGGGCTGGCGGCGCGAAAGTCCGGATCCTGCGAATAGAGCTCGACGCCCTTAACCGTGTACTCCAATCCCTTTTCCGCTGCGAACGCCACCACCTTGCGCACGAATGGGGAAACAGACGAACCGTAGATGATCATTTTCGCTGCCCCTGGATGCTGATGCATCATGGTACACGCACGAGGGTCGATAATACTTGCGTAACGATCGGAACCACCGGCAGACCGTGGGTCTCTCAATCGTGGGCCCGCCGATCACCATTCCCATCCCGAAAGAGCCGGAGGCTTCATCCAGGCTATAGGTGCACTTTGGATATGGCAGCAACGCCGACGACGCTCATACGAGCGTGCTCACCCGGCGCGCCTTCTATCCAGAGCCGTCTAGTGCGCCGCACTTCGCGTTCACGGGAGACCACCCGCGACAGTTTTCATAACTGGAACAGGCCCGAGCGACACGCACTTTCTGAATAAAAGGGATTCCCCATCCAATCCGTGATGGGAGCTGCTCTTTCGGCGGCTGCATCCAAAACTTCTATCTCGGCGCCAAAGAATCGCTCGCGAGTACGAGTGGTAACCCGCCATGCCCACTTCGGCCATGCAAAGCGACGACAGCGTCCTTTCAGCCCTGTCGCGACTATAATTCGCTACATGGAGTTCACTTCGGCACCAGCATAAGGGAATAGGCCGATGCCACAAAGCAATACTTCAGGATTAAGTCGCGTCTCCGCCTTCAGAGGCTGGCGTCGAAATGCAGCATTAGCAGTCGCAATCCTCGCGGTTCTATTGGGTACAGCCTATGCGACGCGCTGCACGCTTCTTCTCAACATCGCAAGAATAGTATTGAGTCGCGATACAGATCTGCTGGTTCAAGAACGGAAAGACGGCGTGACAATTACTTTCGCTGACGCGCCTGTGTCTTGGGTGAAGCCGATGAAGAACTTGATGAACCCGATTTGGCTGCCAATTCAAGCGGACGGAGTGAATTACTTTACGTTCGGTGCTCCCCGCAATTGGCTCCAGAACTTCAGTGAGCGTTCAAATCCCAGGTCTCCCTACTACCAGGCGTGGGTAGGCGGCTACGTGACCAAGCGAAAGGATGGCACTTTGCCTTCAGATTTGCCGATGTGGGCGTCTCAGGTAACTGCGCTTGATCAGCGCTCATGGCTAGCGGCGATGGGCGACCCGATGCCTGTCGCCGATTTTTCAGCAGCTGCGCCGGTGGGAAATATCGAGGTCGATGGTCACGAATTGCAGCTTTGGCACGGCACCATGCAGAGTCACAGCGATCTGAGCGATCACCCGCATGGACCGCTCGCGATGCTCTTGGGCATGCCGCCGAAGTCAACATGGCCCGATGGCATCGCGGCGTTTCACGATCTGGTGTTGGACGGCTATTTTGTCTGTTGGTCTGATCCTAAGCGGGGCATCTCTGTGGTTATCTATGCGGTAGTTGCTGTTTTTGGAATGCAATCTCGGGTGATTGGCGACAATCGCCGGATTATCAAGCGTGAGCTCGTAAATATGATGAAATCAGCCAAAATCAAGCCGATAAGTTAGTTTGAGTTCCGTTGGGTTTGAAAGGTATGAAGCGGTCGCTCGTCGTAAAAGCTAATTTGTACTCATTGGCCCCTTCGCCTGATTCAGAAAGCACGACGCGAGCGATCCAGCGGCGAGGGCGAGTCTCGTGCGCACGACAATTGTCAGCACGCCGATGGCGACAATCAGCAACGCGAGGGCGGCGCCAAACGCTCCAAGCCTGCGATGCAGATCTCGCAATCATGCGCGGTCGCTTTACCGCGACTATCACTAACTGCGCGTCGCCGCACCGGTCTGCTTTTGACTACAGTGTCTGAATACGCAGACGGTGTATCGGGTCTCAGACACGTTGCGCGAATGTGGGAACTGTTTCTTACTGCGCCTCGATGCACGTGCAAACCTTCGATGTCCTGAGTCGACATTTGGGCCGCGTCGAGACTTGCGTTAAAGCAAGCCCGCGTCGTTTAGCTATTTTAAACTTTGTACTGGAGAGCTATATGAGAAAGTTTATTCTAAGTGCTGTGCTGCTGGCGGCGAGCGTCGCCCATGCACAGACGACTTACACCGCAGCGGACGTCGCCAAGCATGCGACCGCCGCAGATTGTTGGATGATTTTAAACACCTCGAAGGTGTACAACCTTTCGGCCTACACTGGCGTGCATCCTGGCGGTCAGGGTTCCATCTCCGCTTACTGCGGAAAAAGCGGAGATCCGGGCTTCGCCAGCGTGCCGCATTCTGCGGCCGCGGTAGCCGCGCAGGCACCATACCTTATCGGAACGTTGGGCGCCGCGCCCGCGCCGATCACGGTGAAGATATCGCCGCCCAATGCGACTATCGCATTGCACGCGACTGAACAATTTATCGGCACGGTCACGGGCTCCAACACCGGCATGACCTGGACCGTGGCGCCCGCGACCTTGGGCTCCATTAGCGCTAATGGCCTGTTCACGGGAACAACCGCCGGGCAAGGCACGGTCACGGTGGCGTCCCAGCAAGATGGCACCAAGACGGCGAGTGCGGTGATCACTGTAAGTGCTGCAACACCGCCGCCGCCACCTACCACGATTTCAGTGACTGTTACTCCCTCCGCTTTGACCATGAATGCAGGGGCGAGTCATACATTTAACGCGAACGTCACCAATTCAACGCAAGGCGTGGTATGGACTGCGAGTGCCGCGCTCGGCAAAATCACAGCGAATGGCGTGCTCACTGCCTCTACGGTACCCGCGACCGGAAAAGTAACAGCCACCTCTGTACAAGACCCGACCAAATCTGCCTCCGCGCAGGTCACCTCGACGAGCGTAGTTGTGACGCCGCCGCCGCCGACAACCTGCCCGCCTCGTAGTGGCGGCGGCGACGATGATGGCGGTCAACATCATCATGACGACTGATAGAACGAACGCTAAGTAGCCGAGAACCCTGAGCCAGATCGTTGGATCTGGTTCAGGGTGACCTCGAATGAAACAACTTGCCGCGTCGATGAGCGCCATGCAGTTGAAATCCCCATCAAGTTCCGTCCGGATACCCGCATTCGCGACCCCAACGGAGATTCATCCATAGCATCGACGTCGTCCATGGACCAGCGTAAACAACAACGCAGCGACCATACTCGGCGAGTCACGAGCGCTTATATCCCTGCGCCACTCGTCAAATAAGCGGCGAAGGTACCCAGCCAATGACCTCCCTCATAATGTTCGCCGGTCACGGCGGGAAGCGCAGCTTGCCTATGACGTTCGGCGGCGGTTCGCAGTTCCCGAATGCGACGATCCCCGGCCGGCAGACCATTCGCGATACCTTCGAGCATCCACGCCCGGCTCAAGTTCAGGCCATCGATGTGTGCGAGCTTGGGATCGCTACGATCGGTGACCACCCCCGGCTTCAGCCACATGCCCTCACTCCTCCCGGCGGCCTCGGGCTTCGCGGGTATCCCTGGCAAGAACCCCGTTAGCCACCGACCGAACTCCGCCGGGCCCAGCACCCTTCGCATGAAGTCCGCCTCTGCCAGGCATGGCGACAAGAAATCCTGGCCCGAGGGCTCGTAGCTCAGCGGACAATTGCGGTCGTCCGCATAGAACCGCTGTGCGGCCTCCTTGAGCAGCCCGCGCATTTCCGCATCGCCCGTCACGCCCGCCCAATCCCAGATCAAGCCGAATGAAAATGCCGTCTGATCGTGTTCGCCGATGCGAATCGGATAATGCAGCTTCGGCAGCCAGCTCTTGAGGTGCGCCACCGCCTCCCCTTCCAGCGGTTTGAGCACGCCCGACCATTCCCGCCCTTCTGCGTCGTTCCAACCACGCAGCTCCGCCGACAGTTGCAACAGCCACGCCAGGCCATACGGCCTTTCGAAGGGCGCCCGGTCCGCGCGCTTCAGATACGCCACCTCACCGGCGATATTCGCCGCTGTGAAGCTCTTGGCAAGCTCCGCTCGCGCCGTCGCCGCATAAGGTGCATCGGGAAACAGCCGCAGCAGCCGGACCAGCAGCCAATGTCCGTGCACGTCAGAATGCCAGTCATAGCAGCCATAAAATGCCGGGTACAGCACATGCGGCGGCTGCGCATCGGCATCGCTGTCTAGGGTATTAGCGACGTGATTGGGGTATTCCGCGTGCAGGCACTTGAGCGCCAGCGCCGCGAAGCGCTGCGCCGCTTCAGGATCCATGGTAGCCCTGGCCGCTGCCTTCGTGGACGCCGCAACCACCTTCGCCGCAGCGGTTGGCTCAGGTGCAGCCACCACCGCCACCCCCAGCAACACCGCCCCCAGACACATCATTCGGCGCATGCTCGGAATTCCTTTATGCTTCGCTAATCCTGCATCCTAATGGAAGGGCGAACTTCATGGCCAATTCCGCCAATCAGTCCTGGCCGGAGCTGCCTTACGCAGCCTGGCGCGATACCCGCGACACCCTGCAGCTGTGGACGCAGATCATCGGCAAAGTTCGTCTCATGCAAACCCCCTGGCTGAATCACAGCTGGCACGTGACTCTTTACGTCACCTCCCGCGGACTCACCACCTCGCCCATTCCCCACGGCACTCGCTCCTTCGAGGCCGCGTTCGACTTCATCGATCACGTCCTCGACATCACCGTCAGCGACGGCGGCAGGCAGCGGCTCCCTCTCAAACCGCAAAACGTCGCCGACTTTTACGGCGCAGTCACCGCCGCACTCGCCAAGCTCGACGTCGCCGTCGCCATCAACGACAAGCCCTGCGAGATCGCCGGCGCCACCGCCTTTGCCGACGATCGCCGGCACGCCAGCTATGACCCGGAATATGCCCGGCGCTTCTGGCAGGCGCTGATTCAAGCAGACCGCGTGTTCAAAGCATTCCGCACATCGTTCATCGGTAAATGCAGCCCGGTGCATTTCTTTTGGGGCAGCTTCGATCTCGCCGTGACCCGCTTTTCAGGGCGTCGAGCCCCGAACTTCATAGGCAAGGCCCCCGGCGTCGCACCCGAAGTAATGAGCGAAGCCTATTCGCACGAGGTGAGCAGCGCCGGTTTCTGGCCCGGCGACAACGTCACGCAGTATCCGGCATTCTATTCCTATACCTATCCCAACATCGCCGGCTTCCACGAAGCCAAGGTGCAGCCGGCCGCAGCAGTCTTCAGCGAGGCACTGGGCGAATTTTTACTCCCCTACGATGCCGTTCGCACCGCAGCGGATCCGGACGCCACACTGCTCGCCTTCCTGCAAAGCACCTATGAAGCCGCCGCAGTGTCCGGCAAATGGGATCGCACCAACCTGGAGTGCCGGCCGGGCCGCCCCGGTGTGCCCCGTGGTGCCTGAGGACGGGGAGCCGCGAGACGCCGCCAAACCGACACCCGCATGGCGGTGGGCGTCGACATCTGCAGCCAATCGGCTTATACAGGACAGATAGCCGGGGGGGACGATTCATGACACACCACTACTGGAAGCCATCTTCGTTGCAAGCGGCACGGCGCACCTACCGCACGGGGCGCGCGATTCCCTGCGCAATGGCTGCGGGGCTGCTCGCCGTGGTGACGCAATCCAGCCCTCGTGCCGCCGCTACGATGCCGGCGGCAACCTCGCCCGCCGCCTCGTCGGCCACGTCGTCGTCCGACGCACCCTCGCCGCCCGCGTCTGGGGCAGCCGCATCGCCGGAGTTCGGCGGCCAGTGCGCCGAAGCACTCGCCGAGGGCCAGCATGTAGCAACAAAGTGCACGACCTCCTGGACAGACAAGGACGGCAAGACCTACTGCTTCAGCAACGACGGCGCCAAAAAGACCTTCTTGGAAAACCCGGCCGAGAATCTCCAGCGCGCTCGCTCCTTCGCCGCTGCCAGCAATGTCGAAGCCACCGAGAAGGCCATGCAGGACTTCACCGGCACCGACGCCGAAACGGTGGTCAAGGACTTGATCAACGCCAAGCTCAAGGCCAACAGCGGCCTGTTCCCCTTCGACGACTCTCTCAACGGCGATCACCTAGTACTGGCCTACGACGATGTCGACTTCACTCGCACCATCGACGGTTACGGATTTTTCCCCGACGTAAAATTCCACGATTCGAAGGACCCGCAAAAAAAGTACCTGATCGATTTCTGGGTCAGCCCCGAGAACGGCAAGTTGCAGGTGCAGCAAACCCGCATTTACAAAGAGCCGCTGCTGTCGGACGGCAAATGGATCACTATGGCCCGTCAGCCCATTCCCTGGTGGTGGATACCCGCTTCCGAGCACCCCGGTCATTTGGCCACCAAGCGCGGCTGGGAAGTGATGTCGGCCGTAGAGAAAAGCGCAGTAACCGACAGCCTCAAGAACAATGGCGTATTCAAAATCAAGGATGATAAGACCGGCAAGGAATTGCAGTTAGAGTTCGTCGACACCCACCAGCCGGTGCGTCAGCTCGATAACGGCCGCTACTTCGCCTGCACTGACTTTCGCGTCGTCGGCACCAAGGACCAGATTTACGACCTCGACTTCTGGGTGAACGACAAGGACGGCACCATGACCGTCGATCAAGTCAAAGTGCACAAGGTACCCGAACTAAAAAGCGGTCAGTGGATCCAGGTGCCGCGCTACGAATGGAAGGACGTCGGGCCCTCGCACGTCGTCCCCTGAAGGCCCGCAGCGTTTAGGCGCGCACGGATGCGCGGCGGCGTAGTCGGCCTCGCGAACACGCCTGAAGAGCAGAGAGTTGCAGCAAAGATGGAACTGAGCAACCGCACGACGGTCTCCTCATCTGGACCCTGGCCCTCTAACTACCTTCGGTCCTTGTGGCTGTTGCCTTAAATTTTATCCGATCAACACCCAGCGCCGTCCGCAACAAGACGTCGGCGCCGTTAGCAACGTCGGACCAGCGCGATAGCTCTTTGGGAGAATGACTGATTCCGCCGACGCTCGGTACGAAGATCATGCCCATAGGTGCGATTTTTGACAGAAACTGCGCATCATGACCGGCGCCGCTCGGCAGGTGCATGGTTTTAAGATTTAAGCTCGCCGCGGCCGCCGCGATCTGCGCCTGTATCTGCGGATCCGCAAGCGCCGGTGGATCGCTCGCAGTACGCTGCAGAAAAATCTCAGTAGCGGTTTGCCTGGCGATTTCCTGCGCCCGTGCGGCGGCTTCCTTGCCAAGCCGGGCGACCACATCGGCGGATAAATCGCGAAATTCGATGGACAGCTTCACGAGTCCGGGGATGACGTTCGGCGCATTTGGGAATACCTCGAATCGCCCCACGGTGCCCACCTGCCGGCCCGGCACGGCCTTGACGATTTCACGTACCGCTTCGACCAATTTAGACGCCGCCAGCAATGCATCGCGGCGCTCGCCCATGGGTGTCGTGCCTGCATGATTGGCGAAGCCGCGCACCTCGACTGCATATTCGTCGATGCTGACGATGCCATCGACGACTCCGATCGGGACTGTGGACTGCTCCAAGGTGCCGCCCTGCTCGATGTGCAATTCCAAATAGCAATGCAGTGAACCCACGGCTCGCATCGCCTGTGCAATCCTGTCGGGATCGCCGCCGATACGGCGCAGACCGTCGCGCATGACAACGCCGTTGAAGCGCAGTGCCAATGTCTCTGCGGTCACAGGTTCGACCACCGCGGCGCTGCCTATCGGGCCACCCTCTTCGTTTGACCAGATGCTGACTTCGAGCGGGTGCCGGGTGCTGATCTTGTGATCATTCAAAGTGCGCACCACTTCGATGGCGCCCATGGAGCCCACGTCGCCGTCGAAGTTGCCGCCGCTCGGCACCGAGTCGATGTGCGAGCCGATGACAATGGGCAGTGCCGCGCGATCCAGTCCCGCTCGGCGGCCGATGATATTACCGGCCGGGTCGATGACTGGATTTAGCCCGGCGTCCTGCATCAGCGCCATCACGTAGGCGCGGCCGGCCACGTCCGCATCGGAATACGCCACGCGACTGACCCCGTCCGCAAAGCTGCCGCCGGGCAGGCGGCCGAAGCGGCTCAAGTCCTCCAGTGTATCCTGCAGGCGCTTGGCATTGACGCGGGGCGGAGCACCCGTCGACGCCCTGGCAGCGCCAAACACCGACCAAGTCAACAGACCGCCGGTCACCTGGGCGACGAAGCGCCGCCGATCGTTGCCGAACTCAGTCGGCGTCACTCAATTCCCTGCCGCGAGTTGGCGACCAACTTTTTCAACAAGCTCAAATCAGTAATGCCCGGCACCAGTTGCCGCCCCACGACGAGACCCGGCGTGCCGTCGAGAGTCAGCGCGCGCGCCTCTTGGTTATTCCGCTCCAGCAGCGCAGCAATCTCCTTGGCGTGTGTGACCCGGTCCTTCTTGAGCTTGTCCATGTTCACGCCGGCATTTTGCAAGATCGAATCCACTTGCTCATTCTGCGCCAGGCGCGGACCCACGATCAATGCGTCGTGCGCCGCCAAATACTTTCCCTGCCATCCCGCAGCCAGCGCCGATGACGCCGCGTACACCGACACCGGGCCCAAGATCGGCCAGTCTTTGTACACCACAGCAACCTTCGGATCCTGCGCCAGCAAGGCCTGCAGCGGAGGCACCAGCTTTTTGCAATACGGGCAGTTGTAATCGAAGTATTCGACGATGGTCACGTCGGGTTTGCGAGCGCCCACCGGCTCGGTGCCCGGACTAGCAAGCATTTGCTTCATCCCCTCTGGGGTGACGATCTGCAAATCCTGCGCCGCCGCCGCTCCCAACAGCAAAACGCACCCGAGAACCGACAATAGATTGCGAGTCATGTACATGCTCTCATCCTATCCCATCGCCGCCTTTCAGTGGGCGGGTTGAATCAACCCCGCATCATCCGGTGTGGTTGAGTTGATCCGCGGACTGACGGCGTGGGCGTGCATCCACTTGGAATCGTAGGTTCGCAGTGCCGCCTTGGCTTCGGCCGGCGTCCCGTACAGCCAGGTCCGATAATCGCGGCGCTTCAGGATGGCCGGCATGGCCGCCGCCATTCCCGGCAGTCCGCGCGCAATGCCCGTCATGAGGTCGTTGGCGGGCACGCAAATCACCGCGCAGCTTTCGATCACATCATCGTCTTCGCCGACCGAGCGATCCCACACCGCCGCCATCCCGAACACACTGCGATTGAGCAAACTTAAAAAATACGGTTGGCGGTAATTTCCCCGGGTCAACTGCCAGGCATAGAACCCTGACGCCGGCAATATACAGCGCTGTCCGCTGAGCCAAGGCATGCGATACGCCTTTGAGCGTTCGAGGCTCCGCGTGTCGATGCACAACGCGGGAGCGCCGGTTGACTTGCCCTCAGCCCAAGAAGGAATGAATCCCCAGCGGACCATCAAACCTTCAGTTTGCCCATCGTGCACGCGCACCGACGGCACGTACTGCTGCGCGGCGACGTTGAAACTCGGCGCGAACTTCCACCAAACCTGTGTCGGCAGAAACTCGTGTTCCGCAGCGGCCTGCTCAGATAAGACATAACGCTTCAGCATAGGAAAGCGAGGTTACCGCCATCCGACCTGCGACACTGTGACGGACCTTTTGTCTTCGCCAATTCACCGCGCTACAGGAGCGCCCGCTCGGCCTCGAGCAGTGCGCGCGTGATGCGCCCTGCCCATTGGGTCTGTCCGGCCTCGTCGCTCACCAAATCCTGCCGGATCTCGATTTCCACATGCGGCAGCCCGCGCGCCTCGCCATGATGCGGAATGCTGTAGTCGGTCTCATCGCTGACGAAGTACGGCTGGTTGTCCCCGATCACCAATTCCTGGTCCCGTCGCAGCGCGTCGAGTACCAGTGCGGCGCAGCGCCGATCACGGTTGTATAGCACTGCGGCGTGCATTTCCCGCCGGACTCCGTGGTACACATCCGTCATCGTATGCTGCGCCACCAATAGAGTCGGTCGCGCGGCCGCCAGTCTTTCGTCCAGCAGCTCGCTGATGCGATTGTGATAAGGATCGAAGACTTCGCTGCGGCGCGCCGCGATTTCCAAGTCGTTCAAATCGATATTGCCGGGAATCTCTATCGCTTCGCTCTTTCGCGGAATCGAACTCGCGACCTTGGGATCGCGGTTGCAATCGATCACCAGCCGCGAATAATTCTGCGCCACCAGTGTCGCATCGAGCGCCGCCGCGACCTGCCGCGCCACGCTCAAGGCGCCGATATCCCAAGCAATGTGCCGCAGCAATTCGGATGCAGGAAGGCCCAAGTCCTTCAGTCGCCGCGGAATGCGCCGCCCCGCGTGATCCACCAAAATGACGAAATTCGAACGCCCCTGCCGTCCAATTTCGATGAAGGGCGGCGGCTCATCGTCGGCGAGGAGCTGAAAACCGTTCACCATCCCACCGCCTCGCCGTCCTTCCTAAAATCCGAACCCGACCGGTAGGCCCCGCCCATCACCATGATGGACTGCACACCGCCCACGTCTTCCCCGTTCACCGATTTCACCGTGTGTCCCATCGCCGCCAGCTGCGAGCCCACCAAGTCGTACAGAGGAGCCTCCAGACTCAGCACGTTCGACACCTGACCGTGCCGAAACCGGGCCATATCTGCCGCCGCCTGAGTATTGGCACCCAAGTCCAAAATGTTGACCAGCAACTGCGCATGCCCCTGCGCCTGCATGTCGCCACCCATCAGCGTCACCGTCATCAACGGCGCGCCGCGCTGCATGACGAAACCCGCCGCCAAGGTGTTGAACGGTCGCTTGTGCGGCTCGATCACGTTCGGGCTCTCAGGGTTCAGCGTGAACAGAGCGCCGCGGTTATGCAGCACGAAGCCGTAACCCGGCACCGTAATTCCCGAGCCGAACTCCGAGAAATTACTGTTCACCCACGACACCATGTTGCCCTCACCGTCCGCCGTCGAGAGCACGATGGTGTCGCCCGGCAGCGAAAAATTCCCTTGAGGACCCGGCGTCGACGCGCGCTGCGGATTCACCTTGGCACACAAAGATGCCGCATACGGCTCCGACAACAGCTTCTGCAACGGCACCTTCACGAAATTCGGATCGGCGTTGTACTGATACAAATCCGCGTAGGCCAGCTTTTTCGCCTCCACCATCAAGTGCCAGTACAAAGGATTCGCAGGACCGAGCGACGCCAGCGAGGCACCCGTCGTCCACACCGGCACGCAGGCCTGCAAAATATTCAGCATTTCATTGGTCGCCCACGCCTGCGACGGCGGCGGCAATTCCAAGATATCGAAGCCATGGTACTGCGTGTGCGCCGGCTCCGCCCACTCGCCATGGTAAGCAGCCAAATCGTCCAACGTCATGGTCCCGCCGAGCGCCCGCGACTTCGCCACGATGGCCGCAGCGATCTCACCCCGGTAGAACGCATCCGCGCCCTTCGCCTGCAGCACGCGAAACGCCCGCGCAAGATCCACGTTCTTGAAAACCTGCCCCGCCTGCGGCGGCCGGCCGTTCAGATACCATGCCTTGATCGAATCCGGATCCGGCTGCGAGCAACATTTCTCCAGAGGGAGAGCGTTGGGCATCTGCCAGTCGTGCGCGATGCGCTCGGATACCGCGAAGCCGTGCTCCGCGTACCCTGCCGCCGGCTCCAAGACCTCCTTGAAAGTGAGCTTGCCGAAGCGTTTGAGCGTGGCCGACCAGCCCCACACTGCACCCGGCACCGTCACCGGCAAAATCCCGTTCTCGGGCATTCCGGAACCTGGCCCCCAGTTCTTCGGATTCCACCGATAACCCAGCGAGTTGAAGCGCGCCAACGTCGCGCCGCTCGGCGCCATGCCGCTCGAATTCAGAACATAAATCTTCTTTTCTTTCGCGATGTAAATGACTGCGAACAAATCGCCGCCCATCCCGACCATCATCGGCTCGGTGACGTTGAGCACGGCAGCGGTCGCCACCGCAGCGTCGATCGCGTTCCCGCCTCGCATCAGTATTTGCAGCCCGGCCTGGGCAGCCAGCGGTTGGCTGGTCACGACCATCCCGTGCTGCGCCATCACCTCGGAGCGGCTCTGCGCCGGCCAACCCTCCGCACGAGCACCGCGCACCGCACCGCAAAACGCCGGTGGCGACTCGGAACCGCACCGCGCACTCGGCAGAGCCTGCGCGTATACACCACCGCAGCCGAGACCCAACACCAGCCACATCGCCGCCGCGAACTTCCGTGGCGCCGCGGCGAAGCTCCCAGGCACGGTGGTGAATTTCCATCGCGCGGTCACAAATTGCCACGACATGTCGATAATCGCTTTAAGTCTTTGCATGTCTCATCCCGTTCAATGACGCCGTCGCGGCTCAGGTAGCCCGAAGATCTTGCAGCACCCTGCCGACCCGAAGTGCCTCGCTCTCATGCGCCTCATCCCGTAACGTTTCCTTTAGAGCGTCGGCATACCATTCTCGCATGGCAGGCGTGTCCAAGATTCGATCGGCGTACGTCACCAAAGCAGGATCCAAGGTGAGGTCGTATGTCTGCACCCTGAACGTCACCGGTGCATAAAACGCATCGACAGCTGTGAATGTACTGCCCGCGAGAAACGGGCCCCCGAAGCGGCGCAGGCCATGGTTCCACAGCGCACTGAGTCGCGCGACGTCACGCTCGAGCCCCGCAGGGAATTCGTTCAGACGGATGCGCTGACCGCAGGTCATGGAACAGCGATTGCGCAATTCGCCGAAACCCGAATGCATCTCCGCCGCCGCGCTTCGCGCCCACGCTCGAGCTACCGTGTCCGCCGGCCACACACCCTCGTGACGTTCAGCCAGATATTCCGCGATGGCCAGTGAATCCCAAACCACCGTGTCGCCGTCGACCAGGCACGGCACTTTGCCGGTGGGGGAGATCTTGCGAAAGCTTTGCCAGCTCGATTCCTGACCGAAGGGCACCAAGTGCTCGCGAAACCCGATCTTTAGCTCGCGCATCAATGCCCACGGCCGCAGCGACCATGACGAATAATTCTTGTTCGCAATGTATAAATCGTACATCCAATCTCTCCGACTATTCATACCGTGCAGCGCAGCCCTTGCCTGGCGCCCTTGGCCCAAGCGCATTCTCTATGGCCCATTTATGGATTTTCTCATACCTGGTCTTGCAGAAGGCTCCTTATGCGCAAGCGCGCAGCAGCGCTCTCGCGCTAGCGAGCGCCGGCGCGCCGCAACGCAGCCGCGATGGCCGGTTGATTGCCATTGACGGCCGCTTGCAATGGCGTAACCCCGCCCTCATCCACCGCGTTCGCATCGGCGCCGGCGGCCAATAACGCCTCGACCGCCCGCAGTTGCCCATGCAGCGTCGCCAGCATCAAGGGCGTGCGGCCGCCGGCATCGCGCGCGTCGATGTCAGCGCTTCTTGCCACTTGTACCTTAAGTCCTTGGACGTCGCCGGTTTCAGCCGCCTGCCGCAAGGCTGCGGCAGACTCTCTGCTGCGCGCCTGAATCACGCCCCCGGCCGGCTTCGCTGTGAGCGAATCAGTCAAGCGCGTCGCGCCGGCCCCAGCGCTCGTGGTGGTCGCAGCGGTCGCGCCCGGCGCCTCAGCCGGTGCTGCCACGGTCGTTGCGCCGGTAGTGACCGCCGGTGCGTTGCGCGCGTCGGCTAGGCTCTCAAGCTCCGGCGGTACCGCGTAGCTCGACGCCTTGTCACGCACCGACTCCGCGATCACGGCAGCATTGTCGGCGGCAGCTCTATCTTTTTCCATGCTCTGCCTCCGCGCCATCAACGGCGGCGGAGCTGCCGGCGGCGAAGGCGCCGCGTCCGCTGCACGCCGCGTCGCTTCGACTTCCGACTGCGCCACCGTGCTCGGCGCGCGCGGCGGCAGATACTGTGGCGCAATCAAAAGGCCGGCGAGTCCCGCCGCCGCCAGGGCGCCGAATATCGCCGGCCGCCACCAGCGTTTATTCGCCGCGGATCGTTCAACTCCCAAATTCGCCGGAATATCCTCTACCGGCCCCGCCACGGTCGAGCGCTCCTGGTTGGATCCCGCGACCGCCGAGCGCTCACTGGCCAGCTTCGCGGCATGTTCGAGTACGGACCGGCGTACGGAATCGCTCGGCCGGCTCGAGTCCAGCGCCGCCGCGCGCCGGTACCGATTATCGACATCGTCCGGCGGACCCGCGTTCGGCGCATCTGTGCTCGGCGGCCGCTCGCTCATGCATGCTCCTCGAGCAGCTCGCGCAGTTTGGTGCGCGCATAGCGCAGACGGCTCTTGGTGGTCTCGAAATTAGTGTGGGTAATCGCCGCGATCTCCTCTACGCTCAGGTCGCCTTCGACTTGCAGCAGGAATGCTTCGCGCTGTTCGGCCGGCAACGTCTCGACTGCTTGCATCAGCGCTTCGGCTTGATCTCGAGCCAGCGCCGCGGCGTACGGCCCGGCGCTCGGGTCCGCGGTGAGTTGCTCAACCACCGCTTCCGACTCGTGTCCCAGGCTGTCCAAACTGGTTTGCCGCCGACTCTTTCGAATCGAGTCAATCATCCGATGATGCGCAATCGTGAACAGCCAGGTCGTGAATCGCGCCGAGGGCTCATAGCGCTTAGCTTCCCGCGCGACGGCGAACCAAACCTCCTGCATCAACTCGTCCGCCGTCGCGCGATTGCGTAAATTGCGTTCCAGGTAACGCCAAACGCGCATCTCATGCCGCCGATACAGCACCTCGAAGGCCGCGGCATCGCCGCGGCCATAGCGCGCCATCAGATCCTCATCACTCTCATCGGCGACCGTCATTCATCGGAGTATCGCACTTCCCTCGCGCTTTATCCTCGGGGATCCGGCACGTACTGCGGATCCGGCGATACGGGGAAGGGATTGATCGCCGGCGCCACCGGCCTCGGCCGCTTGATGATCCCCATGGCCAACAAGTTGTCGAGGCTGTCATAGCGAATGCGGATGACCTCATTGGGCTGCGACTGCATTCGCTCGAACTCGGTGTGGTTCACATAAGAGTATTCGCGCGCGCCGTGACCGGTGCCGAGTTTTGGCGCCGGTGCGCGCGCCAGCGACGACGGCTGCATCGGCGCCGGTGCGGCCGCAGCCAGCCGACCATCACTTTCAGCCGCCGAGTTGGCGGCGCCGGCCGAGGCGGCCTTATCCATGGATTGCCGCGACGGCGCCGATTCGGCCGCTTCATCCTTGAGCCGACCTTCGTACCCGAGTCGGTCTTCTTCCGGCGGTCGGCCGACCGATGGGCTGGTGTACGCCGGCTGCGGCGGGCGCTCGCGAAACAATGCCACGCCGATGACCCCGACGTTCGCCGGGCGGCCGGTGCGCTCGGCATAGGAGTTCGGCGACGCCGTGAAGGTAAACGCGGCGATTTCCGCGTCGCTCTTTCTCCATCCGGTAATTTGGTAGCGGTCGCCGGAGCTGAACACATAGCCGTTTTGATCCCAGCCCGCGGTCGCCCCTGACACGACATTGACCCCATCGACCGAAGTTACAGCCATTACTCGTTCACGCAATCTATTGTGGATCTCGATCGCATAGCGCGCACCGGGGCTTCCCGCCACCCAGTATTCGCCGCGATAGTAATGTGGAGTCAGCACGGCCCCGCTATCACGGTCGATGATTGCCACTTCAGCCAGGCCGCCAACGGCTTGCGCCTTGCAGGTCGTCGCCAGCCACACAAGGATCGCAACAGAAAGTATACGGTTCATGATCTCTCCAGTATTGAATTGCTCAAGGACTGAAGCGGCCGAGGTATCGAAATGGGGTTAACCACCATGCGCGCAGCACTAATTGCCGAACCCCGGCACTACCGGACATAATATGTATGAATCAGCGCGTCAACTCGAGGGTTCGCGCTCCCTGCGCTCGGGTCCCACGTATCGCGCCATCGCCGACAGTGCACTGACAGCGGCAAGCGCCGTTGCCGGTCTCGGTCCTTGCAGAATACCGCGCGTGACCCACGCGGCGCCGACGCTGGCGCCCCCCGCGGCCGCGGTCCTGGAATTCCCCGACGCGGCCTCGTCCCGCGTGGCCGCCTCGAAACATGGACACCCGCCGTAAAGCCATTCACCAAGATGGGACAGCTCGCCCGGCGCGCAGCGCGCGTCACCCGTGGCGCGAATCACGCCGGGGTAGCCCGCGGGATAGACCAAGCCCCCACGCGCAGGCACCGCCGCCACCATGAGACAACCCTCCACGACGGCGCGCCCCACCGCATCCGCGAGCACCGCACGGTCCGCCCCAAGCCCCAGGCTCATGTGAATGAGATTTGCACGAGCCGCAACGGCCCAGTCGATGGCGGCCGCGACCGCCGCGGCGCTGGCCGGCCGCGCATCGAGGAATACCTGACCCAGCAATAGCTCGACCGCGCCCTCAACGGCAGTGAGCAAGCGCGCGACCCGCGAGCCATGCCCGGTGGGGTCAGCTACCGTCTCGCGCTGCGCGACTCGCCCGCCGTCGTCGCCAAACGCTGCGGCATCCGCAACGCCAGGCCAGCTGCCGCAACTGTCGATGAGCGCGACCCGCCACGTCACCGTCAACCGGCCAGCCGCGCGGGGCGAAGTCGGCCGCCCTCCAGTTGCCAGCAGACATCCGAGCCTTCGACATCTCCCGCACGGTGCGTAATGACGATCCGAGTCCGCTCCGCAAAGGCTGAGTCGAGCGAGCGATGCACGGCGCGCGCCGCGTCGGCATCGAGACCGCTGGTTGCCTCATCCAATATCACGATCAACGGCTGTGCGAGTGCGGCGCGCGCGATCGCGATTCGCTGCCGCTGGCCGGTGGACAAGCCCGAGCCGCCTTCGCCGACCTGCGTCGCGTATCCTTCCGGCAGCACGCTCGCGAACTCATCCACCAAAGCCCGGCGCGCCGCCTCGATGGCGGCCGCCTCATCGACGCGCTCATGCCCATAGCGCAGATTGTCGAGGATGGAACCGCGAAACAGCACCGGCGAATGTTCGACCACCACAATGCGCCGGCGCAGGTCGGCCAACTTGAATTCCTCGAGCGGTCGTCCATCCAACAGAATCCGTCCCGAATCCGGATCAACAAAGCGGCGCAGCAGATCGGCCAGCGTCGACTTGCCCGCGCCTGACGCGCCGCGCAGCACCACCTTGCTGCCCGCCGGTATGTCCATGCTGATTGAATCGAGCACTGGCCTGCCATCGACGTTCGCCGCAACGCTCACCGACTCGAAGCGCAAGTCGCCTCGCGCCGCGGCCGGCACCGCGATCGCCGTGGCGGACTCCACGACGCAGGGCAGCTCAAGCAACTCCTCCACTCGCGCAAGGCTCACCCGCGCACGCTGATACCCCGTGTACAGCGCAGCCATGGAGGCGGCCGATCCGGAACTGCGCCCAAGGTAGGCCACGAAGGCGACCAGCGTGCCAACACTCAATCTCCCCTCGAGCACATACCAGCCGCCGAGCACGAATACCCCGGCCGTCGCGAGATGCCCCAAAAACGCCGCGAACGAGCCTGTGGCATAGGTCACCCACTGTTGGCGCAACACGCGGCCCAGGTAATCATGCCCCAGAGCGTCGAGACGGCGTCCCTCGATCTGTTCGGCCGCGGCCGCCTGCACATGGCGCGCGCCGGACAGGGTCTCGACCAGGAATCCGCTCAAGCCGGCAGCCGCTTCCCGTAATGCGCGCGTGCTGCCCTCGATGCGCGGCCGCGCGTACTGACGCACCAATAGCTGCAGCGGCAACAGCGCTGCGACCAATAAGGTGAGCCGCCACGACAGCCCGATCATCACCGCGCCGACGATAATGAGCGTCAGGCCGCTGCTGATGAACGAAGGTGCGGCGTCGGTGCCAAAGCGCTGCACTTCGGCGATATCCCCGTCGAGCCGGCTCACCATGTCGCCCACCGGGACTCGTGCCAGGCGCCGCGGCGAGACTCGGAGCAGGTGCGCGTACACGGCCCCTCGCAACGAGAACAGGGCTCGCCCCGAGGCGCGCACGTAAATGACCCGATGCACGCCGCCGAGCGCGAAGCCCGCCACGGCAAGCCCCAGCATGCCGAGACAGGCCGCCACCAGGCGGGGAAATTGCCGGCCGATGAGCCCCTGATCGATGACGATCCGCGTCAACAGAGGCTGCGCCGCCGACAAGGCCGCGATCAGAAGCCCGAGCAGCAGTGCCACGATCAGCATGCCGAGCTGCGGCCGCAGATGCGGCCACAACAGCCGGCGCAGGCCCTGGGATTTATTTGCCGCGGATGACACGCAGCGTCGACAGCGTCTGGTCGCTGCAGCCCGGCAGTTTCAAAATCGCCCTCTTCCCGAGCTCGGCGGCGTCATAGAATCCGACGTCGCAATTCGTGCCGCCGAGGTAGATTTCACGCCCATCCGAAGACACATTCACCGCGTAGAAAGTGTGATCCAGGGGTACGCGTTTCTCGAGACGATGAGCGTCGACGTCGATGCTCGTCAGCGTCGTATAGACACCGTACGCGTGCTTCCTGTCCGGGCTCAGCACCGTGGAAAAAATCAAGGCCGACAGCGGTTCGAAATCTGCGTACGAAAGATCGCCCGATTTCAAATTCAATGACATGAGTGCCGTCATGGGAACATTGCCGTCAGACTTCTTCAGTTCCGAGTAGACGGGGCTGGTAAACACGCCCGTGGGTTCGGTCACCGGCCAGAACGCCAGCAGATCGGGCTGCGAATGATCTGCGAGCGCCCACTTCTGAATGCCGCGCGTCCCCAATAGTTTGCCCGTTTTGACGCCGTACTCGTAAAGATCGAATCCCAAGGCATAGAAGCTCAGTCCACTGGGCCGCGCCAGCAGCATGTGGATGCGGCGCGGCGCAGGGAAGCTGCGCACCGGCTTTGCCTGCAACCCCGCGTCGGTGCGGTATACGGCGAAGCGCGGCTCCTCGACCACATACTCGCTGGGCTTGAGCTGGGTCGGCAGCTCGTACGCGATCAGTTGCTTGCCGTCGGGTGTGACCATCAGCGCGAAGAAATCCTTGACCCGCTCCCCGCTCGTGGACAGATCCGCGCGAAACACCTCGCGGCCGCTGCCCAAGTCGATGCCGACGATCCGCTCCATCCGGTCGACGAGCAGGTAGGCGATGCGCTGATCTGGCGACAGTACGATGGTAAATATCTGGCCATTGGCGCCGGCGACCTGGTACTGGGTGCGCACCGCGCGCGCCGCCGCGTCGATGATGAACAGTTGATCCGGCTTGGCGGCGGTCACCAACAAATCAGCCGCCGGCGCACTCGCGTGCGGCGCGGTGTAAGCCTGTTGCGCCATGCACAGCGACAACGCCAAAGCGAAACCCGTCGTCCGAGTCCGATGCGGCCATGCCAATGACATCCTCACTCTCCTGCTCACTTCTTGGGAAACACGGAATCAAGTTCGCGCCAATCGCCAGGGGCCGACGGCTTGCCCGCATCCCATCCTGGGTACGTGTTCATGGTGTCCGGCACCTGCGCCGGCCACCAACACGGATCGGAACAGCCGTACAAGTCTGCCTCCATCGGCTGGCACAACGAAGCCACACCGCCGAAGGGATCGACCTCCCAGCCGGGATCGAAGGTGGTTGAGCAGCCGGCAACGGTCTCCATCGCCAGCACTTCGGCAACGTGGCCTTCGGCAACGGCGTCGAGCAGCAGCTCAGCCTTGTGGTTGGTGGGTTTAAGTTCGCTCATGCGAGGGCGCTCCGCGGTTCGAGGTGGCGAGTAAAGAAACTCGGATTGTGGCGCTGGATGTCAGCGTACACCCGCACACCGAAGTCCACCCAGCGACGCAGCAAGTCGCAATAATGATAGGTGCGGTGGTGCGCGTCGCCGAACCGCGAATACGATTCGTGGTAGCAGCCCCCCGCGCACAGATTGCGGATCCGGCAGGTCTCGCAATGCGTCCCGCCACGGTCAATTGCCTTGTCGATGAAGGCGCCCAAGCGGGCGCCATCGATGCCCGTGCTCACATTGCCGAAGGTCGGCAGATCCGAGCCCGTGAATCGGTGACACAGATTGAGCTCGCCGTCGCCGTCCACCGCCAGCAGTCCGACGCCGGCGCCGCAGGGCAGAGACTTGCGCCGTCCCTCGTGTAAATCCGTCATCAATTGATGCATATTGGAGAAGCCGTTGCTTGCGCCGCGCAACGCCGCGCGCCGGTAGTCCTCGCCGAGGCGCTCAAAGGCGCCATGCACCTCTTGAAGCTCCGCGTCGGACAATGCATGGCTCGCCTCGGCGGCCGCGGTCACCGGCGCATAGCCCACTTCGTGAAAGCCGATCTCGCCCTTCAAGTGCGCGTGAATCGCCTCCACCTCCGTCGTACCGCCGCCGAGAGTCACGCGAGCGCCCACCGGCCGTGAGCGATAGCGATCGAGCAGCACCCGCACTTTGCGGGCAACCACATCGTACGTGCCCCGCCCGCCGACACTCCTGCGATGGCGGTCATGAATGTCCTTCGGCCCGTCTATGGAGATCGAAATGCCGAACCGGTGCGCGTCGAAATAATCGATCAACGCCGGTGTAAGCAGCGTCGCATTGGTGGTCATCGAGAAGTCCATGTGCTTGCCGGCGCGCTCCGCCTCCGCCTCGGCGTACCCAACCACCTGCTTGATCAGCGCTGTGTTGCTGAGCGGCTCGCCGCCGAAGAACACGATGTTGACCCGCTCCCGTGCCGCACCCGCTTTCAGCAATAGGTCGACGCTGCGCGCCGCCGTCACGAAGTCCATCTTGCGTCCATCTGCTGGCTTGGCGAGATCCTCCTTGTAGCAGTAGGTGCACGACAGATTGCAGCCGGTGTTCACATTCAACACCAAGGTGCTCAAGGGATAGGAGTTCACCTTGACGCTGCTGGGATTGATGGGCTTGAGACTGCCGGAAGGCTGCAGCATTTCCAGCTTCCGCAGCTCAGCGGCGAAAGCCCGCACCCGCGCAGGCGGATGACGGTCGGCGAGCAGCGCGACCAGCTCATCGACGCTGCGACCGCCCTCCTCCCGACAGTGCCCGATTACCGACAGACCGAGCGCGTCCACCCCGAACACCGCCGTCGTCGGCACATGCAGCAGATAGGCGTCCGCCTCTGCCTGCACCAGATGCCCGTTCCAGGAATTCCACTCGAGGCGTTCGCTTGTAGTGTGCATGGGCCCTTCAATAAATGGGAGGAGTGATCCAACGCTGCACGGTGACCACGAGATGCCCGCGGCCCTCGACCGTACGGTTGCCATCAGTGACGCGCGCTACCACCGCGAGGTTGCCGACATTGTCGCCTGAGAATTCGCGCGCCGGATTCGGACCCGCGACGTTTGGCAGGAAGCGGCCGCGCGTGTCGAAATGCCCGGCGAATTTCTCATCTTCCGTGCGCTTCGCCTCGGCGTCAAACGGCATCGAAATCCATTCGGCCGACACCGGCCCGAGCGCCAGCAGCCCACCACCCGGCAGCCGGGTGAATGCCATCGCCTCAAACTGCGCCGACACCGGCTCGACCCGGCCGCCGCCCAGCCGCGCGATGGCATAGCTCGGCACCACGTTTACCTGATCTATTTGCGCGTACACAGCGAGCTTGCCCACGGTAGCGCCGGTGGACACGGTCCGCATCCCGGGCGCCGCACCGGCCGCCACTGTCACCAGCGCACGAATCCGCTGCGCGCTGCGCTCTACTTTCGCAACACTCGTGCCGTCGCCGAACGACACCGGGAGCGTCGCCGTACCGAGCTCGTTGCCGGTGACGATCACCATTGTGGTGGTGCCGGCGCGCAGCGATTGCGGCAACACCGCGAGAACCTCCGGCGCTCCGCCCTCGCGCACCGCGCTCCATTCGCCGCCATCCTCGGCGTGCTCCGCATCGAACCACCGTCCGGTGATTCGATTGCCGTCGTCCGAGACCGCATACACTTCGCGCAATGAACGGCCGCCAATCTGCGAGCTGCCGCGCCATTCATAGCCCGTATAGAGGATGGCCTTGGAGTCGCCGCTCATTTCGAAACCCGTCACATCAGCGAGCTGGTAATGCGCCTTGTAATCACCGCCCGCGTCGCGATCGATGCGCGCCGTGCCGTAGAAATCCTTGCCGCCCGGCACACGGCCGGTCACCAGCCAATTGCCGCTAAGATCCGCGACGATGCGCGACTTCCACTCGGTCCATGCACTCGTGGAGAACGGATACAGCGCCGCGAGCTTGCCCGGCAGCGGACCGCTGGCGATCTGCCACCAGGGCCGGTCGCGTCCCGATGCCGAATATTCTATGGAGGTCCACTGTCCCACATGCGTGTGCGCAAGCTTCAACCATTCGTTCTCGTCGCGGCGTTGCAAGGACACGCGCGCCAATGTATGGCAGCGGCCGCACATCACGCCGATCTCCGGGCCCAGATCGATGTCCTGCACATTCGGCCGCCGCTCCAGAGCGAAGCGCCCGGCAGCAGACTCCGTCGGCGCCAGACCCTGCGTGTCGGCCAGATAACGCACGATCGCATCGCGCACGTCGTCGTCGAGATTCAGACCATGCACCTGGCGCATGCGAAACAACGTCATTACCCAGCCCTCGGGCGTCTTGCGGATGTCGCTGATGCGCTCAAATTTCCCCGCATGCTCCTGATGGCAGCCGCTGCAATAACTGCGCACCAGTTCCTGTCCCGCTGCAGCCGCCGCGCCCTGAGCTGCGCTAAGCCCCATGGACCCGAGCAACAATGCCGCCGCCAACGATCGCCAGTATTTCTCGACACAGATCGACACGGTTTAACCTCCTGAGGAAACGCTGGACTGTGGTTGGCGCATGTGGCCCGCTTGCTGTAGCCAGCGCATTGCGGTCGCAATCGCGGCGGGCGGTCGGTTGAGTGCGGCAGCAGCACCATCAATGGTAGCGTGCTCCGCGGCGTCGAAGTAGTTCTTGAGGCTTGCCAGCGGCACGCCGTCAATGTGCCACACGCCTCGTGGATGATCGGCGGTGATAACGACTTCTCGCTCGAGAATGCGACCTCGATCCAATACCGGGCGGCGCTCGATGCGCGCAGCTACGGTGACCTGCGCGAGCGGCGCCTGTACGAGCGGCGCCTGTACGAGTGGCG
>JBDUBO010000139.1:0-8205 GCA_040004115.1 Gammaproteobacteria bacterium | reverse complement strand
GAAAGTCGGCGTCATCACCGTGCCGAGTTTTTATCAGGACTACGACGCCAGCCGTGCGGGAGCCAAGGATTACCGCAGCACCACCCGTGACGTGCAGCGCCTGATCGGCGAGCTGAAAAAAGACGGGGCGGAAGTGTTGATCATGGACCTGCGCGCCAACGGCGGCGGCTATCTGCCGGAGGCGGAGTCGCTTACGGGTCTGTTCATCGACCGCGGACCGGTAGTGCAGCTGCGCGACACCACAGGACGCATCGAGGTCGACGACGATCCCGATCCTTCGATTTTCTACAGCGGGCCGATGATCGTGCTGGTGGATCGATTCAGCGCATCGGCTTCGGAAATCTTTGCCGGTGCCATCCAGGACTACGGCCGCGCACTCATAGTCGGGCAGCAAACCTACGGCAAGGGCACGGTGCAGAACGCGCATCCGCTCAACTACACGATCTTCGGACGCAAGCCGGAACTGGGACAGCTCAACGTCACCATCGGCAAGTATTATCGGATTACCGGCGAGAGCACTCAGGATCGCGGCGTCACCCCCGACATCGCCATGCCGTCGCTGATCGACGCAAATGAAGTCGGCGAGAGCACACGTGATCGAGCGCTGCCTTGGGACCATATCGAACCGGCAGCTTTCCGCAGCGAAGGCGATTTGAAATCATTGACTGCCTCGCTGCAAAAACTGCACGACGACCGCACCGCGAATAGCGCAGATTTTCGCTATTTGCGCACGGACATCGCCGCTCTCGATGCGATGCGCAGCGAGAAAACGTTGTCGTTGAACCTCAAGACACGCGAGGCGGAACGCAAGCGGATGGAAAGCGAGCGGCTCGATCGGGAGAACGCCTGGCGAGCGGCGCATGACGTCAAGCCGGCGAAATCGCTGGAGGAAATCAAGGACGACGCGGCTGCGGGCATCCTGCTCGATGAAGCCTCGCAGATCGCGGCGGATTTGGCCGATGCGACGACGCAGCTGCACCGAGTCGCTCCAACGCAAGCGCGGCGCACAGACCGCCGCGTAGACAAACTGGCGCACGAGGAATTAACGCAGTAGCACCGTGTACAGGTCCCAGTAGTCTTCTGCCAGCACGTTCCAGGCGGGCGCGGCAGGCAGCTTTGCCGCCTTGCCAAGTTCGGTCTCAACAGAATTGACCGACAGCGAGTCGGCGCTGGGAACGGTGTCGGCATTATTGCGGTATTCGCAGCCGGCGCGCAGCCGATCCAACTTCGCCTTCAGCGCAACCGTGACTTGCTTCTGATTGGCGACGGCGGCATGCGCTTTTTGCACCCGCTGCATATATGCCTCGCACTCCTCGCGGGTGCCGAAATTCATCTCATGAACTCTGCGCGCGACCGCCTCCTTGGCGCGCGCCGCGAGCCCATAGACGTCGACATGTTCGCACAGCAGTTCGGCGTAACTGATGATGGCAAGGTTGATGTTGCGCCGCGCCGCCAACGAGATGCCGGGGAAGTCGACCGCCGACTGTTGCTCAATGGCGCTGCGTTCCGCGTGCAACTCGCCCACCTCCGCGTCGGCGACGACGACTTGGGTGCGCAGCGCTTCCAGCGACTTCTGGCTGCGGCGGCGTTTGAAGTAGTGCCAGAACGCGGTCAGGCGTCCAATCTCATTTTGCGCGACGGCCAGGTGCTGACGTTGCACGTCTGCTGCGGCTGCGGCCGCCCGCAGCCGCTGTTCGACATCGCTGAGCTGCGAGCTCTTCGCCGCGTCGCTTTCCGCCTTATGCTTCGCCATCTCACGCGCTTCCTGCTGGCGCGTCAGATCCGTGGCGAAAGTCGAGAGCTGCTGATGGCAGACCTTCCACAAGGCGCGCAGCTGATAGTAGACCAGGGCGCCGAAGCCGCTCTTCGGATCGCCGAGCAGGTCGCCGAGCGCATCCAACTGCTCCTGGAGGCGTATGGTCGCGCCCTCCTGCTGCTTGAGTCGGTCGCGCAGCAAGTGAAATTCGTCCTTGAGGTCGGCATAGGCCTTTTTCAGACCCGCACGATTTTGGAAGAGCTGCATGAGCCGCTCTTCTTCGGCGCTCACGGACCCCCCCTCCGCACCTCCCTTGAGAAAACTTAAGCGATCGATCAAATTCCCGCCTAGCTGAGCAACCTACAGCTGCTAGAAGTGATGCCCACGCTCAGCACAATATTCCAGCCACTTATTTAACATCATGTTTCGTGTCCAACGCTGATCCAGTTCACGCTTGAGTGCTGACTGCAGCCGGGCAAGCTGCGGATGCCGCTGAAAACCGCGGAAGCTGCGCACCTCCGCAAGCCGCGCATCGTGATAGACGCACACCTGCAGATCGGGATCGCAGACCTGCTCCGCGCCGCCATCGAATTCGTATGTGAGGCGAAACACACTGGTATAGCGGCTCAATTCCAGCGGGGTGAGATAAAGATCACAATCCGCGGCGACATGAGACACGCTTCGCGATTTTACCCTGCGCAAGTCGTCGACGAGCCACCCCAAGCGCACGAAATTACTCTCGTACAACGTCATCAAGCTGACGAAGCTGCCGGGCTGTGCCCGCCAGCTCGTCGCACACCATTGGTCCGCTAACATGCGTCGAACTATACCATGCACATGCGGGAAGTCAGGGCCGCAGGCGGCGCTCAATGCCGGTCCGATCGAGAATTCTGCTTGATATTTCTTCAATTGATACTTCGGTCGCGTCCAGCATCGGAACGCCATGTCGCTCGAACAGCGACTCCGCCGCTCTGACCTCGAAGGCAACCTGCGGCGCCGAAGAATAGCGGCTGTCGGGGCGGCGCTCGTTGCGAATTTGTTGCAACCTGTCCGGCTTGATTGTCAGGCCGAATAGTTTGCTGGCGAACGCTTCCAGCGGCGGCGGCAGCTTGCGCGATTCCAGATCATCGTCGGTCAAAGGATAATTTGCCGCGAATATGCCGTATTGCATCGCCAAATACAGGCAAGTCGGCGTCTTTCCAGAACGCGATACGCCGACCAGAATCACGTCAGCGCGCTCGTAGTCCCGCACCACCGAGCCGTCGTCGTTCGCCAAAGCGAAGTTCGTTGCGTCGATGCGGGTGGCGTACGCATGCGTGTCGGCCATGCGATGCGACCTGTTTTCGACGTGGGTGGATTGCGTATTCAATTCGCTTTCGAGCGGCGCCAGGAACGGATCAAAAAAATCCAAAAAGAATCCGCTGCTGCCGCGAACCACATTGCGCACATCCTCCCGCACCAGGGTGCTGAATATGATCGGCTTCACTCCCTCCTGAGCGCCCACCAAATCGATCTTGCGAACCGCCTCAATCGCCTTGTCAACCGTGGAGATAAATGGCACAGTCACCTGACGAAATTCGATGCCGTCGAACTGCGTCATGAGGCTGTGACCCATCGTTTCTGCAGTAATGCCCGTTTGATCGGAAACAAAGAACACTGTTCGTTTAATCACGGTAGCCTCAGGTGTCGGTGCATCGCCCCCGGCAAAGTGTTTCACTTAACCCACCGCCCTACAAGCAGCGCCCTATGAAGCCCTACATCATTCCCTTCGAGCAGTTGAGGAACAAAGACGTCGAACTCGTGGGCGGCAAGAACGCCTCAATCGGCGAAATGATCTCCGGCCTCGCACGGCTGGGTGTGTCGGTGCCCGGCGGATTTGCTACGACTTCGCATGCGTATCGCGACTTCCTGGCGCAGGACGGACTGGATGAACGCATCCGCAGCGTTCTGGCGTCCCTCGATGTCGATGACGTGGAGCGCCTCGCAGTGGTGGGTGCACAGATCCGCGGCTGGATGCTCGCTACACCCTTCCCGCAGCGGCTCAAGGACGAGATTCTGGACTCGTGGCGCAAAATGGGCAAGGCGAGCGGCGACGAATTCGCGGTCGCGGTGCGTTCCTCGGCGACGGCTGAAGATTTGCCCGAAGCGTCTTTCGCCGGTCAGCAGGAGACATTCCTGAACGTGCGCGGCGAAAATCACTTGATGACCTGCGTTCACGAGGTGTACGCCTCGCTTTTCAACGATCGCGCCATCGCTTATCGCGTGCATAACAAATTCGATCACAACGCCGTCGCGCTCTCGGTCGGCGTGCAGTACATGGTGCGCAGCGATTTGGGCGCCGCCGGCGTCATGTTCACCCTGGATACCGAGTCCGGATTTCGCGACGTGGTATTCATCACCGCCGCCTACGGCCTCGGCGAAACGGTCGTGCAAGGCGCGGTCAATCCGGATGAATTCTATGTATACAAGCCGGCGTTGCGCGCCGGGCGGCGCTGCATATTGCGCAAGAATCTCGGCGGCAAGGCGCTCAAGATGATCTACGGCGAGCCGCACTCAAAGGAGCGGGTTCGCACCGTCGAGGTCGCGCCCGCCGATCGGAATCGCTTCTCGCTGGAAGAAACGGACATCGTGGATCTGGCGAAGCAAGCGCTCATCATCGAGGAACACTACGGCGCGCCGATGGATATCGAGTGGGGCAAGGACGGCGCCACCGGAAAAATCTACATCCTACAGGCTCGCCCGGAAACCGTGCAGAGCCGTACCGGCCGCACCATCTTGCGATTCACGTTGAAGACGCGCTCCAAGGTGCTGATCACCGGCCGCAGCATCGGTCAGCGCATCGGTGCGGGCCATGCGCGCATCATCAAGGATGTGAAGGAGATGTCGAAGGTCAGGGCCGGCGATGTACTGGTGGCCGACATGACGGATCCGGATTGGGAGCCCGTCATGAAGCGCGCGGCCGCCATCGTCACCAATCGCGGCGGGCGCACCTGCCACGCGGCCATCATTGCCCGCGAGCTCGGCATACCGGCGGTCGTCGGCTGCGGCACCGCGACCACAGCGATCAAGGAAGATCAGGCGGTCACGGTGTCATGTGCAGAAGGCGATACGGGATACGTCTATGAGGGCATGCTGGACATCGATCAGCGCAGCATTGAAATGGATTCCATGCCGCCGATTCCCGTGAAAATTACCATGAACGTCGGCAATCCCGACCGCGCATTCGATTTTGCCGGCATGCCGCACCGAGGTGTGGGATTGGCGCGCCTGGAGTTCATCATCAACCGCATGATCGGCGTGCACCCGCGTGCGCTCTTGGAGTTCGACAAGCAGAGCGCCGAACTCAAGGACGCGATCGGCAAGCAAATCGCCGGCTACGACGGGCCGGTGAATTTTTATGTGGACAAGCTCGCCGAAGGGATCGCGCAGATTGCCGCCGCCTTTGCGCCTGAACCCGTCATCGTGCGCCTGTCTGATTTCAAGTCCAATGAGTACGCCAATCTGATCGGCGGCAAGAAATACGAGCCGCACGAAGAGAACCCGATGCTGGGCTTTCGCGGCGCGTCGCGCTATATAGACAAGGTGTTCAGGCCCTGCTTCGAACTCGAGTGCCGCGCGCTGAAGCGGGTGCGCGACGAGATGGGACTGACCAACGTGCAGGTCATGGTGCCGTTCGTGCGCACCTTGAGCGAGGCCAAGGCGGTCACCGAGCTGCTCGCCGACAACGGCTTGAAGCGCGGCGACAACGGCCTGAAGCACATCATGATGTGCGAATTGCCGACCAATGCACTGCTCGCCGATCGGTATCTGGAGTACTTCGACGGCATGTCCATTGGCTCGAACGACATGACTCAGCTCACTCTTGGGCTCGACCGGGATTCGAGCGTGGTGGCCAAGTCGTTCGACGAGCGCGACGATGCGGTCAAGGCCCTGATGTCCATGGCGATCAAGGCCTGCAAACGCCAAGGCAAGTACGTCGGCATCTGCGGACAGGGACCGTCGGACCATCCCGAGCTCGCTCTCTGGCTGGTCGAGCAGGGCATTGACAGTCTGTCGCTCAACCCGGACACAGTGGTCGAAACCTGGATGTTCCTCGCCGGCGATGCTCGGTAAGCGTGCCCGCGAAGCGGCCGGCTTAGATCCGGAGCATGCTCTCGCGGTAGTACTGCAGCTCGCGGATCGACTCGCGCACATCGTCCATCGCCAGATGACTCGAGGCCTTGCGGAATCCGCCGGCCAGCTGCGGCGCCCAGCGCTGCGCCAGCTCCTTCAGCGTGCTCACGTCGAGATTGCGATAGTGAAAAAACCTCTCTAGCGCCGGCATGTGGCGCGCCATGAAGCGCCGATCCTGGCAAATGCTGTTGCCGCACATCGGAGATTTTCCCGGCTCGACCCAGCTTTCCAGAAATTGCAGAGTCTCGCGTTCAGCGCCGGCCGCGTCGACGGCGCTTGCCAGGACGCGTTCGCTCAGTCCGGAGCGCCCATGCTGATTTCGATTCCAGTCATCCATTGCCGCAAGCACGGCCTCGGTTTGATGCACCGCGAACACCGGGCCTTCGGCCAGCACATTGAGGTGTTTGTCGGTTACGATCGTCGCGATCTCCAGGATGAGATCGGACTCCGGCTTGAGGCCGGTCATTTCAAGGTCTATCCAGATGAGATTTTCGGGAGATTTCATGGTGATTCAGCCGGCAATGACTACGCCAAAAACGGCATGGTAGCAGAGCAAAAGCCTCCCCAAGGCGTGATTGGCGGCAGCGGGACGGTGCTCGCGAGCTACGGGCGAGGCGTTCTGGTACAGGCCGGCGGCGTGAGCCTGCGCTGCACATTGACGGGACGCAAGCAGCGCATCGTGTGCGGCGATCGCGTGACTTGGGTGTACCCGCCTTCCGCGGACGGTCCCTCGGTGCAGTGCATCGAGCCGCGCCGCAATCTCATCGAGCGTATCGACGCGCGCGGCCGCCCCGAGCCCGTGGCCGCCAACATCGACCGCCTTGCCATTGTGGCGGCCGCCGAACCGGCGCCCGACTGGTTCTTGGTCGACCGCTACTGGGCGGGCGCCGTGCTGAAGGATTTGCAAGGCTTGCTTATCGTCAACAAGCTCGACTTGGGAACGCAGGCACTGCAGCCGGAAATCACGACGTATCGCAGCTTGGATTTACCGTGCGTCGAAGTGGCATCGCAGACGGGTGCGGGAATGGCAGCCCTCGAGCGCATACTCGCTGACGGCGTGACGCTTCTGGTCGGGCAGTCCGGCGTCGGCAAATCCTCGCTGGTGAATGCGCTGGTCCCGGACGCTGAGGCGCAAACCGCCGAATTGACCCGCGATGTCGAGGGCCGACACACGACCACCACGGCGCGCTTGTACCAGCTTGGCGCAAATTCCGCGATCATCGATGCCCCGGGTGTGCGGGATTTTGCGCCGCCGGCGCATCTGGTGCGCGCCGCCGAACGAGGCTTTGTCGAGATCCACCGTCTCGGCGTGAATTGCCGCTTCAAGGATTGCCGGCACATGGAGGAACCCGGCTGCGCGGTTCGCAGCGCCGTCATTGCTCGATTGATTGCGCCGCGCCGCTACGAAAGCTATCGGCGGCTGTTTCGCCTGTACGAGAAGCTCGCGTCCTAAGACACGGCGGTACGGCCGGCCAAGGCATGCGCCAGCGTGCCGCCGTCGACGTATTCCAATTCGCCGCCGACCGGCACGCCATGAGCAATGCGCGAGGCCTTTAACCCCAGGCGCAGAGCGAGCTCGCCCAGGTAGTGCGCGGTCGCCTCCCCTTCGGCGGTCGGATTGGTGGCCAGAATCACTTCGCGAACCTCGCCATCCGCGAGCAGCCGCTCGAAGTCATCCAATCCGAGCTCGGCAGGCCCCACTCCGTCGAGCGGCGACAAATGCCCCATCAGAACGAAGTAGCGGCCGCGAAATCCGCCCGACTGTTCGATGGCGACCACATCGGCCGGCGACTCGACCACGCAGAGCTGCGCCACGTCGCGCTGGTTCGACGCGCAGATCGGACAGAATTCGCTCTCGGTCAACATGCGGCAGCGCTTGCAGTGGCCGACATTGTCGAGTGCTTCCGCCAACGCTTGACCCAATGCCTTGCCGCCTTCCCGATCCCTCTCCAGCAGGTAGAACGCCATGCGCTGCGCCGACTTTGGACCGACGCCTGGGAGACAACGCAGCGAATCGATCAAGCGAGCGAGTGTGGGGGTGTACTTCATCGGTGCGCGACAATCAAAACGGCAGCTTCATGCCCGGTGGAAGATTAAGCCCCGACATCAGCCCCGAGTACTTCTCCTGAGTGCGCGCCGCAACTTTCCGCGCCGCGTCGTTGATGGCCGCCATCAACAGATCTTCGAGCAGTCCTGCGTCCTCACCGAGCAGTTTGGGCTCGATGGCCACTTTTTTCGCTTCATGATTGCCATTCAATGTCACTTTGACCATGCCC
>JBDUBO010000138.1:0-8240 GCA_040004115.1 Gammaproteobacteria bacterium | reverse complement strand
GGCGCGTAACGCCGCAGTCTTCACCAGGTGTCTGGCAAGCGGGCCGATGTAGCCAGCCAGGTGCCGCTCGATGCGCTGCAGTTGCGCCGCATCGAACAGTTGGATGACAGCGGCCGACGTCGGCGCCGGCGCAGATTCGGAAACCGACGCGCTCGCCGACTGCGTCTTCAGATAGGCGCACAGACGCGCATAGTACGGTTCGCGAGGCGGCGGATAGGCGTCCATCCAGTGCTGCGTGCTGAGAAAGAACTCGAGGCTCTTGGACGGCAGCACGTCCTCTACGCGAAACGGCAGAATGCTCAGTCGCCTATGAACCGCCCTCTCAACCTCGCGACGCACCTGCGGCGATTGATTGCTGCTGGCGGAGAACACCAGAATCATAGTGCGCGCCGCGGCGATAGCATCCATGATTTCTGCAGCCCAGTCCGCCGAGGGCGCGATATCGCGCGGTGCGATCCAGCAATGAATGCCCGCGTCTTCGAGCCGCGCAACCAGTTCGAAGGCGCAGTCGCGATCTGGCTGTGAATAGCTTATGAACACGTCCCGGATCATTCGCTACCTCTCGATCAACCGCAGCGCTTTCTCCAGGCTCTTGCGCATGCGATCGAAGGAACGGGCGAGCGAGGCAATTTCCGGGGCGCCGCGCAGTGGAAAGGTCTCCGACGGTATGTTTCCCAGGCTCAGATGGTCCGCGACGGCGGCGATCCTCCGCACCGGACGCACCACCATGAGATAAAGCACCGCATTAACCACCGCAAACACCGCAGCGAACACAGCGGCCAGTGAAATCAGGAAGGCCCGCAGCGCCCGGTTTGCATTGGCGGCGGCGCGCGCGAAGGGCACCGACACGACTTGGGCGCCCACGATCTCATTGGCCTGCCAACCGAAGCCATTGTCGCCGCCGTAGCGTGCAATGAGAGATCGCGGTGCCGACGCCGGGGTGCTGTGACACGCAGCGCACTCGGCCGCGTTGCGGATCGGCCGCGCCAAGTACAGTGATTTGCCCATGGGCGTATCGCGCTCCCCCACCACCTCTTGAGCACCGGGATCATTCCTGAACCGCTGAATGATGTCCCCCTCCCAGTCGGCCGCTCGATCGCGCGGATTGGTCGGGTTCAGCGTCGCCTCTTTGTAAGTGTACTCGGGATGGCGCTCGCGCAGCTTAAGAAAATTCTGGGTCGCCGCATAGAACGGCACGCTTTGCGGCGGAAAGTCGTCTTGAATTCGGGTACCGAGCAGCGGCAGGATCTCATTCGCGGTATAGGCGCGCATGGCCAAGGCACTATCCATCATCAGCCCCGCCTCGGCGAATACTTCGCGCTGCGCATTGGCTTCGAGGATGGTCCCGCACACGTATCCCGCGATCAATGCGCCGATGACGAACACGGCACCGAGCGCCAGATTGATTCGAATCAACAAACTCATGTTGAAACACCCAAGCGGATCGTAGGTTCCTTCCCGTGGCGAGTGTCGCATGGCGACGACATGCGCAATATACTAGATGATTCGGCTCCACAACTCACGCGCTCACGGCTTTTGCCATTGCAGGAAATCATCAGGATGCGAGCTACCGTCGACATAGACACCCTTGGGATCGACAAGGTCCTGTTCGATTTCGTCAATCGCGAAGCCATACCGGGTACCGGCGTCGAAGAGCAGGCCTTTTGGAATGGCTTTGCAGCGCTCGTTCGAAACCTGGCCCCCCGCAACGCACTGCTGCTGCAGCGGCGCGACGAGTTGCAGTCGAAGATCGATACATGGCATCGCCAACATCCGGGCGCGGCCTTCGACCGAACCATGTACAGGGCGCATCTGGCAGAGATCGGCTATCTGCTGCCCGAACAGGGGCCGTTCGCCATCGAGACCTCAAGCGTCGACGCGGAGATCGCGCAAATCGCCGGACCCCAACTGGTGGTGCCGGTGAGCAATGCACGTTATGCCCTGAACGCGGCCAATGCCCGTTGGGGAAGCCTATATGACGCACTCTATGGCACCGATGCCATTGCTCAGGACGGCGCAACCATCGCGCTCGTCTACGATCCGCGCCGCGGTGCAAAAGTCATCGCTTTCGCGCGCGATTTTTTGGACGCGCACTTTGCGCTGAGCGCGGGCTCGCATCACGATGCGGCGATCTATCGCCCCGATGGACAGGGACTCAGCGTCCAATTGAAAGACGGCAGCGTGAGCACCCTCAAGAACCCAGCGGCTTTCCGTGGCGTACAAGGTGACTTAATGTCGCCGGCGGTTCTGCTGCTGATCCACCATGGCCTGCACGTGGAGCTGCACATCGATCGCACGCACTACATCGGCCGTGACGATCCCGCCGGCATCAGCGATGTATGGCTGGAGTCGGCCATTACCACGATTCAGGACTGTGAGGATTCGGTGGCCGCGGTGGACGCAGACGAAAAGGTGCAGCTGTATCGTAACTGGCTGGGATTGATGACGGGCAGCCTGGAGGCGCGGATTGACAAGGGTGGTAAGCCGCTGACCCGTCGCCTGAACGAGGATAGGCGCTATCGGACGCCGGACGGCCAAGATCTCGTGCTGCCGGGCCGCAGCCTCATGCTGGTGCGCAACGTCGGCCATCACATGTTGTCTGACGCCGTATCCCTGGATGGCGAGCCGATACCGGAAACCTTCATCGACGCGGCGGTCACCGCGCTCATTGCCATGCATGATTTGCGCGGCGGCGGCGCGGGCCGCAATTCGCGCTCGGGCTCGGTATACATCGTCAAGCCCAAAATGCATGGACCGGAAGAAGTCGCCTTTGCCGGCGAGCTGTTCGGCGCCGTGGAAGATTTATTGGGGCTGGCGCGAAATACACTGAAAATCGGCATCATGGACGAGGAGCGGCGCACCAGCGTCAACCTCATGGAATGCATCCGTGCTGCGCGCCACCGCGTCGTGTTCATCAACACCGGTTTTCTGGATCGCACGGGCGATGAAATTCACACCTCGATGGAGGCGGCGGCCGTGCTGCGCAAGAGCGACATCAAGAAGGCCGTGTGGCTCGATGCTTATGAGCGGCAAAATGTCGATATCGGTCTTGCCTGCGGTCTGCGCGGTAAAGCGCAGATTGGCAAAGGCATGTGGGCCATGCCGGACCTCATGGCGGACATGCTCAAGACGAAAATAGGCCAGCCGCGCGCCGGCGCGAATACAGCCTGGGTACCCTCCCCGACTGCCGCGACTCTGCACGCGTTGCACTATCACCAGGTAAACGTCGCGGACGTGCAAACGCAGCTCGTCGGCCGCCCGCGCGCCTCGCTCGACGATATTTTGACCCCGCCGCTAGCCGCAGCCCCTCAGTGGAGCGCGGCTGACATCGAAGAGGAACTCAACAACAATGCACAAAGCATCTTGGGGTATGTGGTGCGTTGGATCGATTCCGGAGTCGGCTGCTCCAAAGTGCCGGACTACTACGATGTGGCATTGATGGAGGATCGGGCAACACTGCGCATTTCCAGCCAGCACGTCGCCAACTGGCTGCGCCACGGGATTTGCACTCCCGAACAAGTGCTGCAGTCGCTGCGGCGTATGGCGCTGGTGGTAGACCAGCAGAACGCGACCGATCCGACCTATCGCCGCCTTGCCGACGATTCCGACAATAATATCGCCTTCAAGGCCGCCTGTGATCTGGTGTTCAAGGGCCAGGAGCAGCCCAATGGCTACACCGAGGCCATCCTGCATGCTCGTAGAAAGGAGCGAAAGGCGCAGTCCTGACCGTTATCGCGGCACTTCGATCAGTGCCATCGGCTGGCTCGCGGGCCCCTGCCTGGACGCAGAGGCCCCCTTCCTGTACACTGCCCCCAGCTTGATTCATGGTCGGTGCTCGGTCAGTGCCACCCCAAGCCCGCGGTCTGTCCCAGACGACTTCGCATTTTTACCTCCCTCGCTGCTGACCGCTGCGGAAGCGATTGCTTCTGTCGTGCGAGTCCAAAATCTTAAGGATTGCTCAATGTCATTTTCCGATCTCGGGCTATTGCCCGAATTGCTGCGTGCTGTCGCCGATAAAGGCTACGACACACCCTCCCCCATTCAAATTCAGGCCATTCCAGCCGTGCTCTCCGGCCGCGATGTGCTCGCCGGCGCACAAACCGGCACCGGCAAAACCGCGGGGTTCGTACTGCCCATACTGCAGCGGCTCGCTGCGGATCAAGCCAATGGCAGCAGCCGCGCGCCCCGTGCGCTGGTGCTGACCCCGACTCGCGAGCTTGCGGCACAGGTGGCGCAAAGCGCGCGCGATTACGGCAAGCACATGCAGCTGCGCACCTACCAGGTGTTCGGCGGTGTGAGCATCAATCCGCAAATCAGCGCGCTGCGCAGCGGCTGCGACATTCTGGTGGCGACTCCCGGCCGCCTGCTCGATCTGGCGCAGCAACGAGCGGCAGATCTGTCCAAGGTCCAGGTGCTGGTGCTCGACGAGGCCGATCGCATGCTCGACATGGGCTTCATCAACGACATCCGCAAAATCATCAAGCTGCTGCCGCAGAAGCGTCAAAACCTGCTGTTCTCCGCCACCTACTCGGACGATATTCGCGGCTTGGCGGAACGGCTGCTGCACGATCCCATATCCATCCAGGTCGCGCCGCGCAACGCACCGATTGAATTGGTCGAACAGCGCGCCTATCGCGTTCAGAAGGAGCAGAAACGACATTTGCTCGTGCACCTGATTCAGGAAGGCCAGTGGCGTCAGGTCTTGATCTTCACGCGCACCAAGCACGGCGCGAATCGTCTGACACAGCAACTCGAAGGAGCGGGCATTCAAGCCGCGGCCATTCACGGCAACAAGAGCCAGGCTGCTCGCGTGAAAGCGCTCGATATGTTCAAGCGCGGACAGGTTACCTGCTTGGTGGCCACTGAAGTTGCGGCGCGCGGCCTCGACATCAAAGAACTGCCGCAGGTGGTGAACTACGAACTGCCCAACGTACCGGAAGACTACGTGCATCGCATTGGCCGCACGGGCCGTGCGGGTGCAGCCGGGGAAGCCATCTCTTTGGTCTCCAGCGATGAATCCGGACTGCTGCGCGACATAGAACGCGTTCTACGCCGAAGCATTCCCACCGTGGCTACGCCGGTGTTCAAGATCGTCGAGTCGGCGCAGCCGGCCGGTAACACCCATCGCGGCTCAGGCGAGCGCCCTCAAGGCGAGCGCGCCCCGGGCAATCGTCCGCAGGGCCAGGGCCGGCAGGGTCAGCATAGCGGAGGACATGGTGGCGGACGTGATTCGCGCCGCGCGCCGGCCGCGGGTTCCGGTACGAGGAGCTTCGGCCAGCAGCAGCGCGGGCGATTCCGCTAGGTCAGCTTGGGGACGAATTCCCGCAGATACTGGGCGAACTCTCCACCCAGGCTCGGATGCTTCAGCGCGAACTCGACGGTCGCCTGCAGGTATCCGAGCTTGTTGCCGCAGTCATAGCGCTTCCCCTCGAATTCGAACGCATAGACGGGTTCACGATTCATAAGTTGAGCGATGCCGTCAGTGAGTTGAATTTCACCGCCGGCGCCCTTGCCGATCTTGGCGAGATCGTCAAAGATCGAGGCGGTCAGCAGATAGCGGCCGACCACGGCGAGCGTGGACGCGGCTTTTTCGGGCTTGGGCTTCTCCACGATATGCGACATCTTGCCGATGCGCGGGGCGATCTCTCGTTCAAGCGTCACGATGCCGTATTTGTCCGTTTCCTGCTTGGGCACATTTTGCACGCCGAGCACACTGTGACCGTGCGTCGCAAACACCTCGACCATCTGCTTCAGACATGGCACCTCAGCGTCGATCAAATCGTCAGCCAGGTGAACCATGAAGGGTGCCTCGCCCACCACCGGCCGCGCGCACAGGACCGCGTGACCGAGGCCCAGCGGTGCCGACTGGCGAATGTACACGCATGACGCCCAGCTCGGCAGAATCCCGCGCAGCGTCTCGAGCAACTCTTGCTTGCCCTGCGCCTGCAGCACCGCCTCGAGTTCCGGATTGCTGTCGAAGTGATCCTCGATGGCCCGCTTGGAGCTGCCGGTAATGAACACCAAGGTCTCGGCGCCGGCCGACAGCGCCTCGTCCACCGCGTATTGAATGAGCGGCTTGTCGACGATCGGCAGCATTTCCTTCGGGCTCGCCTTGGTGATGGGAAGGAATCGCGTCCCGCGTCCGGCTACAGGGAATACGGCGGTTTTTACGGCTTTGTGCTTCATGAGGAAATCATAACGGATTTCGTTGCAGCGCGCCGTCGGACAAATCTCACACGCACGTCCCGCGCTTCATCGAAGTTTGACGATGGCATATGCTTCAAAGCTGGCCCAGGAATGGCACGCCGGACAATGCCAGTAAAAATTGCGTCCGGAAAAGCCACACTCGATGCAGCGGAATTTCTCGGCGTTCGCCAGCAGTGCCCCGATCTCATGCACCGTGTGTGCGTCGTGCACCGGATCCGCCCGCCATACCGCCTGGAGCGTCGCATCCTGCGAAAAGACTCTTTCGATCGAGGCACGCAGCGGCTGCGCATCGACCAAGCCTGCCGCGATCGCAGCGAACACCAGGCGCTTCAATTCTCCGATGCCACGCAATTCGGCTTGCGCCACGAGTTCGGCAAGGAGGGCGTCGCGCGACTCAGGCCCGACGAGCTCGAGCAGACGCGGCAACTCCTCCTGCAAAAGCTCCGGCGCTTCAGTAAGCGACTGCCGCAGCAGCCGCACCGCCAACTGCGGCTGCCCCTCGGTCTGCGCGATCTGCGCACGCAACAGCGCCGCACGCGGAAAGGGCGAGCTTTGCGCGCGCGCCTCGCGCAGCAGCTGCCGGGCTCCTGCCGCATCGCCGCGCTCCAACGCAGACGCGGCGAGCTCGCACAAGTAGTGCGCCGCAACTTTGAGCGGCGGCGCCGCCTTAATACGCTCCAGCTGACGAAAAGCGCCCAATGCCTGCTGCCAATCATGCTGGCGCTCATAGACCAGTCGCAGCGCATCGAGGGCGCTCGCACGCAGGCGCGGCACCTCGCTTACTTGCTGAAATAATCCTTCCGCGCGATCCAGCAAGCCGGCGCGCAGGTAGTCCTGCGCCAGAGCGAGCAGCGCCTGCTCTCGATGTTCCGGTGCCAAAGTGGCGCGTGCCAGCAGATTTTGATGAATACGGATGGCGCGCTCCACTTCACCGCGCCTTCGGTACAAGGAGCCCAAAGCGAAGTGGGTCTCGATCGTATCGGCGCTGGCGTCCATCAGCTTCAAGAACATGTCGAGCGCCCTGTCGGGCTGCTCGGTGACGAGATAATCGAGGCCGGTCAAATAGTCCGGATGCAGTTGCTTGCGAGAAACCGGCCAGCGCTTTCCCCAGCCGAAGTGCCCGGCCAGTATCCCCACCACCAAGGCCGCGACCACCAAAGCCCAAGTCAGCAGCGATAGGTCGGTCATTCGCCGCCTTGAGGAACTGAGCTCGCCGCGCTAATCGCGGATCGGCTGATCCGCACCGTCGTTGACCCGCTCACGCAGGTCTTTGCCCGGCTTGAAATGCGGGACGTGTTTGCCGGCGAGGGCGACGGCCTCTCCGGTCTTGGGATTGCGTCCCTGCCGCGGCGGCCGGAAATGCAGGGAAAAGCTCCCGAACCCGCGGATCTCGATGCGCTCGCCCGTCGCGAGCGCGTCGCTCATGATTTCCAGCAGCTGTTTGACGGCGAGTTCGACATCCTTCGCCGGCAGATGCTTCTGTTTCGCCGAAATGATCTCAATGAGTTCCGATTTCGTCATTATCGATCCGTGGGAATCACTAGACATAATTAAAGGGGCAAGCGCGGCGGTACACTCCCACCGCGCTTAAGCCTTGGTCCCTCAATCCTGACCGGAGATTTGCTCTTTGAGAAGATCTCCCAAGCTGGTGCCGGTCGGTGAATCGGTTCGATAATTCTGCATGGCCTCTTGTTCCTCATGAATGTCCTTGGCCTTGATCGACAGCGAAATGCTGCGGCCCTTGCGATCCACTCCGGTAAATTTGGCTTCGATCTCTTCGCCGACCTTGAGCAGCAGCCGCGCATCTTCCACGCGGTCACGCGACAGTTCCGAGGCGCGCAACTGGCCGTCGACGCCGTTGCCCAGATCGATGATGGCGCCCTTGGCGTCGACCTCTCTTACCACGCCGGTGACTATGCTGCCCTTGGGATGCTCGGCGATATACGCAGAGAAGGGATCCTTCGCCAGCTGCTTGATCCCCAAGCTGATGCGTTCACGCTCCGGATCGATGGACAGCACCATGGCGTCGACCT
>JBDUBO010000047.1:0-27275 GCA_040004115.1 Gammaproteobacteria bacterium | reverse complement strand
CGCCGGGCGTCGCCACACTGGACGACGGCGCCCCGCCGCCGGCCGCTGACCCGTCCCTCGTGCCCGCGGCTCCGACAGAGCCGGTCTACGGACGGGATGCCTCGCTCACGACTCCGGCGGCCATGCATGCCTCCGATCCGCCTGCGGATCCGCACGCCGCGACGACCGATATCAAGCCACTATGAGTGAGGCGGGTGAACCGGGCGGGCTGGCCGAAGGCACGCTGATCTCGCACTTGTTGGAATTGCGCGATCGCCTGTTGAAGGCAATGTTGGCGGTGGGCATCTGTTTCATTCCCTGTGCCATCTACATGAACCAGCTGTTCACGTTCGTGGCGGATCCGCTGGTCCACAAGTTGCCTGCGGGCGCGACTCTGATCGCGACCAGTGTCGTGGCGCCATTCACGGTGCCGTTCAAGCTGGCATTGGTGCTAGCCATTGGGATTGCCATCCCCTTCGTGCTGTACCAGGCGTGGGCATTCGTCGCACCCGGACTATACAAGCACGAAAAGAAGTTGGCCGTGCCGTTGCTCATCTCCAGTGTGCTGTTGTTTTATTTGGGCGCGGCCTTTGCGTACTACGTGGTCTTCCCGGTGATGCTTAGTTTCTTCGTCGCGACCACGCCGCATGGCGTGCAAATGATGACGGACATGGGCAGCTACCTCGATTTCGTGATGGTGCTGCTACTCGCCTTCGGTTTGGCCTTCGAAGTGCCGGTGGCTACTGTACTATTGGTGTGGACGGGATTCGTCAGGCTCACGACGCTCAAGAAAAATCGCGGTTTCGTGTTACTTGGGATATTCATTTTCGCCGCCTTCGTCACGCCGCCCGACGCCGTATCGCAAAGCGCAATGGCGGTGCCGATGTACTTGCTGTACGAAATAGGGATAATCATGGCCGGACTATTGCTCAAGGACAAAATAGCGGCACGCGCCAAAGAGGACGCAGAACAGGCTGAGCGCGAAGCCGGAGCTTAAGTTGAGTCTCCAATCGAGCGCGACTTTTTTAGGCCATCCGCGCGGCCTTGCCACGCTGTTCTTCACGGAGATGTGGGAGCGATTCACCTACTACGGCATGCGCGCCGTTCTGGTGCTGTTCCTGGTCGCCGCGGTCACCGCCGGCGGCTTCGGCATCGATGACAAAACTGCGACAGCCACCTACGGTTTGTACACGGCCGGCGTTTATTTGGCGGCGCTGCCCGGCGGCTGGATCGCCGACCGGCTGATTGGTGCGCAGCGCGCCGTGCTTGCCGGCGGCTTGGCTATAACCTTCGGCAATGCCCTGTTGGCCATGTCCACCGGCCCGCGAGAATTTTATATCGGCCTGGTCGTGATAGTGCTCGGCGTCGGACTGCTCAAGCCCAACGTCAGCGCCATTGTTGCCGACCTGTACCCGGAGGGCGGCGCGCGACTCGACGCCGGATTCACCATATTTTATATCGGAATCAACGTCGGCGGCTTCTTGGGACCCTTGGTCACCGGGCTGGCGCAGCACTATTTCGGTCTTCGCGCGGCCTTCGCGGCAACGGCATTCTTCATGGCAGTCGGCGTGCTGCAATTCCATTTGACGCGGCGCCATTTGGGTGCCGCCGGCAGTTTCATCGCCGCGACCAGCGCGGGGGGCGCAGTTCAACCCGCTCCGTGGCGGCGCTTCTGGGCCATGGCCGGCCTGTCTGTCCTGGTGCTCACCTCCTTGGTTCTGGGCTGGATTCCCGTCAATGCGGTCGGGCTGGCACAAGTCGCGGCCTATGCCATCCTCAGCATGGCGGTGCTGTACTTTCTGTACTACTTCACTGCCGCAGGCCTCACCCACGAAGAACGCAGGCGCGGCGTGGTGCTAGTGGTGCTGTTTATCGGTTGCGCGCTGTTTTTTTCCGGCTACGAGCAGGCCGGTACATCCATGAATCTGTTTGCCGAGCGCTACACCGATCGGATGATCGGCTGGCTCAACTTCGTCATCCCCACGAGTTGGTTCCAGTCGCTGAATTCGATATTCATCATCCTCTTCGCCCCATTCTTTGCCTGGGCCTGGGTCGCGCTCGCCAAGCGCAACCTCAATCCATCGGCGCCGGCTAAGTTCGCCTTAGGCGTCATGCTGATGGGCTCGGGATTTGTCGTCATGGCTGCTGCTGCCGCCGTCGTGGCTTCCGGTTCGAAAGTGCTGCCCTACTGGTTGATACTGACCTACCTTCTGCATACCTTCGGCGAGTTATGCCTAAGTCCCGTGGGCTTGAGTTACTACACTAAATTGACTCCCAAGCGCTTCGTGGGACAAATGATGGGCATGTGGTTCCTGGCCATGTCCTTGGGCAATCTGGTAGCAGGTTTGATCGCAGGCGAATTCGACGCCAACAATGTGGCTGCAATGCCGGGGCAATACATGCACATCGTCTACTTCTCGGTAGGTCTGGGCGCGGTGCTCCTCATCCTCAGCCGTCCCGTGAAGAAGCTCATGGGAGACGTGCAGTGAACGATCACGGCCTGCGCGAGCTCACGCTCCGCGCCATCGTGCTGGGTGGGCTGATCACCCTCGCCTTCACCGCCGCCAATGTCTACCTCGGACTCAAAGTGGGTCTGACCTTCGCCACGTCGATTCCGGCGGCGGTTATTTCCATGGCGGTGTTGCGCCTGTTCAAGTCCTCGAGCATTTTTGAGAACAACATCGTCCAAACCGTCGCCAGTGCCGCCGGTACCCTTTCCGCCATCATCTTTGTGCTGCCCGGTCTTGTGATCGTCGGTTGGTGGCAGGGTTTCCCATATTGGATGACCATGGCGGCCACCGGCCTGGGTGGAATCCTCGGCGTCATGTTCTCCGTGCCGCTGCGGCGTGCGCTGGTCGTGAACTCTGACTTGCCGTACCCGGAAGGCCGCGCCGCCGCCGAGGTGCTCCTGGTGGGGGACCAGTCGCGCGATGGGAATGACGAGAGCCGCCAGGGTCTCCTCGCCATCACAGTCAACTCTCTGGCGTCGGCCGCCTTTTTTGCCCTGAGTCAAACCAGACTGGTGGTCGACGAGGTAGCGATCTACTTCCGCGTCGGCGCAGGGGCGACCGGGGTGGCGAGCAGCCTCTCCCTGGCGCTGGTCGGCGTCGGACATCTGGTGGGCATTTCCGTGGGGATGGCGATGCTCGTCGGCATCGTCGTCAGCTGGGTCATCCTGGTGCCGCTGCTGACCGGAATGTCGGCATCGACGGATTCGGCGCAGCACATCGCCCTGGCGGTATTTCGCACCGACATTCGTTTTTTTGGCGCAGGGGTCATTGGCGTGGCTGCGCTGTGGACTTTTTCCAGAATTCTCGGACCCATCATCAGCGGTCTGCGCGGCGCAATAGCTGCATCCAGCGCTAGATCCGTGAGAGGCCACGTGCTGCCGCTGGTGGAACGCGATCTGCCGATCAAGATCGTCGGCGCAGTTATCGTCGCGGCACTGGGTCTGATTGCACTGCTGCTGTGGCAGTTCATTGCCGGCAGTTCGCTGGCCGCGCACGCCCCCGTCCTGATTACCGCCACTGTGGTCTATGTGCTGGTGGCGGGTGTGGTGATTGCGTCGATCACCGGTTACATGGCGGGGCTGATCGGTGCGTCGAACAGCCCGGTTTCAGGCGTGGGTATTCTCGGTGTCGTCGCCGCAGCGTTCATGATTCTAGCGGTGGTTGGCCGCGCCACGAATGTGGCGCAGTCCAGCGCCATGGTGGCGTATGCGCTGTTCGCCACCGGCATCGTGTTTGGGATCGCCACCATTTCCAATGACAACTTGCAGGACCTGAAGACCGGACAGCTCGTCGGTGCGACGCCCTGGCGCCAACAAGTGGCGCTGGTCTTCGGCGTGATATTCGGCGCGCTGATCATTCCGCCCGTACTGGATCTTCTCAACACCGCCTATGGTTTCGCCGGCACGCCCGGCTCCCGCGACAATGCGCTCGCCGCTCCCCAGGCGGCGCTGATCTCAGCGCTGGCGCAAGGCGTGCTGGGCGGGAATTTGAATTTGCGCATGATCGGGTACGGCGCGTTGTTCGGCGTAGTGGTCATTGCCGTCGACGCGCTGCTGGGCCGCGCCGGGAAAATGCGGCTGCCGCCGCTGGCGATCGGACTCGGCATCTACTTGCCCATGCAGGCCACGCTGCCCGTCGTGATCGGGGCGCTGACCGGCTATTTCTATGATCGCTGGGCCGATGGCTCGGCGAGGCCCGAGTTTGCCCGGCGCATGGGAGTACTGATGGCGACGGGCATGATCGTCGGCGAGAGTCTGTTCGGTGTGCTGTATGCCGGCGTCGTCGTGGTATCCGGCAATAGCAGCCCCTTTGCCCTGGTGGGAGATGGCTTTGCCCTCCCCGCTTTGGTCGCCGGAGGAATTATCTTCTTGGCGCTCATCGGTCTGCTCTATCGCCGCACCGTCACCAGGGTCCGACCCGTTTGATTGAATGCGCGTCGACTCTCGCCGTTCCCTGAAGGTGATGCTGGCCTTGGGCACCATCTACCTGGTGTGGGGCTCGAGCTTCCTGTTCACCAAGATCGCCGTCAGCAGCCTGCCGCCGGCGCTATTCTCAGGTATTCGCTTTTTCACTGCGGGCACTCTGCTAGCCATTATCTCCAGAATCTCGGGCCGCGGCGGTTTCCCGAGCCGACGCATCGAGTGGCGCCATGTCGCCGTCGCGGGCTTTTTCATGGTGTTCATCAGCAATGGGTTGAATACCTGGTCGATCCGCTACCTTCCCACCCATCAATCTGCGCTGCTCAACGGCACAGCCGCGTTTTGGATCGCCGGTTTAGGCGTGTTTGGTCGGCGCGGCCATCCGCTGACTCGCTGGGCGGTACTGGGGATGTGCATTGGATTCGCGGGCGCCGCGCTCATGCTCATACCGCAGGAACCGCTGACCACCGATAGTCTGCTGGCGCAAGGCGGTACACTCACGGCCTGCCTGGCATGGGCCTTGGGCACCCTGTACTACCGCAGCATCGACACCGAGTTGAGTTCGCTCATGTTCATGGGGCTGCAGATGTTCATGGGCGGACTGATGCTGCTCTGCGTCGGCCTGATCCACGGCGATGCGGCACGCTGGGCACCGAACCCGTCCGGGCTGCTGGCGCTGTGCTACCTCACCTTGTTCAGTTCCTGTCTTGCCTACACCGCCTACGGTTGGCTTAGCCTCAACACCACTCCGGCGCTTATCGGTACCTACGGCTACGTGAATCCCGCTATTGCCTCATACCTGGGCTGGCAATTTCTACATGAGCATTTGGCCGCTGCGCAATTGGTGGGCATGGTGGTCATCATCATCGGCGTGAGCATTTTGACGCTGCCGGGCGGCAGCCTCACGGATCCGAAAACGCTGGCCGAACCCAAGACTCAGTAGGGCCGCCCCGGCACGGGCCGCCCCGGCAAGTGCAGCTGCGTTGTCACGATCAGCGGCGCTTCACGAACACTTCGACCTTGCCCTTGCCGCCGACGAACCATGAGCCGACGAAACTCACCAGACTTACGATCACCGACGTCCAGAATGCCGACCAAAATCCCGCCACATGCATGCCGGGCAGCACCCACGCGACCAGACCGACCATGGCGGCGTTGATCACCAGCAGGAACAAGCCGAGAGTAACGATGGTCATCGGTAGGGTGAGCAATATGGCGATGGGGCGTATGACGGAATTCACTATCCCCAGCAATATGCCGGCAAGAATCAAGGTGGCCGGAGTATCGATGGTTACGCCGTTGACCCAGGTGGTCGCCAGCCACAGGCCGAGCGCCACAATGCTCGCACGAATAAGAAAACCCAGCATGACTGACTCCCGCTTGCGATGACCTCTTAGGCGAGCATATCAGGAGCGCCGGGCTGCCCAAAACCTTAAGGATCAGTAGTCGAGCCCCTCCAGGGGCGGGTCTTTCTTCGGCACCACCTTGGGCTTCTTCGGAACCGGCGGACTCTCCAGAGTCACCTTGATGCGCGCCATCAGTCGCTCCCAGCCCATGCGAATTTTCACATAGGTCTTGTCCCAGGCGGCTGCCTCCGGCACCCCCGAACCCAGCAGCCGCAGCGAAGTTTTGGCTTCGCCCTTGCGCACATCCAAGATGAAGTCATCGACCAGCGCAGAGTTGCCTGGCGGCCAATTGCTGCCGCTCAAATAGATGAGCCGCAGGCGCCGATTCACGTCGAATATATCGATGTGCGCGTCTCGGTGATCGCCGTGGCGCTCGCCGACCCGATACATGCCGCCCTCGCGCGGGTCGATCTCTGCCTCCTGGCCCGACCAGATGCGGATCAGGCCGGGATCGGTCAGCGCACGCCAGACCCGGGCGACGGGGACGTCGATTTCGACCAAGAGGGCATAGCCACGGGTCCCATTGCGGGTGGATTTACGAGCTGAGGTCATTCCGTCGTCATCTCTTGCCAAGCGATGTCGGCAGCCTGACGGAAAGATCCTTCGGGCGCAGTGCTAGAATCCAACAACAGGGGAGGAACATCCATGCCTTATATCGACATTGTGACCGCGCTCGCACTTATTCAGTTCACGGTGTTTGGGTTCAAAGTCGGCAGCGCCCGCGGACGGTTCGGGGTGAAGGCACCGGCCACCACCGGTAACGACACCTTTGAGCGCCATTTTCGGGTACAGCAGAACACCATGGAACTCCTGGTGATCTTTGTGCCCTCGCTGTACCTGTTCAGCCACTATTTCAGTCCCTGGATTGCGGCAGGGCTCGGCGTCATCTATCTGATTGGCCGTGAAGTTTATGCGGCAAGCTACGTCAAGGACCCGGCCAAACGCAGTGCCGGCTACGGCATGAGCTTTCTGCCCACCGTGGTCCTGCTCGTCGGCGGTTTGATCGGCGCCGTTCGGACCCTGATTTGGTCCGCCGGTTGAGTTTCGCAGAGAATCACTTACAGTAGTCCTAGTACATACAAACGCTGGGGTGGCCTTTAGGGCCTGAGACGCTGGCCGCTCGAATGAGCCCACCTGCGAACCCATTGAACCTGATCCGGTTAGTACCGGCGGAGGGAGCATGGGTAAGATTTCTGTCTCGTTTTATTTCTTTACAACTCTGGCGGCCGCCGCACCGGCCATCGCCGCCGACAACTCCTTAGGCCCCCAACTGGACGAAATCGTTGTCACGGCCACACTGCGCAGCATCAGCGCAGCTGACCTGCCGCAGAGCGTCACCGTGCTCGACCGCGACTCTCTGCGCGGGGCCGGCGTGCAGCACTTCGAGGATGTACTGTCCTTGGTGCCAGACCTGAACTGGGCCGCTGGCACCTCGCGGCCGCGATTCTTTCAGCTACGCGGCGTCGGCGAGGTGGAGCAGTACCAGGGTGCACCGAATCCTTCGGTCGGCTTTCTCATCGACGACATCGATTTCTCGGGGGTGGGCATGCCGGCAACGCTGTTCGATACCCAGCAGATCGAAGTGCTGCGGGGGCCGCAGGGCACGGCCTACGGCGCCAATGCTCTCGCGGGCCTGATCAGTGTGCGCACCGTGGATCCCGGTACCGACTTCGAGCTGAATACTGAGCTCACCGGGGCCAACTACGACACTCGTGCCGCCGGGGTGGCCGTCGGCGACGGCTTTGCCTCCGGCAGCGCCGGCTGGCGACTGGTCGCGCAGCAATATTCCAGCGACGGCTTCCGCCACGATGTCTACCTGAATCGAAACTCCACCAATGGCTTCGATGAAGGCACCTTGCGTGGCAAGCTGCGCTGGCAGATCAACGACTCACTGCGCGCCGATCTGACCTTGATGCATGTAAACATCGACAACGGCTACGACGCCTGGTCGATCAACAACACCAATACGACCTATTCAAATCAACCCGGCCGCGACGCGCAATTGTCCAACGGCGCGGCCGTTCGCATCACGGCCTCCATCAAAGGGCTGGGAGAACTGCGCAGCGTCACTAGTGCGGCCGGTTCCAAAATCACTTATTCCTTCGACGGTGACTGGGGTAACGATGTGCTGTGGGGCCGGTACGCGCCCTACGATTATTTTCAGAGCGATGATCGATCCCGCCGCACGCTGGCCGAGGACCTGAGGCTGACTGCAGATCCGTCGCGCGCGCTGTTCGGACGTGTTCGCTGGCTGGCGGGCGTCTATGTCCTGCGCCTCACCGAATCCGATGACGTCCTGTATACTTATGATGATCAATACTACGGCGCGGGCATCGGCGGCCTAAGCAGCAATTACAGCGCCACCAATGTGGCGCTGTACGGCTCGCTGGACGCAGATGTGGGCTCGCGCTCTACTTTGTCGGGCGGCCTGCGCGTCGAGCAGCGCCAAGCCCGCTATGCCGACAGCGCCGACGCGCAAACCCCCTTTCCCACCCAGACCAATCACATGGTGGGCGGCAATCTGTCCTTTGAAACGCGCGTGGCAGACGCGGAGCATTTATATGCCACGCTGGCGCGCGGCTACAAGGGTGGAGGCTTTAACATCGGTTCGCAAATTTTGTCCGAGCAACGCAGCTTTGGACCCGAGACGCTGTGGAGCATCGAGACCGGCGTGAAGCACGCGCCGCCGGCGGGGGCGTTGCAGCTGCAGGCTGATTTGTTCTACATGCGCCGTCAAAGCATGCAGGTCTACCTCGCGGAGCAGCTGCAGCAGAACAACCCCCTGGCCTATGTGTTCTACTCTCAAAATGCCAGCAACGGCGAGAACTACGGGCTGGAAGCCGAGGCAGCCTATCGCCTCGGCCGCTGGCAATTCTCCGGCAGCGGCTCATTGCTGCGCACTCGCTATCTGGGCGTCACCGGTCAGTTCGCCGATCTCGGTCTCGAGGGCCGCGCGCAACCCTTCGCACCCGGCTACAAATTATCCGCCGCCGTGGAATACCGTCACCCCGCCGGCTGGTTCGCACGCCTGGACGCATCTGCCATCGCCAGCTTCTATTACTACACCAGTGATGCGCAGGCATCGAGCGCCTACAACCTGGAAAACCTGCGCCTGGGCTATCGGCACAAAGCTTGGGCCACCAGTCTTTGGGTGCGCAATATATTCGATGCCCACTACGCACAGCAGGGGTTTTTTTTCGGCCTGGTGCCGCCGGACTATCCTAATCAATCCTTCCAGCAGCACGGCGACCCACGCCAAGTGGGCGTCACCATTAATTACACACTGCGCTAAGTCGCCGGAGAGTTCGCAGGACGGGGTGGCGTAGGCTTGCGCACCTCGGGTACCGCGGCCTCCTCGCCCAATAAATAGGCATCCAGTACCTTGCGCGCGATGGGCGCGGCGTTGGAAGCGCCGAATCCCGCATTCTCGACCAGAACCGAAACGGCAATCTTGGGGTCATCAACGGGTGCAAAGGCAATGAACCAGGCGTGTTCGCGCTTACGCTCGTCCACATCCTTGTGCTTGGTGCTCTCGGTTTGTTTGACGGTGACGACTTGCGCCGTTCCAGTCTTGCCAGCCCATTTGTACTTGGCGCCTGCGCCTGCCACGTGCGCAGTGCCGCTCGGGCCCACTACCGCTTCCATGCCGTCGAATATCACGCTCCACTGCTCATCGGTCGCAATATTGATGGGCTTTTTGAGCACGGGCGCGCGCGCGACAATGTCCACCGCCCCGGGCGCGCGCGTGGCTGCGACCAGCCGCGGAGTTGCGACGATCTGCCCGCGTTCGGAAATCTCCGCTGCAAATTGCGCCTGCTGCAAGGGCGTTACGGTGATGGGACCCTGTCCTATTCCCATGCTGATGGTCTCGCCGGGAAACCAGACCTGGTCAGCCTTTCTCTTGTACACGCGGCGTTTCCACTCCGGCGAGGCGTATAGCCCGGGCTTCTCGCCCGGAATATCTATACCGGTCAATTCGCCATATCCAAAAGCGCTCATGAACTCGTGCATGTGATCGATGCCCATTTTCCCGGCGAGCCGGTAGAAATACACATCGCAGGATCTGGAGATCGCGGAACGCATGTCGACATTTCCGTGCACTTCATCGTCGCGATACTTATTGCTGCTTCCGGGCAATGTAAAGTAGCCCGGACAGTACTGGATCTGTTGCGGCGTTATGAGGCCGTACTTCAGCCCGGCGAGCGCGTACAACGGTTTGACCGTGGATCCTGGTGGATACGCACCGCGCAATGCGCGATTGAGCAGCGGTATGTCGATGTTGTTCGACAGCGAGGCGTACTGCGCCACCGACAGGCCGCGCACGAAATCATTCGGATCGAATCCCGGCGTGCTGGCGAGCACGATGACATCACCGGTTTTGGGATCAATAGCCACCACCGAACCGCGCTTGCCGGCCAGCGCGGCTTCCGCGATTTTTTGCACTCGCACGTCCAACCCCAAGATCAGATCCTCGCCGGCCACCGGCGGATGCACGGCCAGCTGCGGCGTGTAGTCGCCCATTTTCTCGATGGGCCTGCCGGCTGCGTTCACGAGAATCTCCCTGGATCCGCGCTTGCCGTGCAGCCGCTCCTCGTAGGCTGCTTCAACCCCGAGCTTGCCGATCAGACTGGTGCCGGCGTACTCATCCGTGTCGATCTGCTTCATGTCCTGTTCGTTGATGGCGCTCACGTAGCCGATGGCATGCACGGCTGTCTCGCCCAGCGGGTAATGGCGGGCCAGTCGCGTGCGTATATCCACCCCCGAGAACTGGTAGCGATGGACGGCGAACTCCGCCATTTCTTTTTCATTCAGCTGCAGTTTGATGGGCACGCTCTCGTACACCTTATGCAGCAAGATGGTGCGCCGGATATTCGCGACTTCGTCGCTGCGCAAGAGACCGATGTCCACCAGCTGGGCCAGCGTGGCATTCAGGGCCTTGATGTCGCCCACCTGCTCGCGCACCAACTCGATCTGAAAAGCAGGCAGGTTGTCGGCCAACACCACTCCATGCCGGTCCAGGATCAGCCCGCGGCTGGGCGGAATAGGCTCGGTCCGGATGCTGTTGCCCAGCGATTGACTGGCGTAATAATCGTGCCGCAGCACCTGCAGGTAGAAAAGACGGCCGGCCACGACCAACAAAAGCACAGCCGCGATCACACCGGCGACAATGCTGCGAATCGCAAACAAGCGATTCTCCGCAAAATAATTTTTAATCCTCGACTGGCGTCTTTTTACCATGCGGTGAAGTGTAAGCCATGGGCGCGGGGAACCGCGGCAACTTTGCCGCGGAAACGCAGCGCCGATGTATGCACTCGGCCCTCGGTGATCTCGGTTTGAAATCGCAGCGCCGCAGTGCCGTTCGCCGGAACGATGAAGCGGAAATTCGGCCGCCCATTCTTGGCTCCCAAGGGATGATCGGCCCGTACTACCCGGCCGCCCCCGGGCAAACTCACCTGCAGCTCGAATTGGATGGCAGCCGCGCGCGCGTTGCTCACCTCGACGCGGGTGATCTCACCGGCTTTTGCCAAGCGCAAGTTCACTCCGGGCACCAGCGGCAGGGAGCGCGCCTGCTTGGGATCGATGTGGCTGTTTTCAGCCCGCACCGCCACTTGGACGTCGGCGCTCTCGCCCATATTGATTTCCACTTCTTCGTTGACGGCGAGATCCCGGATGTCGGACTCATGCTGCAACAGCCGCGTACCCTGCGTGCTGGCAAACACCGCCACATGCCCGGACGGCAGCGGCAGCCCCAGATGATTCGCTGCATCGTTATGGGTGCGCAGCAGCAGCATTGCGGGTTTCTTTGAGCCCTCGTCGTCGGCACCGATGTCCGCGCCATAGACGAATCTGACCGGAACGCCCGACCGATCCATCAACCGCACCTGCTTGGATTGGCGGCTGGCCACGGTGGTGCGGTCGGGCATGCGATACAGTTTCAGATCCCCGAGTTGCTCCTGCATCACCCTGCGTGCGCCGTTGACCACCGCCTCATCAGGGGCGAGGGGCGACGGCGCCGCCAGCGCCATCTTGTACATGCGGTCCATGCTTCGAGCCGAGCCGCCCAATTGCATATACATCACCGGTTCATCGCTGGTCGATCCGCGCGGCCAGCACTGCGCCAAAATCGCGCCGCCAATGTCGAGCGGCTCTACATCGCCGCTTTCGTGATTGACTCTTCCGGCCACGACCTGGGTGTCCGCGTCGGCAAAGCCGACGCCGTTGCCATTGGCCAGAGTTACCCAGGCACCCAGGTCCATGGTGTGGCCATCGGCCGACAAAGTGGCGATGTAATCTGCCGCCCAATCGAATCCCCGTGCCAGATACGAAAGCGTCACCGTTCTCGTCACCGCCGCAGAGCTTCGCACCTGGACCGACAGCGTCGGTCGCGCTGCAAGATCGGCGGCGAATGTAAAGATGAAGGTCTCAGGCAGCCCCGAACAACGCAGCGCCTCGATGCCTTCCGAGGTCTTGAACACCACACCTCCTTGCGCATCCGACAGCACCGTTCCCGCGAGCCGCTGCTGCCTGCCGGTTTTCTTGTCGGTTCGCAGCAGCGTCACCGGTTTAGCCAAGGCAGCGCTGACGAGCGCCGACGGGCTGAGTAATTTCGTGTCGCGATTTTTTTCGATGACTCCTTCTGGCAGGCCGGTCACGATGGCGCTGGCCGGTTCGATACCGTCGGCGACGCCTTCGAAGCGCAGGCGGCTCAAACCCTCGGGCAGATGCACGGTACGGGTTTCCGTAATGAGCGCGAAACCTCCGAGCGCATCGAGGTTGATCGATCCCGACTCGCGCTCGGGCGCGCGATACACAGTCACCGCCACAGCGGATGGTTTCTCGGCCACGGTGTCGGCAGCAATAGCCGCCCCGGCTGCCGGTCCCAGAGTCCACACAACTGCGCCGGCGAGGCTGAGCCGCAGCGCGAACCCGCAACGCAAGGTCGCGGCGCGCATCCGCTAGAAACGCGTTTCGAAGCTGGCCGCGAGACTGGCCTTGCCGTTGGCGGGCACGGTGACCGCCCACTCGGCGGTCTCGGCACTGCGGCGCGTGCTCTTGATGCTCTCGGCCTTGATGCGCGAATCGCCCCACAGGCCCTCCTGCAGCAGCTTCACCGTGACCGGCCGGGGCAACGCGTTGCTGAGATCGTAGCGCATGTCGGATTGCCAATCGAGGGTGCTCAGGCGCGTGCGCTTCTCCACCACGGCGTGCACTTTCACATCGAAGGCATCGCCGGTGGCGAGCGACAGGGTCGATCCCATCGGCGTGTGATCGATGCGGCTCTCGCCGATGAACTGCGGATCGCCGCGCTTGTCGCGCATATAGAAGCGCAATATTCCCGCCGGCAGCTGGTCGCCCAAGCCCGCGCGCGCGCTGGTCGAGAAGCTGTAGATGCTCTGCGCACTCTGCGGCGTTTCCGAGGTTCCCAACCAGTGGTTGCGATACTCGTAGCCATGTTCGGCGGGCACGTCGTGCACGTCGAGGAAGCTCACCTGTTTGGTTTGCAAGTTGGCGATGGTGGTTCGCTCCGCCAACGGATACAGATAGTAATCGCCCAAGCGCTCGCGGCTGCCGCTCTCGGTGCCGGCCTGTTGTAGCGTGACGCGCGGTTGCGGGCGGTAAGCGTTGCTCGGCCTTGCGCCGGCGTCGGCCAGAGCCGGCGAGCCGGCGACCAGCAGCGTCTGCGCATTGTCATAGCTCACGCCGCTCGAGTTGCTCAGCGTCACCCAGCCCTGCACGTCGATCTTGCCGTCGCCCTCGTTGTACAACGCAACGTAATCCGCCTTCCAGGCGAGACCCGGCGTCAGGTAGCTCAAGGTGGCCTGCCGCGATCCCGCGTGTCCGCCGATGACGGTGACCGACAGAGTGGGGCGTGCGCGCAAGTTGTCCGGTACCTTGTCGAAAATGACGCGCACCGGCAGACCGTCGTCGCGCAGCACCTCGATGCGCTGTCCGATTTTCAGCACCACCCCGCCGTTGGTGGCGAGCACCTGTGCCTGCTCGCGCGTTTCCGCGCCGGTGGCGGGATTTACACGTACGATGGTGACTTCCTGTCCCACCGCCTTTTCCATCAGCTTGGCGGGAGTCAGCAGATCGAAGTCGAAGTTCTGCTCGACGATGCTGATGTCGCCGGCCGTCAGGGACACGGTCTCCGGGCGGATCTGCGCCGAGACGTCCTGGAACTCGAGTCGTTGTCGGCCGCCCTTCAGCTCGACGTCGCGCCGATCCTCAATTAACGCCAAATCATCGGTGTAAATCGTGACCGAAACGCGGCGCTCGGCGGCGTTAGCGAAAGAAACGGTTAGCAGCCAAGCCGCGCAACCGAAGACGAGGAGCCGTGTACGCATAACTCAACTCCCGCGGCGTCTGACAGCTTTCGTGAAAGTCAGCGCGCGCCGTTAGCGCATCGATACCACGCGTTGATTGGCGCCCGCTTCCATCCAAGACTTGATGCGCTTGGCATCCGCAACCCGGGTGTACTTGCCAAACGAATCCAGCAGCACAATGATCACCGAGCGGCCTTCGATGACGGCCCCCATGACCAGGCACTTGCCGGCCTCGGTGATATAGCCGGTCTTCTGCACGATGATGTTCCAGGTCGGGTTCGCCACCAAGTTGTCGGTGTTGCGGAATTCGACCAGGCGCCGGCGAACTTTCACGGCATAACTCCTGTCGGTCGAATATTCGCGGATGGTGGGGTTGTGCGAGGCCGCAATCACCAACTTGGACAGGTCCTCGGCACTTGCCACGTTTTCACTCGACAGACCTGTGGGATCGACGAAATGGGAATTGGTCATGCCGAGCGACGCGGCTTTCGCATTCATGGCGGCGACCATGGCGGGCATGCCGCCGGGATAGTTATTCCCCAGCGCGTGCGCGGCGCGATTTTCGGAAGACATGAGGGCCAGGTGCATCAGATCGCCCCGGGTCAAGGTCGTACCGACGGCTAGACGCGAAAAGTCGCTCTTCTGTAAATTGCGGTCCGCGTTGGTGAGTTGAATCGGCTGGCTGAGCGACTGCTTGGCGTCGAGCACCACGAGTGCGGTCATCAACTTGGTAATGGACGCGATGGGCATCGGCACGTCCGCGTGGCGCGCATACAGCACCGAGGAGTCCTTCTGATCGATGACCAGCACCGAACTGGATTTGAGCTTCGGATCGCGGTTCGGATTCGCGCCGGCGTGTACAGCCACGATTGCGAGCAATACGCCCGTCAGGGCGCGCAATGACAAGGAGGGCTGTCGAAAATTGAACGCCATGGACACTCTCTTAAGGGTTCGAAGTTGCTGGACGCACCTTGACATATGTCAATCGCATCGCGGAGTGATATAGCCCTAACTTTGCCATCATTTTTTGTAAAGTCCAGCACATTCAGGCCTTTGCTCCAACAACTTCAGGCGATTGCCTCGATGCCTTCGAAATCCTATCTCGATACCTCACGCACCGGCCTCGCTACCGGGCGCCCGCCGCAGCTCCTTATCGCGGTACATCTTGCGATCGCCGATGCTCAACAGCTCGCGCATGTCGCGCGAATCCTTGGGGTAATTGACCACGCCGATGCTGACGCTGCAGCGGATCATGCGCGAGCGCAGATCCAATGTGGTTTTAAACACATTGTGTCGCACGCGCTTCACCACCGCCTCGGCGATTTCGGGCGTGGCCCCCGGCAGCAGCACCGCGAACTCGTCGCTGCCGAAGCGCGCGGCAAAGTCCGTGGAGCGAATACTCCGCTGCAGACATTGCGCGACCAGGACGATGGCGCTGTTGCCCGCATCATGGCCGTAGGCGTCGTTGATATCCTTGAGCTTGTCCATGTCGATCATCAACATGGCGTACACGCCGCGGTCGCGCTCGCTGGCGCTGTGTTCGCGCTGCCATACTTCGTTGAACATGCGTAGATTGAGCAGTCCGGTGAGTGCATCGGTCTGCGCCAGATTCTCGATGCGTTCCCGTGCCTCGGTGATGTCCGCGGACAGCGTGGTCGTCAGATAAGCGACCAGCAGAAAGGGTGCCAGCTGTCCCACTGCTAGGCAGGCGTAGGCCGGCGACAGCACGTCGAGGCCCGGGGTTGCGGCCGCGAGCAGCAAATGGAAAATGGCGATGACGGTCACTTGCAGCAGCGTCACCAGCCGCCCGAGGGTCAATGCGCTAAGAATGATGGGCAGCAAGTACAGATTCAACAGCGGACTGAAGCTCTTGCCGGTGAAGCAGAGCGCGCCGGTGACGAACAGCACCATGGACCAGGACTCGATGAGCAGCCGCGTCCGGGTGCCGTGCGGAAAAAGGCGGCGGGAACGAAACGCGACGATGGCGATGAAGAACGCCACGAGCAGGCCGAGCACCGGCCACAGCTGGGTTAGCAGCGCCCCGGACCAGACCAACACCAAGGCGGCGAGCGCCAAACAGAGTATTTCTATGGATCGGGTGCTGCGCACGATGCTACGGTGTTTGGGCCGCGGCAGGCTGCCGCGCTGATGCGGAAACCGAGCCGCTGCCGCCGATGGTGGGCACTTTCAATTCCTGGACTGCGCGCCTCACTTCGGCGTCACGCTGCATCAGCGGGGCATCGGCCGGCAGCGCGTTGCTCGGCGGCTTAGGGTCGCGCTCCAATTCTATGTCCGGCGCGATGCCGCGGTGATTGATGGAGACTCCCGACGGGGTGTAGTACAGAGAGGTGGTCAGCTTTACTGCGCGATCCCCGGCCAGGGGAATGACCGTCTGCACCGAGCCCTTGCCGAAAGTGGTGCGCCCCATGAGCTTCGCACGGTGATTGTCCTTGAGCGCGCCGGCCACGATCTCGGCCGCCGACGCCGATCCGCCGTTGACCAAAATCACGATGGGCGCGCCATTGAGCGCATCCCCGGAGGTCGCGTCCATCTCGAACTTCGACTCCGGTGTGCGCCCCTTGGCGGTCACGATGACCCCTGAATCGAGAAACGCATCCGAAACCGATACCGCCGCCTCGAGCACTCCCCCCGGATTGTTGCGCAAATCGAGCACCAGACCCTTGAGCGGCGCACCGTTGCGCTTGCGCAATTCCTTGAGCTGGGTCTCGAGGTCGTCGCCGGTGGTCTCGCTGAACTGCGAGATTCGCACGTAGCCCATGCCGGGCTCGAGCAGTTCTGCCTTCACGCTGTGCAATTCGACCCGCGATCGCTGCAGCGAGAATTGCAGCGGCTCGGCATTGCCCGCGCGCAAGATCCCGATCTTGACCGTGGTGCCTTCCTTGCCGCGCATGCGGCCGATCGTGTCCGTCAAGCTGGTCGTATTCACGGGAATGCCGTCGATGGCAGCGATGACGTCGCCGGGTAGAATCCCCGCAACGGCGGCCGGCGAGCCCTCAAAAGGCGATACCACCACCACCTCATCGTCCTCCATTGACACCTCGATGCCGACTCCTGAGTATTGACCGGAACTCGAAATTTTTACCTCGTCGTACTCGTCGTCGTCGAGATAAGCCGAATACGGATCGAGCGAGGACACCATGCCGCGGATGGCTGCCTGCAGCAACTGGTGATCGTCAACCGGATTGACATAGTCGTGCTTCACGCGTTCCAGGACATCGGCCAGCATTCGGGCGTCCGCCCAAGGAATGTCGGATTTCGCCGTCGGCTCGTCGGCCGGAACTGCGCTGGCCAATCCGAAAGACAAAGCAACGCCGGCACCCAGCGCCAGCCACGGGAAATGACGAGATTTTTTGATCATCAGACGCCGCAGCATACTTGCGGCGGCGACTGCCCGCCAGCCGCCGAGCGCCGCCGCTTTCCCGATCGAGGGATCGAACAGGCCGGTGTACGTGGCAAAGCAGGAATATAACGGCAGGTCGTGAAACGCTTCGACCAGCGGCCCCGGTTTCCAGGCCGAAGGTGTTCGCCAGCTTGGTGATGGCGAGGACCATGGATTGGAATTTGGGGTTGTCGGCGAGATCGGCGCTGACCTGCGTCGCAAAGCGGGCGTTAGTGCGGGTGCGCGGGGAATTCTGTTCGTTGCCGTAGAACACTTCGACCCGATTACGGCCTTTTTCCTGCGCCGTTCGGCACGAGAGCTCGGCGGCGGGCGACTCCGATGCTCAGCTCTGCAAGCAGTCGAGCGCCGGTTTGCGACATAACGTCCCGCCAGGGGCCGGCGAAGTGGCGCAATCGCGCGCGGCGGCTCAGGGATTCGCCCTCAGCCAGGTCTTGGGATCCAGGGTTTTGCGCCCTGCGCGAATTTCAAAGTACAGCTGCGGTGGGGCGCCGCCGGCGTCGCTCAAGCCGGCAATTACATCGCCCGGCGCGACCCAGTCGCCCACCGATTTGTAGAGCACCTCAGCGTGGCCGTACAGAGTCATGTATCCGCCGCTGTGACCGATGATGAGCAGCAGCCCCAGACCCTGCAGCCAGTCGGCATAGACGACCCGGCCGAAGTAAGGAGCCCGCACTTTCGCGCCACGCGCCGCCTCGATCATTTCGCCGTTCCGGCGCACTCCGGGCGAGGAACTCGATTGCTGCTCCTGGTAGTGCGCGGTCACGCGGCCGACCACGGGCCATGGCAATTTGCCGCGCATCCGCTCGAAGCTCTGGGTCGAATCGACCGGAAAATCTTGCATCACCCGCGCGAGGTCCGCCACCAGCGACTCTACCGCCGCCGCCTCCCGCTTTAGATCGGCCAGCTGCTGATTGCCGCTCGCCACCTGCTGGGTGAGCGCCGCCAGCGCGTCGGCGCGGTCGACGCGCGCGCGTTCCAAGGTGGCCATTTCGCTGCTCGCGTCGCTCTCCAATGCCTTGAGTCTGTCGGTTTGCTGATCGATTTCAGCGAGCAATTGTTGCAGCCGTGTCACATGTGCCTGGATCACTTCGATTTTGCTGCTGCGTGCGGCCGCGAAATATCCGTAGTACGTCAGTGTGCGGCCGAGACCGGCCGGATTATTCTGGTTGAGCAGCAGCTTGAGCTGTTCCTCGCGGCCGATCATGTACGCCGCCCTCGACAGGGCGCCTAAGGATTCGCGCTCGGACTTGAGCGCATCTTGCTCGCGCGACTGTTCCTCGCGCAGATCTGAGCGGCGCCGCTCGGCAACTATTTGCGTCGCACGCAGGCTGTCCACTTGCCGGCGCTTGACGGTAATCACCAGCTCAGCCTCACGCAGGCGTGCGCCCAAGGCGTCGCGGTGCCTGAGCTCCTCTCCCAGACGGCCCGCCAGCGCGGCAATGCGCGCACGCACGGCGGCGAGTTTGGCCTTGGCCTGCGCGGAGTCGGCGGGCCCGGCGGGCGCCGTCCGGGCATGACTGCAAAACAAGGCGCTCACCGCAATCGCGGCGCATAAGTGCTGGAGGCGACGGTGACGGGCGAGTTTCATACGGGGGTCAAGCATACAAGCCTTGAGCCCGCTGCTATACTCGTCGGCCCGAAAAACCCCTGTGCGAGCCGCATGCAGCGACTGTTCGAGTTCATTGGTCATCACCCTTATTTAGCCACCGCCGCCGTCGTGGCCGCCGCCGGGGTGGCTTTCTATGAGATTCGTGAACGCATGCAGGCGTTTGCCGCATTGACGGCGATGCAGGCCGTGCGCCTCATGAATCAGGGTGCGCTCGTCATTGATCTGCGCGGCAAGGAATTGTATGACGCGGGCCACATCGGCGACGCGCGCAACGTACCGATGGCGGAACTCGAGTCCCAGTCCGAGAGCTTTAAGAAGTGGCGCGATAAAAGCGTGATCACCTATTGCGACAGCGGCACCTCCGGAGCTAGCGGCGCTCGCACGTTGACCAAGCTCGGATTCACCAAGGTGTTCAATCTGCAGGGCGGCCTGAATGCCTGGTTGAAGGATAATTTGCCTGTGGCGAAAACGCCGGGGGGTAAGGGAAGCGCGAAGTGACTCAGCCCGCCGTGACGATGTACACGTCGGACTGGTGTCCCTATTGCCGGCGGGCCAAGGACTTGTTGAACCAGAAGAACGTGGTGTTCAACGAAATCAATGTCGAGGATGAGCCGCAGCTTCGCCAGGAAATGATTGCGCGCAGTAATCGGCGCACGGTTCCGCAAATTTTTATCGGCGACAAACATGTCGGTGGCTGCGACGATCTTATCGAACTCGATCGCAGCGGCCAGCTGGATCGGTTAATTCAGGGGGAATGATGAACGAGGTTACTGCTGCGGGGCCGGAAGCAATTATCGGCGGTGTTCAGGTGAGTCTACAAAGCGTTTACTTGAAGGATTGTTCCTACGAATCGCCGAACGGGCCGCGGTTGCCGAACAATCAAGCGTGGGAGCCGAAGTTTCAGCTCAATATGAACACCTCCGCGGAGGAACTCGCGGCGGATGTGCGCGAGGTGCTGCTGACGATTACGCTCGAGGCGAAGCAGGGTGAGGCGACGTTGTACTTGGTCGAGGTCAAGCAGGCGGGCGTGTTTTCAATTGCCGGAGCGTCGGTGGAGGATTTGAAGCGCCTGATCGGCAGCTTCTGTCCCAGCGTGCTGTTCCCCTACGCTCGTGAGGTGATATCGGATCTGATCGTCAAGGGCGGCTTTCCGAATTTTCTTCTCCCCCTGGTCAACTTCGAGGCCCTGTTCGCGCAGGCGTCCGAAGTGCCGCAGCAGAGCCTGGTCAACTAGGCCGGCCTCCAGGCGTATCGGGCAAGGGATGCAGGACGGGCGCGCAGAACCAATGACGGTCATCGGCGCCGGCTCCTGGGGCACGGCGCTCGCCATTCAGCTCGCCCGGGCGGGCCACCCCACGCAGCTGTGGGGACGCGACGGCGCGCAAATCGATGCCATGCGCCGCGCGCGGTGCAATGACCGCTACTTGCCGGACGCGGGATTCCCCGGTGCATTACAAGTCACCGCCGACCTGAATGCTGCCTTGGGCGACGCCCGCGACGCACTCATCGCCGTGCCGTCGCATGCGTTTAGAGCAAGCCTGGAAAGCATCAAGCCGCTCCTGGGAGCCGCGACGCGCGTCGCGTGGGCCACCAAGGGGTTCGAGATCGCCAGCGGCAAGTTGCCGCACCAGGTGGCCCGGGAAATCCTGGGTGCGCGGCCGGGAGCCGTGCTGTCCGGCCCCACATTTGCCAAAGAGGTTGGCGCGGGACTGCCCACCGCCATGACAGTGGCATCGATGGACGAGCGCTTCGCCAGGGAACTGGCGATGAGCCTTACAGGACCGAATTTTCGTGCCTACACCCAGACCGACATCATGGGTGTCGAGGTCGGAGGCGCGGTCAAGAATGTCATTGCCATCGGTTCAGGCATCGCTGATGGCATGGGTTTCGGTGCCAACACGCGGGTGGCGTTGATCACGCGCGGACTGGCGGAAATGATGCGCCTCGGGGTGAAACTCGGCGCTGCGCGCGATACATTCATGGGCCTCGCAGGATTGGGAGATCTGGTGCTCACCTGCACCGACGACCAATCGCGCAATCGCCGTTTCGGCATGGCGCTCGGCAGAGGTCAATCATTGACCGAAGCACAGAACGGCATTCATCAAGTCGTCGAAGGTGCGCATGCAGCGCGCGCCGTCTACGACGTGGCGCGGCGCCTGGCGGTGGACATGCCCATCTGTCACGAGATTTATCGGGTCATGCATGAGGGCAAACCGGTTCGGGCTGCGGTTCAAGCGTTGATGGGTCGGGACGTGCGCTCGGAGACGGAGTGACCCCGTGCCGGAACGCCAGGGGGCCGCGCAGATGAAGCGCCGGTATGCCACCGTCGACGTATTCACCGACCGGATGTTCGGGGGTAATCCGTTGGCGGTGGTCTTAGATGCTGCGGGTCTGACGGGCGCCGATATGCAATCCATAGCCCTTGAATTCAATTATTCGGAGACTACCTTCGTTCTGCCGCCGGATGATCCCGCGCACACTGCGAAGGTGCGGATTTTTACCCCCCGCACCGAAGTGCCCTTCGCCGGCCATCCCAATGTCGGTACGGCCTTCGTGCTCGCGCGCGAAAGCCGCTTCTCAGCCGCAGCCGCGGCCGGGCGCTTCGTGTTCGAGGAAGCCGCCGGCCTCGTGCCGCTGACGCTGCTGTTCGAGCATGGCGCCGTGGTCGGCGCGGAACTGCGTGCGCCGGAATCTCTGTCCCGCAGGAGCGTGGTGACGCGCGACATCGCTGCGGCCTGCCTGTCGCTCGACCCTGCCGACATTGCGCTGCAAGCGCACGCGCCGCAGGTCATCTCGGTCGGCCTGCCGTTTCTCACCGTCGAGCTATGCAGCCGCGAGGCGCTGCGCCGCTGCAAGCCGGACAGCGCCGCGCACGCAGCCCTGTTGCCGCTCGATGGCGCCGACGCAGTATTCGCATATTGGCGGGCGCCGGACGATAAATTGGCGAGTGCCGGTTCTGCTGAGCAATCGCCTGCGACCGTTCTGCACGCGCGCACCTTCGCGCCGCTCGATGGCGTGATGGAAGACCCGGCCACGGGCAGCGCCTGCGCCGCGGCCATCACCCTGCTGGCGTCACTCAAGCCGGACGACGTTGCGCACGGCGGCGACCGGCGCACCCCAAATGAAGCCCCTAGCGAGCGGGGCTGGTACATTCATCAGGGCGTTGACATGGGCCGTCCGAGTTTGTTGCTCGGACGCACGGCCAGTCAGGCGGGAAAGTTACGCGAGACCTTCATCGGCGGCCGCTGCGTCGCGGTGCTCGAAGGTTCGATCGTCCTATAACGCCCCGCCCGGCGCAGCTCCCGCAAAGCCCAGCTGACGCCACGCCTCATATGCCACGAGCGCCACGGCATTCGATAAATTGATGCTGCGGCATTTTGCGCGCATCGGGATATACACCGACGAATCTCGCCCCACCCGGTTCAGAATTGCGTCCGAAAGGCCGCGGGTCTCCGGGCCGAACAGCAATGCGTCGCCGTCGCGATATTGGACGTCGTTGTAGCGCTGCCGGCCTCCGGTCTCCACAGCGAATAATCGAGACGCACCGAGCGCAATCAGGCAGGCGTCGAGATTCTCGTGCACTGTCACGGACGCCAGATCGTGATAGTCAAGCCCGGATCTTTGCAGGCCTTTGTCGTCCAAGCGGAATCCCAGCGGCTTAACCAGGTGCAGCGTGGCACCCGCGTTCGCACAGAGTCGGATGACATTGCCCGTATTCGGCGGAATCTCCGGTTCGAACAGCACTACGTGGAACATGCGCTAGGCGGGCGCCGCTCGTCGAGCTTGACGAGTTGCGTGGGGTAAGCGAACTCGACGCCCAGGCGTTGGAACTCTTCGATGATGCGGAAATTCACGGCTTGCTGCAGATCGAGCAGGGGATTGGCGCTCGGCTGCTGCGCGAAGTACGACAACTCGAAGTGCAGGGCCGATTCGCCCAGGGCCTTCAGGTGGCAGCGGTCGAATCGCACATTCGCCTGCTCGCGAACGATGCTCTCCAGCAGCTTGGGAATGTCGCGCAGCTTCCCAGGTGGGGTGCCGTAAGCTACGCGGATGGTTAAGAGCGCGCGCTGTTCCTGCATGCGGCCGAAATTGCGCACGCGGCTTTTCAACATGTCGGCGTTGGAAATGATGATTTGCTCGCCGCTTTCGCTGCGCAAGCGTGTGCTCTTGATGCCGATGTGCTCGACCGTGCCGGTGAAGGTGTCGAGACTTAAGTTGTCGCCGACGACGAAGGGCTTGTCGAGCGCGATCGACAGCGAGGCGAACAAGTCGCCCAGCACGTTTTGCAGCGCCAGCGCCACGGCAACGCCGCCGACTCCAAGGCCGGCGAGCAGGGCGGTGATATTGATGCCGAGATTGTCGAGGGCAACCAGGACCAGCAGCGACCAGATGAGCATGCGCGCGACAAAATTGATGATGTCCAGCGAACCGGCGAACGCCCGATCCGCGCCGCGTTCCAGCTCCTTCATCTCCAAATAAAAGCGCACCGACCGGCCGGCCCACAAGCCGACTTGCAGCAGGATGAGAATCAGCGCGAAGTTCGAGAGGATGCGGTGAAGTCTTTCCGGCAGAGTGAGGCTGGTCTCCGCGGCATACAGCGCAACGGCAAAAAATAGGAATTGTCTGGTGTTGGCGATCAGATACCCGACCAGCCTGATCGGCAGGCGATGCCGTGCGGTCGAGTGTTTTTGGTAATGTGCCGCGATCAGCCGCCGCACGATCCACAGGCCGGCCCACACGGCCAGGGCTATTAGCGCGGCGATCAGCCAGTCCCACGGTGAATTGCCCAGCAACAGCCGTTGTGCCGCGTCGATTTTATGCACGAGGTAATCATTCATGACGGCGGGAATTATAACCGCGTGCCGTCCTGCGTCCGCTAGGCGGCATCCTCCATGCCCAACTCTTTCATCTTGCGGGTGAGCGTGTTACGACCCCAGCCCAGAAGCTTGGCGGCGTCCTGCTTCATTCCATCGGCCTTGCGCAGCGCCACTCGAATCAAGATTCGCTCCACCTCCGGCACTGCCTGGTCCAGCAGGCGCTGCGTGCCTGCGTCCAACTCCTGCTCGGCCCAATGCGAAAGCTTTGCCATCCAATCGTGATTCGCCGTGTGAGCCGCTGTCGCGCCGCCGAGATCCGGCGGAATGTCCTCGGCGCGAATTTCACGCCCCGGCGCGGTGACGGTCAGGCGCCGGCAGGCGTTGACGAGCTGGCGCACATTGCCCGGCCAATCAAAGGCTACCAGTGCGGTCTCGGCCCGCGTGGTGAGCAATTTCGGTTCGACCCCCAGTTCCTGGCCGGCTACCGCAAGGTAGTGCTTCAGCAATTCCGGAATGTCTTCGCGCCGCTCGCGCAGCGGCGGAATCTCGATGCGGATTACGTTGAGCCGATGCAGCAGGTCCTCGCGAAAGTGGCCGGAGTTCACGCGCGTTTCCAAGTCCTGGTGAGTCGCGGCGATAACCCGCACATCGACCTTCACCGGCGTCTGTCCGCCGACCCGATAGAATTCACCTTCCGCGAGTACGCGCAGCAATCGCGTCTGCAGTGCCGGCGACATGTCGCCGATCTCGTCGAGAAACAGCGTGCCGCCGTCGGCCTGTTCGAAGCGTCCGCGACGCAGGGTGTCGGCGCCGGTGAACGCGCCTTTCTCATGACCGAACAGCTCCGATTCCAGCAGGTCCGCGGTGAAAGCCGCCGTATTCAGGGCAACGAAGGCCTTGTTGGAGCGCGGACTGTGGCGATGCAGGGCCCGCGCCACCAGTTCCTTGCCCGTGCCCGATTCGCCGGTGATCAAAACCGTCATGCTGGATCGCGACAGTCTGCCTACCGCGCGGAACACCTGCTGCATGGCGGCCGCCTGGCCCAGCAGTTCTGGAATACTGCGTCTCGCGGCTTCGACGTCGATCGACACCGTCGCCTGCTGCGCGGCGCGGCGCACCAGCTCCACCGCCTTGTCGATGTCGAATGGTTTGGGCAGGTACTCGAATGCGCCGCCCTGATAAGCGGCCACCGCCGCGTCCAGGTCAGAATGCGCGGTCATCACGATGACGGGCAATCCCGGTCGCGATACCTGAATTTCCTTGAGCAAGTCGAGTCCGCTGCGCCCCGGCATGCGGATGTCGGTCATCAGCACGTCAGGTACGTCGGAGCGCAAGGCCGTCAGGACATTGTCGGCCTGATCGAAACACTTCGCCACCATGCCGCTGCCCTTCAACGCCTTCTCCAGCACCCATCGAATGGACGCATCGTCATCGACCAACCAAACTTGCAGCGGCTTTGCGTTCATGAACTGTCCATGGGTAGAGAAATCACGAATATGGTTCTACCCGGGGCGCTGTCGAACTCGATCAGTCCGCCGTGGCGGCTGACGAGATCCTGGGCGATGCCTAATCCTAAACCGGTACCGTCGGCGCGTCCGGACACCAGCGGATAAAAAATGGTGTCGCGAATTTCGCATAGCACACCGGGGCCGTTGTCCTCGAATTGAATCGATGCCACCAGTCGGTGACGCTGTGCACCGACGCTCACATTGCTCACCGCTCGCGTTCGCAGGATGAGGCGCGGCGAGGGCACGTTGCCGCCCGACAGTGCCTGTATGGCGTTGCGGCCCAGATTCAGCATGGCCTGAATGATGTGGTTCGGGTCCACCGTGAGCGGCGGCAGACTGGGATCGTAGTCGCGTTCGACGGTGACGCCCGCGGGCGCCTCGCTGCGCAGCAGGTGAAAGACGCGCTCCAATATCTCGTGCACGTTGATCAGCTGTTTCGCTGGCGGTCGGCCGGGGCCGAGCATGGAATCGAGCAGATTGGTGAGCCGATCGGCTTCGCTGATGATGACCCGCGTGTACTCGCGTAGGCTGGGGTCCAAGAGTTCCCGCTCGAGCAGCTGGGCGGCGCCGCGCAAGCCGCCCAGGGGGTTTTTGATTTCATGCGCCAGCTGGCGGACCATCAATCGGCTGCCGCCGAGTTGCGCCAGGAGGGCATTTTCCCGGGTCAGGCGGCGATGCTGAGTGATGTCCTCGATTTCCAGAAGCAGATGAACATTATCCGTGCCCCAGGCAATCTGCGTCACCGCGCAGTCGAGAATCCGATCGACTCCGCCAGGCGCCGGCCATGCCAGTTCGCGCTGCACCACGCCCTCGCCTCCCTTGCGCGCGCGATCGAACAGCGGCAGCAGAGTTTCCGCGCCGCGGGTCAATTCGATGATGCTGCGACCCAGTGCTTGATTGGGCCCCAAGCCCAGCAGGGTTTGCGCCGCGGCGTTCAGATATCCGACGTTAAGATCTTGGTCCAGTAAGAACACGCTGGTTACCAGGACATCGAGCAGTTCGGTGCCCTCGATTCGTATCGTATCCAACTGAAATTCAGCGGCCAAACCGAGCTTCCGGTCGGCAACGATACCGCGCTAGGGCGTTCTGTGCTGAGGCGACAAGGCGGAGGGCTGGTGGACGAAAAAAGTCACGCTCGACGTGCTCTGCGACTGGCCCGACTGCGGATCCGTGATGGTTGCCGCGATGGCATAGGTGCCGCGATCCAAGTGCGGCAGCGTGATTTGGGTCGCGCTCGCCCCCTGATCGTCGAGCTGTTTGCCGTTCAGGTGCCAGGTGACGATGTCCCCCGACTTGAGGCTGGGCTCGATCGCGAGAGCGACACCAATGGGCTCGTCGCCGAAGAATGTTTGTTCGGACGCCGGCGATGAAATGGCAAGGATGCTGTACCCCGACTTCTGCGGCGCAGTGCCCAGAATCACCGGCGGCGGCTGATTCGCGTTCGACTGGCCGCTGGGCGACGACGCCACCGGACTGTTGGTGTAGATCTTTTGTGCACCGGGTACCGATTGATCGGAGTAGTGAATGACCCCTTCTGCATCGGTCCATTTGTAAATCACGGCGGCCTGGCCCGCAAACGCTGCGAGACTCGCCAGCACTATCCATGGTCTCCAAGGGTGCATAAGTCCAAAGCATAGCCCTATCCACTCCTCGCTACAAAACCAGGTGACGGCGGCGTGACCGCCGTCACCTTAAGGCCCCTCGAGTACCCGTGCAGGGCCTCACAAGCTGTAATACATCTCCACTTCGATCGGGTGCGTGGTCATGCGCAGGCGCGTCACT
>JBDUBO010000137.1:0-8514 GCA_040004115.1 Gammaproteobacteria bacterium | reverse complement strand
ATTCGCGCTATGAATTCGCGCGATGACATCGCGGGCTGACATGAACACGATCCCTGCGCGTCCCCTCATTCTCTGATACGTTTCGGATGCCCAGGCGAAAAGCGGCTGACTCCGCCACGCGGCTTAAGTCAAAACCCGCTGCCGCCAGACTCGCTAAGTTACTAATTATGTTAAATAAATATGTCGCGCTCGAGGGGAAGCCTTCGACCACTGCGGCCGGCAGGAATGTCAGCAATGAGCCAATTCGAGGCGAAAATTCGGTCAACAGACTTTGTCGTCACGAGTGAATTGACTCCGCCAAAGGGCATCGATCTGTCTGAGTTCTTTACCAAAGCGGATGCGCTAAAGGGCTGCGTCGATGCCATTAATATCACCGAATCGCCCCGCGCTCGGATGGCGGTCGAGCCCAAATCGGTGGCACACCTGCTGCAAGATCGCGGCATAGAGGCCATTGTCCAAATTACCGCACGGGACCGTAACCGGATTGCCATCCAGGCCGACTTGCTCGGCGCCTCGCTGCTCGGCATCCGCAACTTTCTGTTCATGACGGGCGATGATCCAAAGAACGGCGATCAGCCCGACTCAAAACCTGTGTTCGATTTGACGACGCTGGAGATGCTGAACGCGGCGCGCTCGCTATGCGATGGACGAGACTTGTCGGGCAACGCCCTGCATGGCGCACCGCATCTGTTTCTCGGCGCCACAGTGAACCCGGGGGCGGCCGATCTCCTGCGCGAAGCTGAGAATGCGCATCGAAAAATTGCTGCCGGCGCGCAGTTCTTTCAGACGCAGGCCATCTACAACACGGATCTCCTGGCGCAATTTCTCGAGATGGCCAAGCTCGGAGATATTCCTGTCCTGCCGGGAGTCATTCCACTCAAGTCGGCGAAAATGGCCGCGTGGCTGAATTCAAACGTTCCGGGAATTCGCGTTCCGGCCGAGATCCTCGAGGAAATGCAACGTGCCGGGCCCGAAGACGAAGCGGCCAAGGGCATTGAAATTGCCGCCCGCACCGTCCGCCGGCTGCGCGACATGTGTGCCGGGGTACACATCATGGCCATCGGCTGGGAAATGAAAATCCCAGACATTCTGCGTGCAGCCGGCTTATCGGCGCCATGACCCATGCCGGGTCGCGCCCGACATCACAGCTTGTTGATTTTTAAGGCGTCGCGTACAAAGCCCATTCCACAAGGGTGGTAAGACAGCGCGCTTGCCGCGGCGCGTCATGTCGGCGTTACGATCAAATTCATATTGACGCCCTGCACAGGCCGTCGCAGAGTCAGTATGAAGACAGGGAAATTCAAGGATCGACAACAAACATAAACGGGAGGAAGGGACATGCCCGACAGCAACACGTTTGCCGAGAAATTCATTCAGCTACTTAATGAGACAAAGTTTCCATTCGCACTGTCGTCGCAGGACACGCTGCAACAGGCGCATGCAGTAATTTATGCGCTGCTCACTCGAATGCTCGCGCAGATCGGAGCTGGCATGAGTGTCGCGGACCTTGCGTCGCAAGGTAAATCGGGCGGAGGTCCGCCCCATCACGACTTGGGCTACATCGTGCATTATTTGATTGGTGTCGGCCCCGATACGATGACAAATTCAAATAAACTTAGCGCGGGGCTCCTACCTTTATTGCGCGATTGATGCACTATTGAATTACCCTTTTTCGTAGGTCGGCATTCGATTCGTTGACCCGTGCCATCAACGCGCGGAAGTCGCCGCGTTCCTGGAGCGTGTGAAGGTCGGGTTCGCGCTCGGCCCACCAAGAGCGCCGCCAGCCGAGGTTCGCCGCGCGCGCCAGAGAACGCATGGCACCGTCGGCATCGCCACGCAGTGCGAGCACGGAGGCTCGAAGTTCGTCAACTCCATGAAGCTTGTCGCCGTTGCGCACCAGCTGATCCAAGGTGGTCGCGATGGCATCCAGATAGCGCATAGCGGAGGGATTATTTCCGTTTTGCAAATCGATCAGAGCCATGATCAGGTCGTCCGAGTGCCCCCAATGCGCGGCATCCCATGGACTCGCGGCGGCACTTAGCGAAAAGTCAGGGGCCTTAAGAGCGCGTTCCATGTTCTCTTTGGCCACGGCTGAATCGCCGATCAATAGGCGATAGTAGGCCGCCACCAAGAGCCTCGACGCGTGTGAAGAATCTTCCATGCGGGTGCGCACCAGGTACTCGCGTAGAGCGGGCGTCCCGCCTTCATAGTAGACGATGTCCGCGAGCGCGTCGTCGATGGCTTCATCTCCCTTGCATTCGATTCGTGCAACTTCCAAGGCCTCACGGGCCCGAGCCGGAAGCCCCAAGATCAATAGCCACATGACACGTTGCTGGTAGAACTCGAAGACATCCGGTGCCACCTTCAGTGCCATCGCATTCCATTTCAGTGCTTCGTCCAGCCGGCCTTGGGCCGCCGCCAGCCAACTCGTCGTGGCCAGAGGCCACGGGTCCTGGGGTTGCAATTCACGGGCGCGAGCGCAAGCGGCTGCCGCCTCGTCGAACCGCCCCAAGTCCTGCAACGCGACGCAACGCTGCGCCTGCGGCTGGTAGTTCAAGGGATCAAGAGTTGCCGCACGCGTATAATTGATCAGGGAATCTCTGGGCTGACCCTTGTTCATGAGATAAAGGCGGCCCATCTCTGTAAACGCCAGTCCGTCATTCGGGTTCAGCGCTGCCGCGTGGCCCAAGTCACTCAAGGCCTCGTCGTTTCGGAATTGGTCGCCTCGCAGTGCGCCCCGAACGGCGTAGATGTCGGAGAGACCCGGATCAAGCTTCAGAGCCGTGTCCAGCAGCGGCTCCGCCTCGGCGGCAATTTCGTTGATCGGGCGCTCGCCGAGCCAGTTTTCGTTGAGCAGTGCATAAGCCAAACCCACGTACGCCAATGAAAACTTGGGATCCTGCTCCAAGGCCTGGCGGTACAATTGGATGGCGCGAGTGTTGGACTGTGCGGTGCGCTTCTGCTGATGGTGACGGGCCAGCAGATACAGTTGATAGGCCTGTGGGTTACTGCTGCTTCTTGCCGCAAATCGCTGCGATGTGTCCGCTGTAAGCCGAATCTCCAGATTTTCGGCTACCGAACGCGAAATATCCTCCTGCATTTTGATCGTGTCGGCCATCGGCCGGTCATAATTCGCCGACCACAAGTGATAGCCGCTGCGGGCGTCGATGAGCTGAACCGTCACGCGCATATGATCGCCCGATCGCCGCATCGAACCTTCCAGAACGTGGTTGGTGTCCAGCGCCCTGCCGATCTTGCGGACGTCTTCGCCTTGCCCGCGAAACGCAAACGCAGAGGTGCGCGCCACGACTCGCAGTGCCGGAATCTGCGCCAACCAATTGGACAGCTCCTCGGTGAGACCGTCGCAAAATGGTTGATCGCCCTTCTCGGCGGTCATGTCGACAAACGGCAGCACGACGATCGACGCCATCGCTTCACCAATCGGAGGTTTCAACAGCCGCAGCCAGACAAGGGCCGCCACACCCGCGATCGCGATTGCGCACATAGCGATAAGAGTTACTCGCCGCGATAACGCCGGCGCAAGCTTGCGGGGTTGCCCAGCATCAGACGCGCGGCCATCCGTCGCGACTTCTGCGGGAGGCGGTATCGCTGCGGACGGCGGCTTGGCCGCCCATGCTGGGGGAGTAGCGGTTGTTTCCGAGTCCGCGGAGTACCCGGTCTTGATCGCACGAACAGGCGCAATGAGCCGATAACCCTTGCGCGGCACCGTCGCTATATAAGTCGGTTCCGGATCGGTGTCGCCCAGAATTTTTCGAAGTTGCGATACGGCTTGATATACCGAAGCCGACCCGACGATGACGCCGGTCCACACTTCACTCAGTAACTTATCGATGCTGACTACGGCCCCGGCGGAGTCGATGAGACAGAGGAGCAGCCGCATGGTGCGCGGCTCGAGTTTCTGAGTCTCGCCGGCGCGCCAAATCAAGTCGAGTGCAGGTTCGACGATCCACTCGCCGACCTGTATCGAGGCGCCGGGCGTCTCTGCCGACATCTCTGAAGGTCCTCCAGCGGGCAGTATAAGCCGCCCGAAATGCGCCGGCAGCTTTATCGCGGCCCTGCAGCCGGCAGAACGCCGGCCGCAAGGTCAATTCCGCGGATTCGGACCGAATCACCGCGCGTTGCGCTGCCCGTCGAGGGACCGCGCGAGCACGTTAGATCCGGACTCCACGACTTTCTGCATCGCGCGGGCAACTGCTTCATCCACACATATGACGAAGTTCGCGGCGTGCGACAGGTCCGAAGAATCCGACAGACTCGAGCACAGATGGCGGGCAGTCTTGTGTACGCGATCGCGCGCTGCGTTTATACCCGCGGGTGTCGTCAGATCGAGATCGGCAAGCGCCACCGTGGCCGAACGAGTCATGTTGGGGCTCTCGGACGGTGGGGTGGCATTTATCGCTGCAAGCGCGATGACAGGCGTCAGCATCGCAGCGGCAACGATCAACATCTTGGGGTTGAGGTTGTACAGATTTGTCTTGGTGTTCATGTTGAATGTCCTTTGGGTTCGTAGGGGTGACGGCTACTTGCTGGCCAAATGAATCGAGGCGGCAGGACGCAGATCGCTTAGCGCAGCCGCGTTGACAGCCTTGACGGCCGAATCAATCGCCTGTTGCGCGCAGGTTCGATCCTGTTGCGCCGCACCTAGATCCTTGAAACCGAGCACGCAAACTTGCTGCGCCGCCGCCACAATGCGGCGATACAGAGTCTTGGCGCCCGCCGGCTTCGAAATGTCGAGATCGGCATAGCTGACTGTACGGCTCGTCAGGTTGTCGACGGCAGCGCCTGCCGTGCCCTGAAGAGCGCACAGACCAGTGGCACCGCATACACAACAGATGGCTGCCCGCAGCTGCGATTGGATGGTGGTATTCATAATTAGCTCCTTAATGTTGAAAAAATGAACTTGGAATTTGGTCTCGCCACCGGCATCGATCGCCTTGGCGTGGGGACAGATGTACGGCGCGAGGCCGCTATTTGTCCTAAAGACGGTCTAAGGCTTTGTTAAAGGTTTTCTAAGCAGCGGTAGGAGACAGCTGGAGGCGCGAGAATTCCCCGCCCAGGCGACGAGGTGCTAATCTGCTATTTCGCTATTGCAGGGGGATTCCGATGGCAATTCGTATCGCCTCACCGATCGGTCGTATCTTTTGACCAGCCCTTCGCGGCGCGCGGCAATCGGGCGTCTTCTGGCCGCCGCGGCCCTGACAACGATCGGCGCAAGGATCGGCTGCGCTCAAAATGTGACCGCTCCAGTGGGGGACGCGTCACGATTGGCGGATCTAGGCATGGAACTCGATCCGCAGCAGCGTGCGGCAGGCCTGGCGTTCTTGGATCGGCATACAACCGTCGACACCCACTGTCACCCCGGACGGTTTTTTTTGAAGGACCTGCCGTACCAAACCCCCACTACCCGCGCATTCGGCGAGCCTTTTGCGGATCGGGCGATAGCCGACCTTGGCGCCGGACATGTCAGCGGCGTACTGATCGCTGCAGTGGCGGATATGCGGCTGCTCGAGATGACCGCCACAGCGGGACTACACGCGGCCGGGGATTTTCAGCCCGGCGAAGCGTACGCGGACTATCGGCGGCAGCTCGCCGAGCTCAAAGCGCTGGTCGCGCACCATGAGCTGGCAAAGGGCTTGAATCCCTCCGACATCGACAGCGCGCACCACCACCACCTGACCTCGGCGGTATTCGCGGTAGAGGGCGGCGACTTCATCGAGGATCAGCTCGATCGCGTGCACGAAGCGTTTCGCGACGGCGTTCGCGCCATCACGGTGGTCCACTACCACGTTAATTTAATCGGCGACATCCAAACCGAGGCTCCGGTTCATGGCGGTCTGACGACTTTCGGCAAATCCATTATCCGGGAAATGAATCAGACGGGAATCCTTGTCGATCTCGCCCACGCGACCTTTGCAGTGACCAAGGACGTGCTCCAGGTGTCGACCAAACCGGTGATGATTTCTCACAGCAACTTGTCCACACCCACGGCAAGTCATCCCCGGCTGATCAGCAGTGAGCACGCCAAGCTGGTGGCCACCGCGGGCGGCATCATCGGCTCATGGCCGTCAGGAATCGGACAGTCGACGTTCTCGGACTATGTCGATTCCATCCGGCGGCTGGTGGACGCGGTGGGTATAGATCACGTGGCCATCGGCACGGACATGGACGCCAACTACCGGCCTGTGCTGCGCAGCTACCTCGACTGGGGTCTCATTCCGGCGGCCTTGCTGGCGCGCGGCATGCACGATGCCGAAGTCGCCAAGATTATGGGCGGTAATTTTCAGCGCGTGTTCAGAGCGAACCTGGCGGGCTAACCGCAACAGCACCTGCGCACTGACGCAGTCCGCAATGACTGCGCTACGCCGTCAAGCTAGCAGCGGTGCATGTCGGCGCAAAGCAGCGAGGAAGCCTGCTTTGTCCGCCGGTGAGATCAGCAGCACCCGCCCGCCGCGATAGGCAATTTCAAGGCGATCCATTGACAGCGCCGGCCCTGAACGCACGCTGTTCGATTCGCGAATCGCGACAATTTCCTTCAACGGGACGTGCCACGAGAAAGGCCCTGAATGCGCCACGAGCGCCTCCCCTTGAATTTCGTAGTATGTCGACAACACCACCCAAACGACGAGCACCGCGACCAAGACCACGAGGATCACGGGCAGCCATGACAGGCCCCAGTGCCCCGGACTCATGACGATCGCGACGAGTGCCACGCAGGGCATCGAAAGCCCAACCGCGGCAAGCTTGCCATCCACCTTTGAGCGGAAGACACGTCCAGAGTTCGATGCCTGCATGTAGATTTCCCCTTTGCGGATCGCGGTCCGCTTTTCAACCTTGTGCGCCATGATGCAGTCATCCTATTATCCACGGGACATTCAACGCCCGACGCCAGGATGCTGCCATGACCGCATTTGACTTGACTCCACCGACCGAGGCTCAGCGCCGCGACATTACCACCGGGCTCACCAACGAGGAGCGCCGTGTTTTGCTGCAGCATGGCACGGAAGCGGCGTTCTGCGGCGTGTTTCTCGACAACAAAAAGGACGGCGTCTACACCTGTCGCTTCTGCGGCCTGCCGTTGTTTCGGTCCAGCGCGAAGTTCGATTCGGGTACCGGCTGGCCGAGTTTCTTCAAGCCTTACGAAGAGTCGCATATTGAGCGTGTGCGCGACAGCAGCTACGGAATGATTCGCGTCGAAGAAATTTGCGCGCGCTGCGGCAGCCATCTCGGACACATATTCCCGGACGGACCCCCGCCGAGCGGTGAGCGGCACTGCTTAAATTCGGTTTCTCTGTCCTTTACCGAGAAAGGGCACGCGCTGCGGGATGTGCTAAAGCGGGGGGGCCCCGAGGTTGAGGCGGCCACATGACCGTCGTTTCGCATGGCTGCTGGGTTGCGGATGATTAGTATTGCTCCGCTACGTGCTTCTGAACGTTCCCGCTGGGAACAGCTTTGGCACGAATATCAGCATTTCTACGGGGTCGCTCTGCCGGCTGCTGTTACCGAGGCCACTTGGCAGCGCCTGCACGAAGGGAGAGTGCGTGGCCTCGGTGCCCGTGATTCAACCGACAATCTCGTAGGCATTGTGCACTTCTTTTTTCATGAGGATACGTGGTCGACGGAGCCTGCCTGCTACCTACAGGACCTTTACGTGGACCCTAAAGTCCGCGGGACCGGCTGTGGTCGCCTGTTAATCGAGTCGGTCGCCGAATCAGCGAAGGCGGCTGGAGCAAATAATCCCTACTGGTTGACGCATGTGACCAATGTCGTGGCGCGCCAGCTGTACGACCGGATCGGGAAGAACCACGGATTCATTCAGTACGTATACGCACCCGCATAGGCCGATACCGATCGCGATTTTACGGTCACGGAATCGCTGTTAGGGCGACCATCCAGACCAATCAAGCGGGGATTGTGAGGAACAAAGGTAACATGGGTTTTGCAGAGGCCGTGGTGCATACAACCCATTGGTGATAGCCATCGGATCCGGGTCAACTGCTGCGTCAAAGTGCGGAAATGCTCGAAAACCAAAGTTCGGCTCGGACAAGTTCGAAACAGAGACGCTCGTCGCGCAAGCACTGAGAAGCGAGACTACGCCTAGCAAGGCAAATTTTGTGCAGTGCGAAGAATAAGCCATGAGTCCTCCAGAAGCCCTTCGGACGTGACTGCGAACTCATCAGACACTAACATCGTTCATAATTGCGGACAAGAATATTGGGTGCCATTATTGGTGGAACGCGCTTTAGGTCGAAGACACTGATCGTGGAGAACCGCACGGTGAGAATTATCTGCGCTCTGCTGCTGATGTTCTCGGTTGTCTTGGAGGGATGCGGTCGCGATTCCCACACGTTCCCCGCCTCGACATTTATCAAAGGACCGTCGGCAAAGATGGTTGCAACCGAACCTCGTTGTCCCTCAGCCGAATCGCACGGCCAACGCTACTTTCCGATTTAGGGACGACGCTGATGCGCTCGCGGTCTCGCAGCGCGCATGCAA
>JBDUBO010000136.1:0-8559 GCA_040004115.1 Gammaproteobacteria bacterium | reverse complement strand
CGGCGAGCGCGGCAAATACAGGGCCGGTCGCGAAGAATTCATAACAATGCGCCCCGGGGATGCGTTCCGCGCCCTCCTCCCTTAAGACCTTGTCGAGCAAACCTCCCGTACCACAATCGCCATAGGCGACAAAAATGCTGCGGTAGCGGTCGCGCGAAGCGCGGATCAGTTCGCGAACGGCGGCTGGAATCTTCTCCGGACGGTTGTGCAGTTCTGCCGGCAGGCAGCGCACGTCCAATGCATCCCACGCGTTGGCGCGGCGCAACGCGGTAATTTCATGCGCCAGCGCGCCGCAGGCAATGACCAGCATGCCTTCGCCTGATATGGAGCCGTTCGCTGAATCCTGCGGCGCAGGGATCGGTGCCACTGCGCTCACTGGGCTCAGTGAACCGCCGCGCCGGCGCGCCGCGCAGCGATCAGCCCCTTGGCAGTCTCGACCGCGACCGCGGCATCACGGCAGTATGCGTCCGCACCCACGGCCTTGCCGAATTCCTCGTTGAGCGGTGCGCCACCCACCAGCACGATGTAATCGTTGCGGATGCCGCGCTCCTTCAAAGTGTCGATGACGACCTTCATGTAGGGCATGGTCGTGGTCAACAAGGCCGACATGCCGAGGATGTCGGGCTTGTGTTTGTCGAGCGCGTCCAAGTACTTCTCAACGGGGTTATTGATGCCCAGATCAATGACCTCGAAGCCGGCTCCCTCGAGCATCATCGAGACCAAATTCTTACCGATGTCGTGAATGTCGCCCTTGACCGTGCCGATGACAATTTTGCCGATGGGCTCGACGCCTGTTTCCGCCAACAGCGGCCGCAGGATCTCCATGCCGCCCTTCATGGAGTTCGCGGCAAGCAACACCTCGGGCACGAACAGAATGCCGTCGCGAAAGTCGATGCCCACAATGCGCATGCCTTCCACGAGCGCTTCGTTGAGAACCTTTTCGGCCGACCAACCGCGCTTTAAGAAAATGTGCGTGGCTTCCTCAACCTCGGACTTGAGTCCGTTGTAAAGATCGTCGTGCACCTGCTCGGTGAGTTCCTCGTCATTGAGCGAGGCCAAGTCAAATTCACCTTCGGTCGCCTCGGACATCTGCTCTCTCCAAACGTTATTTTCTGAACCACAACCGGGTCTTACGCGGTCCTCACCCTATTCCATGTTAAGACGCAACCGATCGGTGGACTTGCGATATCGCGACGGAAGCATGTCCAGACGCGACATCTAGGTCACCGGCGGAGCCCCACCCTCTGCCTTGCGCCGCGCGACAAAGGCGTCCACCGCTTCTACAACGGCTGGATCGCGAGTGGGCGCGACATAACGCTGCAATTCACGCTTCCAGATGCCGCTGGCGCGCTCGGTCGCCGTTTTGGCGCCGTCGTCGGCCCACTGGCCTGCGTTGCGCCAGTCGGAGACCAAAGGCGCATAGAAGGCGCTGCGATATCTCTCCATGGTGTGCGCACAGCCGAAGAAATGACCGCCGGCGCCGACCTCCGCGACTGCCTCCAGCGCAAGGTCGGAGGGCGCCGCTCCGACGGGTTGGAACACTTCGGCGAACATCTGCAGCATCTCAATATCCAGAATAAATTTCTCGTACGAAGTCGTCAGTCCGCTCTCCAGCCAGCCTGCCGCATGCAATATGAAATTGCAGCCGCCGAACAGGGCTCCCCACAGGCTCATCTGTGACTCGTACGCTGCTTGCGCATCCGGGATATTGGATGCCGTCGCATTGGACGAACGCCACGGCAGGCCGAGAAAGCGCGCCAACTGGCCCGCGCCGAACGCCGCCTTGACGTACTCAGGCGTACCGAAGGCGGGCGAACCAGATTTCATGTCGACGTTCGACGTGAAACTGCCATACACGACGGGCGCACCGGGCTTCACGATCTGCGCGAGAGTCAGTCCCGCGAGGAACTCGGCGTGTGCCAGCGTCAATGCGCCCGCGATGGTCACCGGCGCCATCGCCCCGGCCAGCGTGAACGGGGTGATGATGAGCACCTGGCCCGCAAGTGCGAAATCGATGATGCCGTCCGCCATCGGAATGTCGAGCTGCAGCGGCGAATTGGTGTTGATGATGGTGTAGGTGTAAGGACGCGAGCGGAATTCTTCCGGCGATATGCCGTGCGCGATCCGAATGAGTTCGAAATTATCGGCGACCTGGCCATGACCGCGCGAGAAGATGAACGGAACCTTATCGGTCAACATCAGCTGCGCGCGGGTGACTTCCAGATGCCGAACGGCGACGGGAATGTCCTGAGGCTCGGTCGCGCCGCCGAGCACATGGATCACCTCGAAGCTTTGACATAGCTTCATCAGGTTGCAAAAGTCCTCGAACGTTCCGGAGCGCCGACCGTGCTCGGTGTCCATGATGTTGGGGGGTCCCGAAGTCACCGCAAATGCAACGTTGGGGCTCGCGAGCGGTACATGGCGCTGCGGGTCTACCGCGTGCAAGGTAATGTCATGCGGTGCCGTGGCGAGCGAGGCGGCAACGAGCGCTCGATCGAGCCGCACCATTTGAGTCGCGTCATCGATCGTCGCGCCGGCATCGCGGAACCGAGTGCGCGCATCCAACGAGAGCACTTTCATTCCCTGCGTCTCGAGAATAACCAGTGCCGCTTCATGCAGCGCGGCGACCTGATCGTCCGAGAAGACGCGCGCCGGCGCAAATGGATTGCGCAAATGGCGGTACGGCCGCGTGCGGTCGAACACGGCGTGGCTCACGTCGGCGCTCGACGGGCGGCGCCGGCTGCGTCGGCCGACCGTCTCGTTGGGTTGTGTCATGCGATCTGCTCTGGGGTTTGGGCGCGGGAAATGATTATAGTGAAAACGCCGCGGCGCGGTGGCGGTGCATGCCTCACATTGCCGCGTCACGCTGCATTATTTTTATCGGTATGCCTTTATCCGATATGCACGGATTGCCACATGCTTTTATCCGATATGTGGAACGCGGCCGGCCGCGCGGCGCGGCCCATCGGCGCACCCGGGCGCGCCATGGCTAGCGGGCGCTGCTCAAGCGCCGGATGCTTGAGGACGTCCCGTGGCCGTGGAACGCGCCACCGCTTCCGCAAGATAGTCGCCTGCCGAGCCCTCACCCGAGGTGTGCGCGCGTCGCTCAGTCACGCTGGTCTCCACATGCGGATCGGCCGCGCCGGCGCGTACAGCTGCCGCCAGTGCGAGTTCACGCGAGACGCGCTCGGCATGCGCGAGTGCGGGCGCCGGGTCCTCGTAGTCCCTGCTTCCCGCCGGATCATGAACCCTAAAAACCTTGAACGTCGGCTGATTCACCAGAACTTCGACGCTCTGAGAGACGACTCCGGCGACAGCTCCCACGGCGTTACAAACGGCGGCGTGTGCTGGGATGGACAACTCGCAGCCGAGCCGGCGAGCGACCTCCGGATAATAGGCGCCGACGGGTGCGCCGATGGCAACCAGCGGCTGCGCGAGTCCGAGTGTCGCCTGCATGAGCTTCGAGAAGCTTCTGCCCGCGACCGTGTCTTCGATGAGCTGGTTGCCTAATTCCCCCCAGCCGCGGGGGTCTGCGTGAAGTCCCGGATCGCTGGCCAACGCCGCGGCCAACAGCACGCGACCGGTCTGGCACACCACATGCTCGTAGGTGCGCTCGCAAAACGCCCGCGGCGACACTGCCGCGCGCGCCGCGCGGGCATTGCGCTCCTCGGTCGCAAGGATGTGCGCACCGCACTCCGCCGCCTCGACGCACCATCCCGTCTGTCGATCGAGCACATGCATGGCATCGCTCGGTGTAAACGCCGCCAGGGTCGCAAGGCCGGCATCGGCGAGACGCCGCAACGCTTCCACCCCTGAGCCGCTGCGCGCCACATCCGCCACCGGACGTGGTTCCATATCCAATGCGTCCCACACGCGGCGCTCCAAGCCCGACAAATATTCGGGAGCCGCCCGGCTCGGATTGCGAAAGGCAAACTGCGTGGGGTTTTCAGGCAGCCGCTCTAGCTCGGCGATCGCGCGCAGTTTCGTCAGAGCGGCCGGAAAATTCCGTGCCAATAGGCTGAGCGGCATGGCCTTGCGCGGGCCTACCCGCAGCCTGTGCTGCCGGTCGAAATATACTTCGCTGTCGCCGCCGAGGCCGCTGGTACGCACATCGACGGCTTCGACCATGGTGCGCCAAGTGCCGACGAGCGCGCCCTCGCCGCTGATCACCGGCCGACCTCCGGAAACCACGGCGATATCGGTGGTGGTACCACCCATGTCCGAGACTACGAAATCCTTAAGGCCGGTGAGAAAGCCAGCCCCGACCACGCTCGCCGCTGGGCCTGACAGGATGGTCTCCACCGGGTACTCGAGCGCAATCGCGGCCTTCATCAGCGAGCCGTCGCCTTTGACTATCATCAGCGGCGCATCGATCGATTCGTCGGCCAACACCCGCGACAGCGCCTCGATCAGGTGCCTGATTTGAGGCGTGAGGCGCGCGTTCAATGCCGCCGTGAGCGCACGCCGCGGCGCGTCGAGCTTCGAGCTCAGTTCATGGGCGCAGGTCACGGGCTTCGGCGTCAGATCGCGAATCAATTTGCGCGCCCGCAGCTCGTGGGCGGGATTGCGCACCGAAAAATTAGCCGCGACCGCAAAAGCGTCGACGCGCCCCTCATGCAGCGCGACGGCGTTCGTCACGGCGGCGACATCGAGCGGCGCCGATTCCTCGCCGGTCGCGCCATGCCCCCCTTGCACGCGAACCACCACATCACCGCTGCCGTGACGCTCCAGACCCGAACGCTTGGCCATGGCATCATCGAAGCCGATCAGCAAGGTACACACCGGACTGAAGCGGTTCTCCACCACGGCATTCGTGGCCAGCGTCGTCGACACCGAGACCAGGGTGACGTCGCGGTGGCCCGCGCCGCTGGGCAAGAGATCAAGCACCGCACGCAGCGCTTGGCCGATCCCGATGGCGAGATCCCAGGGTGTGGTCAGAGCCTTGGCGCTTGCCACGATCCGACAGCCATCGGCGAGCAGCACCGCGTCGGTGAACGTGCCGCCGGTGTCGAAGCCCAACCACAGACCCTGTGCCGAATTTGACGCAATCATCGCTTGCCCTTGGAAACCGCGAACCATCCTGGCCCCGGTGCGGGCGCCCAGCTCTTGCGCGGCGTAACATACCGGATTAGCACGCCCAGCGTCGCCCCTTTGCCCGGCGCACCGCCCTTTCTTTGCAGGGCGCGGATGGTTAAGCTCTGGGCTTGGACGTGGCAGGACGCAAGGCGGTTGCAACAGGAGAGGCATATGCAGAAGGCAGTGCGCAAATATCTTAAGGCGCTTGAGGCAAACGATGTCGACAAAGCCGCCGCCCTGTTCACCGCCGACGGCTGGGTCCAGTCGCCGTTCCTAGGCCGTCTGCCGATACGCGCTTACATATCCAAAGTGGCCGGTGCCTCGAAGTCTTCGCACCTCACGGTGCATGACGTTCTAGTCAGCGCCGAAGGCAATATGCGTGCGGTCGCCTACTACGTTTACGACTGGCAGCTGAAGGACGGCTCCAAGGTCGCTTTCGAATGCGCCGACGTATTTAATTTCGATCCTGAAACCGGCCACATCGCATCCGTCGTGCTGGTGTACGACACGAATCTCGTCCGCGACGTGGTGGAAAATAAATACCCCTGAACGCGGCCGTTAGGGATTCCCCGCCCGAGTACCGCGGCGGTTGGTCGTACGTTTGAGCGTGGCGCCGGCGGCGGCGCCGGCTTGCCGGCTGAGTTCCCCGCGCAACTGCGCCATCGCACCGGTGGATATCGCACCAAGCCTGGCTTCGATGGTGGCGAGATCGGGTTTGGGTCCCCTGACATGGGACTCGAGCGCCAGGCGCATGACGCGTAGGTGATCAGGCGTTGTGCCACAACATCCTCCAATGATGCGCGCGCCGGCATCGAATGACAGGCAGGCATACTCGGCCATCATCTCGGGGGTGCCGTTGAAGCGGATGGCGCCGTCGACGAATTGTGGTATGCCGCAGTTTGCCTTGGCCACGAGTATGGCCTCAGGTTCCGAGGCCGTGGCGAGATTCACCATGCACGCCACGAGCTCAGCCGGACCCGTGCCGCAATTGCTGCCGCAGGCCGCCAAGTGATTCCTGCGATGCAGTCCGGCAAGTTCCGACGGCGTAATGCCCATCATGGTTCGGCCGTTAGTATCGAAACTCAAGGTCGCGACGACGGGCAGACCTGTGGTGCGCGCGCCGGCCACCGCAGCTTCCGTTTCCTCCACCGACGACATGGTTTCGATCCACAGCAGGTCCACGCCGCCGTGTGCCAGCGCGGCTGCCTGCTCGGCAAAGGCCTCACGGGCGCCATCCGCGCTCAAGGGCCCGAGCGGCGCGAGAATTTCTCCCGTGGGGCCCATGCTGCCGGCAACCAGCACCGCCTTAGCGGCGCGATCCGCTTCACCACGGGACAGCCGGGCCGCCGCTTCGTTGAGCTCGGCGACGCGATTTTCCGACTTATGCAATTTCAAGCGATGCCGAGTGCCGCCAAAGGTATTCGTGAGGATGATGTCGGCGCCCGCCTCCACGAAGGCGCGCTGCAGATCCGCAACTCGCTCCGGATACTGGATGTTCCACAATTCGGGAGCATCGCCCGACTGCAGACCGCGATCGAATAGGTTGCTGCCGGTGGCGCCGTCGGCGAGCAGCCAGGGCCTCTCGGACAACAGGGATGTCAGTCGATCACTCATATCGCGCCTTCTCGTTGGAGACCGAAAACTCTAGCACAAGGGTCAACGACGATGATTACTTCTAAAGTTCGAGAGCGGGCGATAAGTTTTCGAGATACATATCTTACTATATTGAATAATATAATAATATCCATCACCCAATCCGTCGCGGGTTACACATCGCCTCGCGCAGCGAGCAGTTCGGTTACGGGCGCCGCAGTCCCAGAAGAAGTCGACTTGCTCGCTCATTTATCGCGGAATGTTTGTTCATCCTCAACCACCAACAGGACGCCGGAGCCCACATATTCCTTGCAGGCGACGTTGCGATGACCCCGAGGCCACGAGGGTTGGCCACATCGCCGGAGTCGCGCTCGACATCAGCAATTATGTCTTCCGGCACACTGCGGGCGCGCAGCGTCGGCTCGCTTCCGGCCAGAAGTGGCCAATGACGGTTTCTAAATGAACGGTAAAAAGCAGCCGTTCACGGCTTGCGGTAAGCTCGAATGAAAGCCTGCGAGAAATCGGTGAGTGAAAGCAAGGGAGTGGCAACAAATGCTTTGTACAATTTGGCGGCTCACAATTGCGATAGTTCCATTCTTCTTTGTTACGTCAACCTTTGGCGCGACCGAAGGCAATGGGAAACTCGAGTATCAGCTGATTGCGCCTGACAAATCGTTTTTTCCCAGCTATTCGTGGCCGAAAGTTCCAGCTTATATAGCGGTTCACTCCGCCGCCGAATGGGTTGCCTTTTGGAGTGTTCGTGGCCGGCTGTCCTTGCCGGTCCCTAACGTGGGCCAGTTGGGTGACGATACCCTTCATATACCGGACCCTGATGTCGATTTTGATCGATTTACGCTATTGCTGATTACTGACGGTCCAAAGCCGACTCCGGGTTATTCCACTGCCATAAGTTCCATTTGGGAAGGCCCAAAAATTCTCGTAACAGTAATCAATGTCCGCCCAGTCTTCGAAAACAACTGTGCAACCGCGCAAGTGGTAACAACTCCCACGGTGGTCGCTTTAATTCCCAAGGCCAACAAACCTATCGAATTTGATGTGATTGAAGCGACGACCAGCGGCTGCGGTGGCCACAGCTCGAGGGACAATGGCGCATAGTCAATGTTGTCACGGCTCAAGCGTCGCGCGCTATTGGCCGATTGAGGTGCCGTGTGGTCAAAGGCGGCCTTCCCAAGAGCTGACGCAACCAAAGTTGGCTCGGGGCACATGAGAGACGGAACGAGCGGGAATGTTTAATTTGAATCGTGAACGGCGATACAACGCCGCCGTCGCCATTCATTTGGCTGCCTACACATTCAGCATGATGGCACCAAACGAACGAGCGAAAGTTGACGACAAGGTTTATGCCGACATGAATGGCGCGGTGGTTGGATTCAGTCCATTTGAATTTCAGCGGTTATGGCCGCCGTATGTGAAGGCAGCCTGGCGCGCCTACGCCATGTCCGATCTTGGAATATCGCCTGCGATTGCAGGTGATGTTTGGCGTCTACCGAAGTCTCGGCGCCTTTTGTGGGGCTCTCCAAAAACTGGTCCTACGAAGTTGTTTACCGCATATCGTCCCAACGACGAGGCCACCATGCGGGCGAGATCGGATTTGGAAGTCAAGGGATTGGACGCGCGATACCTGGAACTATCGGCCAGTTAAGAACCACAATATTTCGGCCGCTTAGGGCACGACAGCGACCGTTGGACTGGATCAGGCTTTACCCTTCTGTCACACGATGGGAGTTTAGTCATGGATTCAAATGCGTGCACTGTGTCTCGCCGTCAGCCTTGGAACAAAGGAAAACTTGTCGGTCAGAAGGCACCTCTGAAATTGAAGGAAATCTGGGCCATTCGCGTGCGTCTGCAACTTGGGGAGCGGCTGCGGGA
>JBDUBO010000135.1:0-8715 GCA_040004115.1 Gammaproteobacteria bacterium | reverse complement strand
ACGCGCATGTGCACTTGTCGCAGCAGGGAAGCACCAACTGGTATCACGATTGGTTCGAGGGCGTCATGCGCTTTCCAGCTGAGCAGGCGCTGTATGGCGCGCACTACGCCAAGGCTACGCTCGAGGCGGGAGTCACCACGGTACGCGACTTGGGTTCCACCGACTACATTGCGCTCGGGTTGCGCAATGCCATCAGGGCGGGAGAAATACCGGGTCCCCGCATGTTGGTGTCCAACTATGCGGTGGGTTCGAGCGGCGGCCATGCCGACCAGGATCCCGTGCCGCCGCAGCGCATTGCATTGGCTGGCCCTCTGCAGGGGGTGTGCAACGGGCCCGATGAGTGCCGTGCCGCGGTGCGCCTGCAGATCAAGTTCGGTGCCGACGTGATCAAGTTCATGCCCTCGGGCGGAGTCTTGTCGTTGTCGGATCCGGTGGACAATGTGCAGCTGACACAAGAAGAAATGAACGCCATCGTGTCGGAGGCGCATGCCTGGAGCCGTAAGGTGGCCGCGCATTGCCATGGAGATCGCGCTGCCAAGATGGCCATTGCTGCCGGAGTCGATTCGATCGAGCACGGCAGTTTCCTGCAGGATGACACGCTGTTGGAAATGAAAAAGAAGCATGTGTACTTGGTAGCCACGCTGTTCGCGGGTGCGTGGGTGGGCGAGCGCCTCGACACCTTCCCGCCGGCGATTGCCGCCAAGGCGCGGGCCGCTGCGGCTCAGGCGCAGCTGATGTTCCAGCATGCCGCGAAAATCGGCGTGCCGATGGCCATGGGGACGGACGCGGGCGTCGAGCCGCATGGCCTGAATGCGCGCGAGTTCTCGCTGATGGCGAAGAACGGTTTGGCGCCGGCGCAGGTGCTGATCGCAGGGACGGCGAACGGCGCCGACTTATTGGGGATAGCCGATCAGACGGGAACGCTGACGGCCGGCAAGTTTGCGGACATCGTGGCGGTCGCGGGCAATCCTTTGAGCGATATGCACGCCACTGAACATCCTGTGCTCGTGATGAAGGAAGGCGTGATTTACGTGGGTGCGCGCTAGCCACGCGACGTTCTGCGAGTCGGGCCAGCGCCGCGCTTCGCACCGGGGCCGCGCTCGGCACCGGCGCCGCGCGGAATTATCCGCGCAGTTGCCAGAGCAGAAACGCGTAAGTGTCGGCGGCCTCCCGGTCCTGTTGTGATCGGGTGGAACCTATACCGTGACCGGCGTCGTAGTCGACGCGCAGCAAAATGGGTTTACCGGAGCTGGTGGCTGCCTGCAGCCGCGCCGTCATCTTCGCCACATGGAACGGCGCGACGCGTGGATCGCTCACGCCGGTCGTGAGCAGCACCGCCGGATAGCGGGTGCCGTCCTTGACGGCCTGATAGCTGTCGATGCTTTTCAGCGCGCGGTAGCCCGCAGCCTCAGTGATGGCGCCCCATTCGGGTTCCTCGCCATAGCCGTTCTGCTCAACCACATAGCGCAGGGGGTTGGACCAGCCGACGCCGTCGACGACCGCGGCGAATAGATCGGGCCGCTCGGTCATGGCACGACCAACGGCGATGCCTCCTGCGGAGCGTCCGCCGATCGCCAGATGTTGCGGCGAGGTGTATTTCTTGGCGCACAACTCCTCGCACACCGCGATCAGGTCCCGCCAGGTATTGGGTTTGTTGATGAGCTGTCCTGCCTGATGCCATTCACGACCGTATTCTCCACCGCCGCGTACATTGGCGTAGCCGACGATGCCGCCCGCGTCGACGAAAGCCAGCGCTTTTCCGGCGAACGCCGGCGTGTAGGCGGCGATGCCGTAGGATCCGTACGCGGAAATCCAAGTGGGCGTACTGCCGTCGAGCTTTATGCCCTTGCGGTAAATCAATGAGTAGGGGATTTTAATGCCGTCCTTGGCGGTGGCGAAGAAGCGCTGGGTTTCGTAGGCGCTCACGTCGATGGCGGCCTTCGGAGTGATACCGGTGTCTTGCACGAGCCCGGCGGGATTGACGGAGTAGATGGCTGCGGGAGTCAGCCAACCGGTCAAGGAAATCAAGGCTCCATCCTCGCTGCTCACGGTGTAGACCGAACCAATGGTGCCGTCGAAGGGCAGCGCAATGTCCGTGACTTTGCCGTCAGACCCAAGCCTGTGCAGGCGACTGATTCCGCCGTCCATGATCTGCAGGTACAGGCCATCGCGGGCCCGCGATGTGCCCTCGATCACGAAGGGTCCCTGCGGAACCACTTCGATGGCGGTCGCGAGATCTGGCGAGGCGGCGGAGGTCTTGACCAGACGCCCGCGAGGCGAGCCTTTGTTGACCAGGAGGTAGAGGTCGTTTCCGATGAGATCGATGTCGGTGACCTCGTCCTCAAAGGCGGCGACCGGAATCCAGCGTGCCCGGCCGGCAATGATGTCGGCGAGAGGCGCAATGTAGGCGCGCGACTCGGGACGCACGTCGTTGAGCAGCAGGATGGCGTGACGAGCACCGCGGAAGGTGACGATGTTGGGAGCTTGGATCTTGTCGTAGTCGATCCCGGCGACGAGCCCGCGCTTCATGAGCACGGGATCAGAATTCGGGTCCAATCCCAGGCGGTGGAAGCGTGCCCTACTATCGAGAAATCGTTCCGGAGTATCGACCGCGCCGGTCAGTTGGTTGTAGAAGAAGCCGCTGCCATCGTCCAGCCACTGCGGATTGGCGTCCTGTGTGTTGGGTATTTGTTCGGTCAGAAGGCTGCCATCGGCGACGGTGAGAATGTGCAGCATTGAATCTTCGCTGCCGTTCTGCGACACGCCGTAGACCACATGCCGGCCATCGGGGGACGCCCGCCACCAGTCGAGCGATAGGTGTCCCGGCGCGGCGTTGGAGAGTGTGGGATCGACCAGCACCCGGTCGGGCCCATGCTCGCCCCGGCGCACGAACAGCTTGAAATTGTCCGCACCCTTGGGCCGCTGCGTGAAGAAAAAAAGGCCGCCGGCGCGCTGTACGCGGCTGGTCGCGACCGTGTCGCCGGATAGCTGCTGAATGCGCTTGAGCAGTGAATTCCTCATCGGCAGCTTGTCGAGCACTGCGCGGGTATGATCGTTCTGTCCCTTCAGGAACGGCAGCCACTCGGGGTCCTTGTCGTTCTCCATCCAACGGTAGGGGTCGCTCAAGGTCTCGCCGAAGTAAGTGTCGTGCACGACATCGACGCGTGCCACGGGAGGAGCCGCGAGTGAGCCGGCGGCGGAATTGGCGGCGGGGGAGGGGGCGGCAAACAAGGCCTGCGGCAACAGGGTCATCGACAAGGCGCCTGTGCTGCCGGCGAGGAATTGGCGTCGATCGAATCCAATTTTCATGCTATCAACCTCTATCCGTTATTGAGTTTCGCCGTTCAACTGTCCCCGGGCATTCCGAGGGGCAGGGAGCCCAAGAGTTCGGCTGCGCCATTCCACAAGACCTGAATGCCGATACAGAACAACAGGAAGGCGGACAGCCGCACCACAATGGTAGTTCCCGTTGCGCCGATCCATCCAGCGAGGCGAGCGGAGTTTCGATAGAAGAGATATACGAGGGCCGAGAGCAGTGCCACGGCGGCCAGCGTCTCGACGAAGAACTCCAATGTAGAGGCGTGGAATCCGCGGGGGCGGTTGGCGCCCAGAGAAATCGCCACCGAGATGGTGCCGGGTCCCGTGGTCAAAGGCATGGTGAGGGGATAGAAGGCGAGACGGCTGGGCGGCACGTCGATGGAGCGTGGGCTTGGGGTCTCGCTGCGGCGCTGTTCGGTGGCGTCCGGTTCGTTCAACATTCGCCAGCCGGCACTGGCGACGACGATGCCGCCGGCAACGCGCAGCACCGGGATGGAGACGCCGAAAAAACCCAGTACATAGGCGCCCACGTACAGCGATACGCTGACGATGCAGAAGGAGTAGATGGCGACCCAACGCGACACTTGCGCGCGGACGCGCGGATCCAGTTCGCGGGTGGCGCCGAAGAAAATGAAGGCACCCGAAAGCGGATTGACGATGGAGAACAGGGCTCCGAATGCCAGCAGAAAAGTAGTGAGAGTGATTAATTTCACAAGGGCTCCATCGAATCGGCCGGCGGCATTATCCGCCACCGCCCTCCGTTTCGCGAAGCCGATGACTGTCGGCGGCCACCAGTTCGAAATTGTAGACGCGGCGCAGCTGGGCGATCTTGTCCAGTGTCTGGCGCTTGAACGGGGGTTTGTTCTCCAAGGCGTGCAGGGCGATCCCTTCCAGCAGGTCGCCCAGGGATAGATCGAGATACTCCGCCAAACCCTTGAGCACCTTGAGCAGACGCTTTTCGAGCCGCACGCCGGTCTGTACCCGTTCGACTTCGCGCGGCGCCGGATGGGGCGTGGTCTTTTTGGGGGTCATGGCGAGTCCTCGAGGCAAAGGCCCGGCGGCAATGATCGCAGGTTTGTGGCACAAGCACAGCAACGTTTGCCGCGAGGTTTCTAGCTGTGGTACGGTGGTACCAATGTACCAAATATTACAGAGCGATGCCGTGATGCCGGAAAATCCACACAGCCAGATTCGCAGCTTTCATCTGGATGCGCCGCTCGCGCGAGTCATGCCGCTGTTCACGGCGCGGGGTGAGCGCGAATGGGCGCCGGGTTGGGAGCCGATCATGCTGAGCGGCGCCGAGGAGCGCGGCAGCGCCTTTCAAACCTCCAATAGCGAGGGCCGAACGACCACTTGGATCGTGATCGACTACCGGCCCGCCGAAGGCCGGGTGAGCTATGCCCGGTTGGCGCAGAATTCCAACATCGGATTGGTCGACGTCGTTTGCACGGAACCGACGGCGGGAGGCACGGAGGTGAGCGTGGCATATACCTTGACGCCGCTGCACGCGGAGGCGGAGGCCTTCGTGAGCCGTTTCCTATCGGCTGAGATCTACGCCGGCATGATCGAGGAATGGCGCGCGGCGACGAGCGCTGCGCTTGCGATCAACGCGACTCTCGCGCAAGCTGACGTCCGTGCCCCGCCAGCAATGTACGAATAATGGATGAACCAGCGCGCCCGCTGCGGCGAATTTTAGGGCTCGGCTTCGGTTTGGCGATGGTCTTCGGCGGCACGGTGGGCGTCGGCATCCTGCGCCTGCCGGGTACGCTGGCGCAGGCGCTGGGTGACTCGCGGCTGATCGTGCTGTTTTGGATTCTGGGCGGTGTCTATGCGCTGCTCGGCGCGATGGCGGTGGCTGAACTGTCTGCCATGCTGCCTGAGGCGGGCGGCTTCTATGTGTACGCGCGCCGGGCCTTCGGCAACGGCGTGGGATTCGTGGTGGGCTGGAGCGACTGGCTGAACCAGATTGCTGCCATCGCCTATGCCGCGCTGACGGCGGCGGTATTCATCGCCACGCTCTGGCCGGCGAGCGCCGAGTGGCCGCGGGTAATCGCCCTTGCCGCGCTCGGCATCTTCACGTTGATGCATTGGGCGGGCCTGCGCATCGGCAGCACGTTGACGCGCATCATCAGCCTCACCATCGGTCTTATGATGATGGTGTTGGTGGTGGCTTGCTTCTTCGCTCCCGCGGTGGCGGCGTCCGGCGAGCCGCCGCCGGCAACGGCGGCCGCAGCGCTGCCGCTGCTGTCGTTCGGCATGCTGGCGGCGGTCGTCACCGCCCTTCGCGCCGTGTTCGTGACCTACGATGGGTGGTACTCGCCCATCTATATGTCGGAGGAGAGCACGCAGCCGACGCTGACGCTGCCGCGCGCCCTCATCGGCGGAACGATCCTGATCGCAGCTATGTATGTGCTGATCAATGTCGCCATCCTTCGAGTGTTGCCGTTGCCGCTGCTGGCGGCATCGAAGCTGCCGGCGGCCGACGCCGCACATCTGGTACTGCCGCGCGGCGGCGATATGCTGGTGACGGTCATTTCCCTGATGACGGTGCTCAGCCTCATCAATGCAACGTTGCTGATGGCGCCGCGAATTCTGTTGGCGATCGGCCGCGACGGGTTCTTCACGCACAAGGCGGCCAATGTCAGCGCCGGCGGCACGCCGCGACCGGCGTTGGCGTTCACGAGCTTGGGGACGGCGGTGCTCATCTTGAGCGCTGCTTTCGAGCAGATCGTCGCGATCGCGGCCGTGCTTTTCCTGCTCAACTATGTGTTGACGTACCTCGCCCTGTTCGTATTGCGGCGCAAGGAACCGCAGTTGCCGCGGCCGTATCGGGCGCTCGGTTTTCCGTTCACGACGGCCGTCGTGCTGTTGGGCTGTCTGGCGCTATGGATCGCGGCGATCGTGCAGGATTGGGTATCGGGCTTATATGCCGGCCTGTTGCTCGTAGCCTGTGCGCCGGTGTTTATGTGGTTGTCGCGCCGTCGGCGGGTTGGCTGAGCGGATTGATGCGAGGCGCCCGGGCAACGTTGGTGGCGACCATGTTGGCGGGGATCACGCTGTGGGCCGCCGGCACGCAGCGAGCCGCCGCCGCACCCGCCGGCGCCACCCTGGCTGTTGTCGCACCGCGGGCCGATCAACTGCAATTCCGGGAGCTGTTTCGGGAGCTGATTGAGACCAACACTAGTCACTCCGTCGGCAGCTGTACCTTGGCGGCGGACAGAATGGCGGCGCGCCTGCGAGCCGCGGGATATCCGGAATCCGACATACATCCCTTTGCGGTGGCCGATCATCCGAAGGACGGCGGGGTGGTTGCAGTGCTGCCGGGGAGCGACCGGTCGGCGAAGGCGATTCTGCTGTTGGCGCATCTGGATGTGGTGGAGGCGCGGCGCGAGGATTGGACGCGGGATCCCTTCACCTTGGTAGAGGAGGGTGGTTACTTTTACGGCCGCGGCACGTTTGACGATAAATCGATGGCTGCGGTGTGGGTGGACACGCTGATTCGCCTGCGCAAGGAAGGTTACAAGCCGAAGCGGGCGATCAAGATGGCGCTGACCTGCGGCGAGGAGGCAGGGGCTGCGTTCGCGGGCGCGGAGTACTTGGTCAAGCATGAGCGGCAACTTATTGATGCGGCGTTCGCGCTGAACGAATTTGCGTATGGGGTGCTGGATGCAGACGGGCATCGAGTCGTCATGGAAATCGAGGCGGGCGAGAAGACGGATCAGGGGTATCGGCTGGAGGTAGTGAATCCGGGCGGTCACAGTTCGCGTCCTTTAAAGAACAACGCCATCTATCACCTCGCGGCAGGCCTGACACGACTTGCGGCTTATGATTTTCCGGTGCAATTGAACGACACAACTCGGACCTATTTCAGCCGCATGTCCCGCATAGTCGGCGGAGCGACGGGGGCGGCGATGAAGGCGCTGGTGAAAGATGCCGGGGACGCGCGGGCGGCGACGATTTTGTCGCAGGACCCTCGCTTGAACGCGATGCTCCGAACTACTTGTGTGGCGACGCTATTGAGTGCGGGGCACGCGACCAATGCGCTGCCCCAACGGGCAGGCGCCCACATCAATTGCCGCATCTTTCCCGGCGTGGGCATCGAAGAGGTGCGCCGGATGCTGGTCGGAGTACTGGCAGATTCAGAGATCTCCGTAACCACCGTTGAGCCGTCCGATCCGGTGGTGCCCCCGCCGCCGCTGACGCCGGCCATCATGAAGCCGATCGACCAGGTGATGCGGCGGATCTATCCTGGCATCGAAGTGGTGCCCGTGCTGCAGGCGGCGGGGACGGACGCGATCTATTTGGCGGGGGCAGGGATTCCGACCTATGGATTAAGCGGCATGTTCATCGACCCGGACTTGAGCAATATTCACGGCCTGAACGAACGCATTCGCGTGCAGTCGCTGTACGACGGACGGGATTTTTTGTACGCGTTGGTGAAGGTTTACGCTGAGCAGGTGCGCTGAGCAGGTGCGCTCGATACTCGCCAAATCCGCCGGTTTTGGGGATTGACGCGGGTGGAGCGGGAACGCTCAATGTATTTAATGAACTGTCATTGGAGTGAAATGGACGTAGGTTAGGTGTACACCCGCATGGAGCGGGCGGGGCAACATTCTCGGCACTCTGTTCGTCGACGCTGAAATTGCGCACCGAGCATGCTTCCCCCGACAGACATAAACGCATGGAGCCTAAAAATGAAACCGATTTTTCGTAACCCCGATTACGTCAAATCCCCTATGATCACCTCGACCAAGCCGGGCACTTTTGACCTCGTGTTCAAAAAGGCCGGCAAGCGCGTGGAATGGGACACCTCCGCTGTCAGCAAGGACGAAAAGCGCATGGATGGACATCTCGCCGGCGATGACAACGGTACCGCGTGGAAATATCACTGGGTATCCGAGCGACAATAACCCCGGTCTGTAGTTTTACGCTGGCACGTTGCGGCCAAGTACCCGAAGGATGATCCCCTTGGAGTGCCGAACAGGTTTCCTTTTGACAATTTTGACTGCGATTGTTGTCCCTGGCTGCGCGACTCAGACCATTAAGCCGACGAGTGCAAATCAGGGCGGCGATCAGGCGACTATATCGGCAGACTCAAAAATTTGGTCCTACTCGCTGCTGCCAGGGAGCCAGGTTGGAGTCACGATTGACAACGTGGATGGCCAGAAAGTTGGCGCCGGAACATACAAAGTGTCGCTTGACCCCGGTCGTCACACACTTTCTCTCACCTGCCAGTCGATAGGCCTGTACAACACTGAGGATCTCAGTGTTGATGTTTCGGCGGGAACTCAATACGAAGTGTCGGCGTTAATAGGAGGGCAACGTCGCGTTGCATGTACGTCCTACATCACGAGAAAGTCCGATGGTCGACCTGTGCCGACTAATTATATTGTCGAT
>JBDUBO010000046.1:0-28406 GCA_040004115.1 Gammaproteobacteria bacterium | reverse complement strand
GCGCTTCCGGCAAGCGGGCGCGCACTTGGCGCGCCCCCTGCCAATCGATTTCCAATAGTAGATGATCGCCGTTCGCCAGCGCCTCCTGCACGGCGCGCACGCCCGTTCCGTAGTAGTTGTCGAACACCTGAGCGTGCTCGAGGAACTCGTCGTGGGCGACCATTTCCTGGAAACGCTGCATGGTTACGAAGTGGTAGTCGCGGTCGGCAATCTCATTAGGCCGCGGCTTGCGCGTGGTGTAGGACACGGAAAAGCGAATGCACGGCTCGCGCTCCATCAAGGCGTTCACCAGGCTGGTCTTGCCCGCACCGGACGGTGCAGAAACCACGTACAAACGGCCGCGCTCCATGGGATCGCTACTCGATGTTCTGCACTTGCTCGCGCATTTGCTCGATCAACACCTTCATATCGACGGCCGCGCGGGTGGTTTCGATGTCCTGAGACTTGGACGACAGAGTGTTGGCCTCGCGGTTCAGTTCCTGCATTAGAAAATCCAGGCGCCGGCCCGCGGGTTCCGGTCCGGAGAAGGTCTTGCGCACTTCTGTGACGTGGCCGCGGAGACGGTCAATTTCCTCGTCCACGTCCAGCCGCTGCGCCAGGATGGCCAGTTCCTGCTCCAGCCGCTCGTGGTCGACGTCGCTTACCAGCTGGGCGATGCGCTCGAGCAGTCGGGTGCGCATGCGCGAACGCACCTCGGGCAATCGGTCAGAGACGCGCGCGGCGAATTCGATCAGCCCGGCGCAGCGCTGCTCCAGCGCGTCGCGCAACCGTCCGCCCTCGCTGTCGCGAAAGCTTGCGAGTTCTGCCAGAGCCTCGCTGAGCAGCCGCTGGGCGGCGGCAATCATCGGGGCATGGTCGCGGCTGCCGTCGCGGATCACGCCGGGCCAGCGCAGCAAGTCCAGTACGTTGATTCGCGCGGCCTCACCGGCCTGCGCGGCAAGTTCCTGCGCGCGCAAAGTCAGCGAATCCAGCAATTGGGCGTCGACTTCGAGGGGGCCGCCGACCGCCGCGAGGCGGAAATGCAGCGAACACTCGACCTTCCCGCGGCGTACGGTAGCCGCGATGGCCTGGCGGAATTCCGCTTCGCCGCCGCGGAATTCCTCGGGCAAACGACAGCCGATCTCCAGAAAGCGGTGATTGACCGTTTTCAATTCCCAAGCCAATAAGCCCTGCGGAAACTGGCGCTCGCGTCGCGCAAAGCCGGTCATGCTACGAATCATAGGGGTCTGCGCTAAAATCGGCCATAATCGATGGCGTCAGTTTATCAGAGCCGAGGAGTAGACATTGCAGATCGAGACCGCGGATGTCAGCCTCATCGGCCACCGCGAAGAAAATCAGGACCGCGTCGCCGTGGCGGCAGCCGATAGTGCCGTACTGCTGGTGGTGATCGACGGCATGGGCGGTCACGCGGAAGGCGCGCGCGCCGCGGAGACTGCGCTGGCGTCGCTGCTGGAGGCGTTCTGGCAAACCCCGCATCCGATTTTCGATCCGCTGGGATTCCTGCACTTGTCGCTCGGCCGGGCACATGAAGAAGTGGTGAAGCTGGGAGTGGGCTTGAGCGTCGAGGCGCGCCCGCGTGCGACCTGCGCAATGTGCCTGGTGCAGGATTCCGCGGTATATTGGGCGCATGTCGGCGACAGCCGCGTCTATCAAATCAGGGCTGCGCAGGTGCTGGAACGCACCCGCGATCACAGCCACGTCGAGGTGCTGCTGCGCGAGGGCCTGATCACCGAGGCCGAGGTTCACGGCCATCCCATGCGCAATTACGTCGAGTGCTGCTTGGGGGGCGACGCGGCTTTGCCGGAGATGAGCATATCGACGCGGCGCAAGCTCAAATCCGGCGATGTGCTGCTGTTGTGCACGGACGGCCTATGGGCCAACTTGCGCGACCAGGACTTCGTGCGCTTCGGTCAAACCGCCGGCAAGTCTTTGCGCGAGTCGCTGTTCGAGCTTGGCACGCGCGCCGTGGAGGCTTCGGCACCCTACAGCGACAACACCAGTGCGGCGGCGCTGCGCTGGAAGGCGGCGTGAGCATTCGCCCCAGCGGCCGCGCGCCGGACGAATTGCGCGAATTGAGCTTCGAGCGCGGCTACACCAAGCACGCGGAAGGTTCGGTCCTGGTCGGATTCGGCGCGACCCGCGTGCTGTGTACGGCCAGCATTGAGGACAGCGTGCCGTCATTTTTGCGCGGCCAGTCACAGGGCTGGGTGACTGCAGAATACGGCATGCTGCCGCGCGCCACGCATACGCGCTCGGGACGCGAAGCGGCGCGGGGCAAGCAAACCGGGCGCACCCAGGAAATACAGCGCCTGATCGGCCGCGCGCTCCGCGCAGTGGTAGACCTCAAGGCCTTGGGGGAACGCACGGTAACCATCGACTGCGATGTCCTGCAGGCGGACGGTGGCACGCGAACTGCTGCCATTACCGGCGGTTTTGTGGCGCTGGCGGATGCTATCGACACCTTGCTCAAGCGGCGCGCCATTGCGGCCAATCCGTTGCACGGTCAGGTGGCGGCCGTGTCCGTGGGCATCTATCGCGGCACGCCGGTGCTCGATCTGGACTATGCCGAGGATTCGAATGCCGAGACCGACATGAACGTGGTCATGAACAGCGGCGGCGCTTTCGTCGAGGTGCAGGGCACGGCCGAGGGGCATGCATTTCGGCGTCACGAGCTTGATCAGCTGCTCGATCTCGCGAGTGCCGGCATAGCTCGGCTGCACGCCGCGCAGCTAAGCGCACGTGGTGCGTAGGCCGCTCATCGTTGCCACCAGTAATCCGGGCAAGCTGCGCGAGTTCGGTGAGTTACTGAAGGAACTGCCGTTCGCTGTGCACGGGCTCGAGGAATTGGGCATCACCCCTCCCGAGGAGACCGGCGCCAGTTTTCTCGACAACGCAATGCTGAAGGCGAGGCATGCCGCAGCTGCGGCGGCGGGCACCCTGCTTGGCCACGCTGGGCTGCCGGACGCGGCGGCCATCGCCGATGATTCCGGGCTCGAGGTCGACGCCCTTGGCGGAGCTCCGGGCATTTATTCGGCGCGCTACGCAGGCGGCGGTGCCGATGACGCAGCCAACAACGCCAAGCTCATGACCGCGCTCGAGGGAACGCCCGGGGAGCAGCGCCGCGCTCGTTATCGATGCGCCCTAGTGTTTGTGCGCGGCGCACTGGATCCGGCGCCATTGATCGCGGAGGGGGTGTGGGAGGGGCTGATTCTCGAGGCGCCGCGCGGCTTGGGAGGGTTCGGCTACGACCCGTACTTCTTTCTGCCTGAACTGGGGGTGACGGCGGCGGAGCTCGATGCGGCGGCGAAGAATCGGCTGAGCCATCGCGGCATCGCCATGCGCGCATTGCGTGATCAATTGGCGCAGGAACGCGTGGCAGCGCGCGCGTGAACGAATCGTCGCCGGTCGGCGCGGAGCCGTCGCTGGCCTTGTACGTGCACATGCCCTGGTGTGTACGCAAGTGCCCGTACTGCGATTTCAACTCGCATCAACTGCGGTTGGCTGAGCCGGACGGTGCGTACATCGACGCGCTGATTCGCGATTTCGATCTGGAATTGCCGCGTCTCGCCGGCCGCAGAATCGACACCGTGTTCTTCGGCGGCGGCACGCCCAGCCTGTTCCAGCCCGAGGATTTCAGCCGGCTGCTCGGCGCGCTACGGCAGAGAATCGCCGTGTGCGATGACGCGGAAATCACCATGGAGGCCAACCCCGGCACCATCGAGCGCGGCCGTTTCTCCGGATATCGCGATGCCGGCATCAATCGGGTGTCGCTGGGCGCGCAAACCTTTGCGCCGCATCTCCTTAAGGCTCTGGGACGCATTCATTCGGCGGATGACACGCATCGGGCGGTCGCTGAATTGCGCGCGGCGAAGCTCGGTAATTTTAACCTCGATTTGATGTATGCCCTGCCGCAGCAGACACCGGAGGAGGCGCTCGCGGACGTTCAGATCGCGTGCGCGCTCGAGCCTGCGCATATTTCCTACTACCAGCTCACGCTCGAGCCGGGGACGGTGTTTCACTCGCGGCCGCCGCCGCTGCCGGACGAGGATGCAGCTTGGCAGATTCAAACCGCGGGTCAGGCGCTGCTGGCGGATGCCGGCTATGTGCAGTACGAGGTGTCGGCGTACGCTCGCGCAGGCGCACGTTGCAGGCACAATCTCAATTACTGGCTGTTCGGAGATTATCTGGGGATCGGCGCCGGTGCGCACGGCAAACTGAGCCTCGCTCTCCCGCAGCGCATCCTGCGCACCACCAAACCTAAGCAGCCGCGCGAATATCAGCAGCAGATGCGCCGGCCGGGCGGCGGCACTGGGGCCGGCTTTTGCATAGACCCTAAGGACTTGCCGTTCGAGTTCATGCTGAACGCCCTGCGGTTGAATGAGGGGTTTTCGGACCGCGACTATCGGCGCCGGACAGGGCTTACGATGGAGTCAGTGGCAGGCAAACTGAGCGCGGCAGAGCAACGTGGACTCGTTGTGGCCCAACAGGAGGGCTGGCGCGCAACGGAATTGGGCCGGCGCTTCCTTAACGATCTGCAGGGGAGTTTCCTTCCTTAAGCTTATGCACACGGGGGGGCGGACCCTACACAAAGGGGTACCTACAGCACATTGCACTCAACGTAGGTCAGATGCACCTCTTAAGTAATTGATATATAAATATAAAGTGACTTGTCTATTTTTTGACCAAGTTAACAATTACTCGAAATTCCGCCGTTTGCATCGGGCGACTTGGCAACCATCCACAGACTTATCCACAGTTATTGTGGACAAACATGCAAGCGGTTGTCGCATAAGCCCTTATGTCAAAGATCTTGTGATGGTTAGGCCTGTGAGCTAACATACTCGGCCGAGTTTTAAGGGTTGGCGTAAGGGCCAATACCTGATTCTCGAGGCAATTTAAGGCGTGGCGCCGGGCACCGATTTCGGGCTCGCCGATTCTGCCGCCACCGATACGAGGTTCCCATGAAAGCCGGCATTCATCCCGAATACAAAGTCATTGCGGTCACGTGTACCTGCGGCAATAAGTTCGAGACTCGCTCGACCATTGGCCAGGATCTGCAGGTCGAAGTTTGCTCCAGTTGTCACCCGTTCTATACGGGCAAGCAAAAAATTGTGGATACCGGCGGCCGCGTTGATAAATTCCGCAAAAAATACGCAGCGGCGGCAGCGACCACTGCGGCAGCCGCGACGGCTGCGAAGGCCTAAGCCGCCGGGCGGCCCGCGAGGCTTTGCGAATTACAGAGTCGAGCACGCGCGGATCTGCTTGCAGATCCGCGCGTGAACTCGTGCGCGCTTAAGCGGCTCTCCCTTGATTCCGATGTACGGCCGTGCAAGGCTGCGGGTCCTAAACGTCAACCCTATCCCCGTCGGAAATGCGCATGAGCACGAAATACGAACTCAAGAATCTCGCGACCGGAAAGACGAGTCAGCTGGACGCCATTGCTGGAACCATCGGACCGGAGGCACTGGATATTTCCAGCCTGACCAAGGAGCAGGGGGTTTTCACCTTCGACCCGGGCTTTATGGCCACCGCCAGCACCGAGAGCAAGATCACGTATATCGACGGCGATGCGGGCATGCTTTTGTATCGCGGCTATCCGGTGGAGCAACTGGCCGAGAAGTCGAGCTTTCTCGAAGTGGCCAATCTCTTGATCAACGGCACGCTGCCTACCAAGATGGAGCTGTGCGCATTTCAGAATTCCATCATGCGGCACACCATGGTGAACGAGCAATTGCTGCGATTTTTTCAGGGATTCCACCACGACGCGCACCCCATGGCCATGGTCTCTGCGGTGGTCGCCTCAATGGCCGCGTTCTATCACGACACCACCGATATCGAAGACCCGCGCCATCGGGAGATTTTCTCACACCGGATCATCGCTAAGCTGCCGACCATCGCCGCCGCCGCGTACAAGCACACGCTCGGCCAGCCGTTCGTCTATCCGCGTAATGATCTGCGCTACTGTGCCAACATGCTGAACATGTTCTTCGCGGTGCCGTGCGAACCGTATTCGATCGATCCGGTCGCGGCCGAGGCCATCGACCTGTTGTTTATCCTGCACGCGGATCACGAGCAGAACGCCAGCACCTCGACGGTGCGCCTGGCCGGCAGCACCGGCGCGAATCCGTATGCCGCGATCTCGGCCGGGGTATCCGCGCTGTGGGGGCCCGCGCACGGCGGTGCCAACGAAGCCGTGCTCAACATGCTGGACGGAATCGGTTCTGCGGCCAACATCGACAAGTTTCTGGTGCGCGTCAAGGATAAGAACGATCACGTGCGCTTGATGGGATTCGGCCATCGCGTTTACAAGAATTTCGATCCGCGTGCCAAGATCATTCGCGGCATGTGTTACCGCGTACTCGAGAAGCTCGGCAAAACCAATAATCCGCTGTTCGAACTGGCGCTGAAATTGGAGGAAATTGCGCTCAAGGACGACTATTTCGTGTCGCGCAAACTGTATCCGAACGTGGATTTTTATTCCGGCATCATCTACAGCGCGCTCGGAATCCCGCGCTCCATGTTTACAGTGATGTTCGCAATCGCACGCACGGCCGGCTGGGTGGCGCAGTGGCAGGAAATGGTGTCGGATCCGCACATGCGAATCGGCCGCCCGCGCCAACTCTATACCGGCTCCACACTACGAGACTACCAGAGCATAGAAAAGCGCTGATCGATGCGACACCACGCGCACGCCGGTATGAGCGCAGCCGCGTTGCTGCTGGTTGGTCTCGCTGCGAATGCCGCGCTGGCAGACGCCTGTCCGAATGCCGCGGGTCCGGTGGCGCTCGGCAGCGTGCAGTGGAACGGCTGGGGCCGGACTCTCGACAACGCGCGCTACCAGCCCGAGCCCGCGATTCGCGCCAGCGACACGCCCAAGCTCGCGCTGAAATGGGCGTTCGGCTTCGCAAACGGCACGGAGTTTGGTCAGCCCACCATCGTCGATGAGCGCCTGTTCGTCACCAGCTCAAGCGGACGCGTCTACGCGCTCGATTCCCAGACCGGCTGCACCTATTGGACGTTCGATGCCGCGGCCGGCAGCCGCACGGCAGTGACCATCGGCGAACTGGCGCGTACGCGGGTGGTCGCGCTGCCGCGACGTCTGAAACGCACGCTGGCGCATCTTGACGTCATTAAGGCGCCGAGCGCCGCGTTCTTCGGCGACGACACCGGCGCGGTCTATGCCCTGGACGCACAGAGAGGAACTTTGCTGTGGAAGACCCAGGTAGACACGCACCCCCTGGCACGCATCGAGGGTGCGCCGGTGCTGTTCGAGGATCATCTGTATGTGACGGTGTCCTCGACCGAGGATATCGCGGCCGCCTCCCCCAGCTACGCTTGCTGCACCTTTCGCGGCAGCGTTGCCTCACTGGACATCGCCACCGGCAAAATGGCCTGGAAAAGCTTCACCGTCCTGAAGGAGCCGCAACCGACGCATAAGAACAGCGCCGGCGTCCAGGAATTCGGACCCGCCGGCGCGGCCATTTCTTCCTCGGCGACCATCGACGGCACGCGTCATGTCTTGTACGTAGCCACCGGCAACTCGGGTAGCGGTCTGGAACAGTCGCTCACGGACGCGGTCGCCGCCTTCGATCTGGCCGACGGCAAATTGCGATGGGTCAAGCAGCTGGGGCGTGCGGATTCCGGAGCGGGCGGGGCCGGCTTCTTAAGCCCCCCGCTTTTGCGGACCCTGGCAAGCGGCAACCAAATTCTGTTCGCGGGGCAGAAATCGGGCGTGATCTATGGTCTGGATCCCGATCACGGCGGCGAGATTCTGTGGCAGACCAGAATTGGCGAAGCGAGCGGCCCGACCGTCTCTTCCCCGGGCGCGGGACCGGTGGCTAGCAGTGCGGGAGTGGCCGGCCACTCCGGCGGCGTGGCATGGGGCAGCGCCGCGGATCACCGCAATCTGTATGTCGCAATTTCAGGCGCGCTGGCGCAGCCCGCGAACTCATCCGGCAGCTTGACGGCGCTTGATATGAAGACCGGCATCGCGCGCTGGCATCGATCTGCACCGGAGCCGGCCTGCACTTGGGGCGAACATAATTGCTCGCATGGCCTGGCGCAGGCCGTCACCGTCATGCCGGGCAGCGCATTCTCGGGGTCATTGGACGGGCACTTGCGGGCCTACTCGACCATCGACGGCAAGATACTGTGGGACTACGACACGGCAAGGGAATTTCAAACCAAGAACGGCATCAAGGCGAGCGGCGGATCGTTGGATCACGGCGGAGCGACCATCGTGAACGGCAGAGTCTACGTCAACTCGGGCAACGCCTTGCTCGCGTTCTCGGTTGAAGGTAAATAGGAGTCGAAAGGTATACATGGCAACCTTCAAGCGGTGTGCGCGGATCGGTGGTTGGTTGGTGGGCGGATTCATGGTTGCGTATGCGCCAAGCGCCGCGGCTCGTTCGACAGAAGCGGAGCGGGCCTCCGCCATCGAGAATTCGGTGGTGAAAATTTTCGCTACGATGCGCTATCCGGACCCCTTCAAGCCGTGGACCAAGCAGGCGCCCACGGAAGTGACGGGTTCCGGGGTAGTAATCGAAGGCAAGCGCATCCTGACCAACGCGCATGTGGTTCTGTACGCTACGCAGGTGCAAATTCAGGCAAACGCCGCCGGCGACAAGATGTCGGCCACCGTGGTGGCGGTCGCCCCCGGCATCGACTTGGCCGTGCTCCAGCTCGACGATGCGACGTTCTTCGACACGCATCCGCCGGTGGCGCGCGCCGACAAGCTGCCGCAAATCAAGGATGCGGTGTTGGCCTACGGCTTCCCCACCGGGGGCAATTCGCTGTCCATCACCAAGGGCATCGTGTCGCGAATCGAATTCGTTGCGTACAACTATCCGGTGTCGGGCCTGCGCGTCCAAGTCGATGCCGCCATCAATCCCGGCAACAGCGGCGGTCCCGCCATCGCCGGAGACAAGATGGTCGGTCTCGCCTTCAGCAAGCTCGGCGGCGACGCGCAGAATATCGGCTACATCATCCCGAACGAAGAAATCGAATTGTTCCTGAAGGATATTGCCGACGGCCGTTATGATGGCAAGCCCGCCATGTACGATGAGCTGCAAACCCTGGAAAATCCGGCGTTGCGCGAGTATCTCAAGCTGGACAAATCTGTCGAAGGAATGGTGGTTCACCGCCCCGATAAGAGCGACGCTACGTATCCTCTCAAGGAATGGGATGTCATCAGCCGCATCGGCGACACTGCGATCGACAATCAGGGCATGATCAGGCTGGACAAGGACCTGCGTGTCAGCTTCGCCTACGAGATTCAGCATCTTGCCAGCAACGGCAGCGTGCCGTTGTCCATCGTCAGGGCGGGCAAGAGCATGCAGATCAAGTTGCCCGTGTCGGCGCAGCACCCCACGCTGGTCGTCGACCTGCAAGGCAGCTACCCGTCGTATTTCATTTATGGGCCCATGACATTTTCGACGGCGACCTGGCAGATGGAGGCGAGCTTCGAGAAGAATGCGGCCCTGCTGCGATTGCTGGGCGCGGTGAAGAACCCGCTGGTGACGCGCGCCTTCGATCCGCCGGATGCGGAGAACGAAGAGCTCGTGGTGGTCTCCTCGCCCTTCTTTCCGCACAAGCTGGTCAATGGCTACTCGAATCCTCAAGGATCGGTGGTGTATTCCATCAACGGCACGCATGTACGCAGCCTCAAGCACCTGGTGACTTTGCTGCGCGATCTGAAAGACCCATTCGTCAGCATCGAATTCGACCAGAAAGGCAATGAGGCGCTGGTGTTCTCTCGAATGGCCATGCTGGCGGCGACCGACGACATTTTGACCGACAACGGCGTGCGGGCGCAGGGTTCGCCGGACATGACGGAGATCTGGCGGGCGAAGGGTGCCAACTGAAGCGCCCTTCGCCCTCCTACCTCAGAATTTGTAGGTGGCCGTGACACCCACCGTCCGCGGGGCGTAGCCGCGCCCGAAATAGTTGGTGTCCAGATTCGGCAAGCCGTACCCCGGCGCATTGAAGTCACGCGACACGAAGATCGGCGTGTGGTAATTGAGCGCGTTGTTTGCGAACAGCGAGACGTCGACGCCGTTCAGGCGCACGCCGGCGCGCAGATTCAGGACCCGGGTCTGGGGCAGCCCCGGCAGCGTCGCATCGGCATTGGGATTGTTCTCTGGGTCCGTGTAGGGGACGAGGCTTCTCTGCGCCGTCGCAAACTGATAGTCGAGGCGCAAATAGGGTTTGATGTCGTTTGCGGTCCAGACGTACTCCCCGTTCAGGTCAAGGTTCCAGGGCGAGGCCTGCAGGTGATCTCCGGCCGTGACGACCCGGTCGCTGCTTCCGAGTACGACATTGTCGTCGAAGGACGCGTCGGTATACGAGGCGGTGATGCCGAGCGTGAGTGCGTCGAGCGCCCGCCACTGAATCTCGATGTCGCCGCCCTTGCCCGTGACTTCGCCCGTGTTGTAGTCAATGCCGAGGCCGCATGCCAGGTAGATGAACTGTTGGATGTTCTTCCACTTGATGTAGTAGATCGCCGCGCTGACGGTCATGCGGCGGTCGAGCAGTGAATCCTTGGTGCCGATCTCGTATTGCCACAATGAATCCGAGGAAAATGGCGCCGCCGCCGCTTGCGGCGAGACCCCGGTGCCGTTGAAACAATTGTCCGGCAGCGTCGTGTTGATGCCGCCCGGACGGAAGCCCTTCGCGGCGCTGGCGTAGAAGAGCGTGTCGGTATTCGGCTGGTAGTTGAGCACGAAGCGCGGCGTCACCGGCCGCGAGCTGCCGGAACTCGGCGTGTTCACGTTGAGGGTGCCGAACAAGCCTTGCTCCTGCTCCTGCACCACGCCGTAGTATTGAAGATCCGAGTAGCGGAGCCCGGCGGTGAACTTCAATACATCGGTGAACTTGTAGCTCACTTCACCGAATATTGCGGCTTGCTTGTCGAGCATGGAAAAGCGCGGCTGCAAATAGGTCTCAGCGCCCGCGGGCAAGCCCGGTTGGCTCACGGGACAGGTATTGCCCGCGCAGGCCGCGTCGCTGACCACATACTCCGTCGAGTTCTCGTTGGTGTGCGTATAGAACAAGCCCGCAGTCCACTGCAGGCGCGAGTTCGAATCCACCGAGCTCACCCGGATTTCTTCGTTGAAGTTGTTCTGATGGTCGGTGAAATAGGAGCTGTTGACCTCTCCGACGGGCGGGTACTGGTTATAAAAGAATACCGTGTCGAACCACTGCGAGTAGTCCGAGACCGAGTGCTGCTGACGGTCGAAGTACGAGGTATTGGAGACGATGGTGGCCCAGGGCAGGTTCCAGCTCACCTTCAACGAGCCCAGGTACCAGGGATCGGTGCTCGGATCGCGCTGGGCGTTGCCGTTGTTGTAGACATTGTCCGACGGATTCGAAATATTGAGCCAGTACGCCCCGGTGTCGTTGATGTGAAGCGTTTGCACATAGATCGACGGTTCGACGGTGAGCCCCTCGACAGGTTGCCATTTCAGGGCTGCGCGAAAGGTCTGTGTATCGTGCCAGTTTGCATTTTTTTCGGTGGTGTCCGTGACCACCGGATTGCCGCTATAGATCGTCGCGAAGGTCGCGGGATCCAGCGTGCTCGGCGGACGGGTGTAGTTTACGCGGTTCACCCAGCCGCCATCCTCGCGAAACGAGGCGCTGACGCGGAAGCCGAGCACGCCGTCGATGAGCGGCCCGCCAAATGCGGCGCCGGCCTCATAGTTGCTGCCGCCGCCATCGATCTTGCCGTACTCCGCGCGGGCGTAGCCCGAGTACGTGGTCAGGCTCGGCTCCGGGGTGATGAAGCGGATGGTGCCGCCTTCCGAGCCCGCGCCGAACAGCGTGCCTTGCGGTCCCTTCAATACTTCGACGCGGTCGAGATCGAACAGGACCGGATACGGGTTGACGGTACCGAAGTTCAAGTGACGGGTCTGGATCGGCGTGTCATCAATATAGATCCCGGTCGTCGCAGCACCGGCGGCCGAGTCGATGCCCCGGATGGAGATATCGGAGTCTTCGTCGTTGTAGTTGCCACTCGAGCTCATGCCGTTGCGCAGGAAGGTGACGCCTGGCGCCACACGAGTAAGGTCATCCACCGAGCGTACGCCCTGTTGATCGAGATTCTGCTGACTGAAGGCCTGGATGCTCATGGGCACATCCATGAGTCTTTCGGCGCGGCGCTGCGCGGTGACGACGATCTCGCCCAGCTCGCCGGCGTCCGCCGGAGCATCCGCAAATCCTGGAAATGCCGCGAGCATGCTCAGGAACCCAGCCGCCGCGACGATTCTCGGCGGAGCCGATTTCTTGCCGGTATTTCCCGTTTTCCCGTCGGCCCTTGGTTTGATTCTGGCATCCGAACGCATTGCGCACCCCTTCAAATGTTGCCTTTTCCCCACATCCAGGACCCGGCATTATTCTGATTCTTCCGGTGTCCGTTGCGCACCGAGGTGCCGTTTCGGGGAGCAGCTTAATACGTCTGTTAACGGCTGTTCAATAAGATTTACCGTCATTAAACGAAAGGCGGGACGATTCCGCAGTGCGTCAGCCGGCGCCGACCAGCTCCGACACCTCGCGGGCGTCCGCGCGCTTCATGGGCCGGCCGTCGACCGGAGAGTACGGTGACTGGCGGATGCCGTCGATGGGAAACACGGTGGCGTCGACCGTGCGGCCGTTGGCCTCGAAGCGCAGCGCCGGGTAGTTGATGCTGCGTTCGGCATCCATTTTGACGCGCCGCTCGTAGAACTCGTGCGGCACGCCGATTTCAAGCAGCTTGATGGCGACCGACTCGGAAGCATCCGCGAACAAGTGCAGATTGATGTCGCTGTGCGCCGTCGCCGTTCCCGTGAGCACCGAGCCTACCAGCCGCGGCTGGAACTCGTTCAGCAAGCGCATGGTGTCCAAGGCGATGCGGCGCTGCTCCTTCAGGGTGTGATCGTGCGCATCGCCTTCGAACAGCCGCTGGTGCTCGCGCAATGCCGCTTCGATCTCGATGTTCTTCGGCAATACTGCGACATCGTTCACGCCGAGCCGATCCGCTGCCTTGCGTTTGGCTTGCAGGAAATCCTCGATGCCGTGCTCGGCCATGATCCGGGCGGCCTCTTGAGCGAGGGCGCGGCGTAAATCCTCTGCGCGCTGCGAAAATTTTTTGGGCATGGGCCACTCTAAAATAGCGGTTTATCGCCGACATTCATCGGGTTCGACTGATTTGGTCCTTCGTATAACTCCGACTTGGGCAGATTGCCTTCGATGAATTTTTCCATGATGCCATTGGGATTATCCGAACTCGCAAGCAGGCCCGTGTCGGGCGAGATGCGCACGGTCACTATGCCATCGGGCACCGGCACCCCATGCCTGGGGGTGCCGGCCAGGGCTTCGTGCATGAAGTAGGTCCAGGCGGGAATCGCGGTGCGGCCGCCCTGCTCCCCCTCTCCCAACGAGCGATCCTGGTCAAATCCCACCCAGACAGTGGTCATCAGATCGCCATTGAAGCCGTTGAACCAGGTGTCATGCGCATCGTTGGTAGTGCCGGTCTTGCCGGCGATGTCGTCGCGATTGAGCGAACGTGCACGCACGCCGGTGCCCCGGCGAATCACGTCCTTCATCATATCGGCCAGCAGATACGCAATCTGCGGCCGGATGATTTGCGGCGCCAGATTCTTCGCGGGAATCACGGTCTTGCCGTCGTGGGGTGCCTCATCCTCCGCGGTTCCTGCGCGCCCCGCTACCGGCGCGGCGACCGCACCGCCGGGTAGCGCGCCGCTGTGCTCGGCCGGATCTGCGGCCTGGCCGCACTCGGCGCAGGCGATGGCGGGCGAGGCTTGCCGCAGCACTTTGCCGTTGGCGTCCTCGATGCGATCGATGAAGTAGGGGCTGACCTTAAAGCCCCCGTTGGCAAAGGTGGCATAGCCGATCGCCACTTGCAGCGGACTCAATTCGGCCGTGCCCAGCGCCAGGGTCAAGTCATTCGGCAATTGAGATTTGTCGAAGCCAAAGCGGGTGACAAAGTTCCAGGTGTAGTCGCCGCCGATGGCGCGCATCAGGCGCACCGACACCAGATTGCGCGAATGCACCATGGCTTCCCGCAGGCGCATCGGGCCGGCGAAACTGCCCTCAAACTCCTTCGGCCGCCACGCCTGCTCGGTACCCGTTTCGTCGACCACGATGGGCGCATCCAAGATGATGCTGGCGGGGGTGTAGCCTTTATCGAACGCCGCCGCGTACACGAAGGGCTTGAAACCCGAGCCGGGCTGGCGCCTGGCCTGCGTCACCCGGTTGTACTTGCTCTGGAAATAGTCAAAACCACCGACCAGCGCGACCACGCCCCCGTCGCGCGGATCCACCGACACGAGCGCGCTCTGTGCCTCCGGCACTTGGACGAACAGCAGCGAGTCGGCAGTGCGTCCGACGGTGTAAATAACATCGCCGCGCGCGAGCACCTCCGATGCCTGGGTTGGCGGGCGATCGACCTTCTCGTCGGGCAGCTCGCGCCTGGCCCAGGAGAGCTTTTCCCAGGGAAGGTTAACCTCGCCTATGTCCTTGACGTAGATCTTCGCGCTTTTCGCTTCGACCTTGAGCACGATGGCCGGCCGCAGCCCGCCGATCACGGGGAAATCCTCGAGTTGCGCAGCCAATTCCGCGGGCGTGGCGAGCTTGGACGCGTCAACCCTGGCCGTCGCACCGCGATAGCCGTGGCGGCGATCGTATTCCAGCAGCCCGGTGCGCAGCGCCACGGTGGCGGCCGCTTGCAGGCGCGAATCGATGCTGGTGAACACCTTGTAGCCGGCGGTGTAGACAGCATCGCCATACTTGGCTTGCATATCGCTGCGCACCATTTCCGCGACATATTGTGCGTCCGCTTCGATCGACGCCCCATGCAGCCTCGATTCCATCGGACTGTTTTTCGCCTCGTCGTATTCGATCCGAGTGATGTAGCCGAGCTCGAGCATCCTGCCCAGCACGTGCGAACGCCGTGTGGTGGCGGCTTCAGCACTGGCGACCGGATTGACCACCGAGGGTGCGGTTGGAATCCCTGCCAAAGTGGCCATTTCGGCCACCGTCAATTGATCCAAGGTCTTGCCGAAATATACCTCGGCGGCGGCGCCAACTCCGTAGGCGCGCTGGCCGAGGAAGATCTTATTGACGTACAACGAGAAGATCTCTTCCTTGGTGAATTCGGCTTCCATCAACAGGGAAATGTAGATCTCGCTCATCTTGCGCTTCATGTCGCGCCGCGGCGTAAGGAACATGTCACGCGCCACCTGCATGGTGATGGTGCTCGCGCCCTGGCGGATGCCGCCGGCTTTGAGGTTGGCCACGGCAGCACGCAAAATCCCTTGCCAATCAACACCATGGTGCTTGAAGAAGCGATCATCCTCGGTGGCCAAAAAGGCCTGAATCAGCCGCTTCGGTATTTGGTCATACCTCACGGGAATCCGGCGCTGCTCGCCGATGGCGGCGATCAACTTGCCGTCGCGGGTATAAACCCGGAGCGGCACCTGCAGTTGCACGTCCCGCAGGCTTTCCACATCGGGCAGCGCGGGCTTCAAGTAGACATAAGCACAGACGTTGGCGAACGCAATTAACGCTATTGCGCCTACCAAACCCACGCAAATGCGGGATATGAGAACTAGGTAACGTTTAGCCACAGAAAACCGTTCTAACTTATTGCACCGGCGATATTGCGCAAGCATATTACCGCTGCTTACAGGGGCATACTCATCGAAAGTTGAGGACGCAAAGCCACCGATCCGACAGTTCCAGGCAAGAAGTCCAGGGTGGCGGACAGCGGGGTTGCCAGACCAAGCTTAACCAATCGCCTATTTAGAGCATAGGTGGAGAGGTCTGAACGGATGACTGACCAAGCCTTGCCACAGGGCGCGACGGATTTGTCGCAGGTCCCAGTTTGGGCAGCGGACGCAGTTCGTGGTCATTACCGTGAGTGGCTTCACGTTCTATTTAACAGTTTCTTGCTAAGTTTGCGTGGGCTACGTTAATCTCGTGCACCAGTTTAGACCCCCAAGGTACTGAGCGAAAAAGGAAAATAGACAGTGTGGTCGTTCGGCAAAAGATATCGTCCGTTGTTGGGACTTGACATAACCACCTCATCGGTGAAGCTCATTGAGCTCTCGATGTCGGGCGGCCAGTACCGTGTTGAGTCGTATGCAGCGGAGCCGACACCGCACAACGCCATCAACGAAAAAGCCATCGTCGACGCGGAAGCCGTCGGCGAGGCCATCCGCCGCGCTGTGAAGCGTTCCGGCGCGAAGAGCAGGCTAGCCGCCATCGCGATTTCGGGCGACGCCGCGATCACCAAAGTTATTCAGATGCCGAAAAATCTGGGCGACAACGAACTTGAAGGCCAGGTTGAGATGCAGGCCGACCAATACATTCCCTTTCCGATGGAAGAAGTCAGCTACGATTATCAAGTCGTGGGCCCATCGGAAAAGGATCCGGAAATGATGGACGTGCTGTTGGTCGCGACGCGCACCGAGAACGTCGAGCAGCGTCAGGCGGCGGTGCAGGCCTCGGGCCTCACCGCGCAGCTGGTCGACGTCGAAGCTTTCGCCTTGGAAAATGCCTGCGCACTGATGCGTCACCAGATGCCGGACGGCGGGATGGACCGCACCATCGCGGTGGTGGATTTCGGCGCCAGCAGCACCACCTTCAGCGTGCTGCGCGACATGCGAGTCATCTATACCCGCGACTTTGCGTTCGGCGGACAGCAGCTCACGGAAGAAATCATGCGCACCTACGGCCTTTCCATGGAAGAAGCCGGCCGCGCCAAGAAGGAAGGCGGCCTGCCGAGCAACTATCAACCCGAGGTGCTCGATCCCTTTATCGATGACATGACGCAACAAGTCAGCCGTTCGCTGCAATTTTATCTGGCCTCCGGCAGCGGCCGCTCGCAGCCCGATCAAATATTGATCTGCGGCGGCTGTGCCAATATACCCGGCGTTTCGGAGGTTATCTCCAGCCGCGTTGGCGTGCCGGCGGAGAAGGGTGATCCCCTCGGCAACATGAAGGTATCGTCCAAGGCCAAAGCCCAAGCAGTGGCGCGCGACGCCACAGCATTACTCACAGCCTGCGGCCTCGCGCTGCGAAGCTTCGACTAAAGAGCAGCCATGCCGCGTATCAATCTACTTCCCTGGCGCGAACAAGAACGTAAAGTCCGACGTCGCGAGTTCATGGTCGCCGCCGGCGGCGCCTTGATCGCGGCCGTCGTGTTGATCGGGGTCGGCAAGCTGCTGTACGCCGGCTGGACCGATGCGCAACTCGAGAAGAACAATATCCTCAAAAAGGAAATCGTGAAGCTCGATGCGCAGATCGCTGACATTCAGGATCTCGAGAACCGCAAGCAACGACTGGTTGCGCGCATGGAAATCATCGAAAAGCTGCAGCGCAAGCGGCCCGAGATCGTGCATCTGTTCGACGAAATCGTCAAAACCGTTCCTGAGGGCGTCTATCTGACGGCGATCAAGCAGAGCGGCAACAAGCTCGAAATTCACGGCGTGGCGCAGTCCAGCACGCGCGTGTCCACTTTCATGCGCAATATCGATTCGTCGGTATGGATGGATAACCCCGTGTTGCTGGTGGTCGAGTCTGCTAGGGACTCGCCGACGGGCGGCTCGAATTTCACGCTTACCAGCGATGTGGTCGGTGTGGATCTCGAAAATGGCGGCGAAACAACGGTGAAGAAGGTTGCGGCCAAATGAATTTCTTCGATCAACTACGGACCCTTGATCCGCGCGACGTGGGACGCTGGCCGTTGCCGGTGCGTGGGTTCTTTGTCGCTTTGATATTCGCGGTATTCGGGGCTTTCGGCTGGTACATGTTCGTCTGGAACGACGATCGTCCGGTGCTGCAGAAGGCGGCAGCCGACGAACTCGATCTGCGCAGCCAGTTCGAGAGCAAACAGCAGCGCGCTGCCAATCTCGACGCCTACAAGGCGCAGCTCGCGGAAATGGAACGCAGCTTCGGCGCCATGCTGCGGCAATTACCGGGCAAGACCGAGGTGCCAAATCTTCTGGTGGACATTTCGCAAACCGGGCTCGCCGCCGGCCTGCAGGAAAAGCTGTTTCAGCCCGGCAGCGAGAAGGGCAACGGCTTCTACGCCGAACTGCCGATCAGGATCAAATTGGTTGGTAGTTACCACGATTTCGGCAATTTCGTCAGCGGCATCGCCGCATTGCCGCGCATCGTGACCTTGCACGACATCCAGATCGCGCCGGTGGATAGCAAGAGCGGCTACGACAACTTGACCATGGACGTGACGGCCAAAACCTACCGCTACATAGAGGATGAGGGTGGCGGGCACCCGGCGAAGAAAAAGACGGGAGGCGCGACGTGAGAAACACATGCAACGCGCGCATCATCGCCGTGGCTCTTGTGGGCATGGTCGCGGCCGGCTGCTCGGGCGGCCAATCGGACCTGCAGAATTGGATCGCCGCCACCAAGAAAAAGCCCGGCGGCCGCATCCAGGCGCTGCCGGAAGTGAAACCCTACGAAACATACGTGTACGCGGCGTCGAAGCTGCGTTCACCGTTCCAACCGCAGGGCGTCGCCGGCGCCAACGGTCAAAACTTGCGCCCCAGTTCGCGGCGCAACCGCGAGTTTCTCGAGGGTTTTTCTCTCGATACGTTGCGAATGGTCGGAACCTTCAAGGTGGGCAGCAGCTTTTATGGGCTTGTGCAATCCAAGGACGGCCTGGTGCACAAGGTTCAGCCCGGCAATTACCTCGGGCAGAATGATGGCAAGGTGACTGACATTTCCGGCGGAAAAATTAGCCTCGTCGAGATCATCCCGGATGGTCTCGGCGGCTATATTGAGCGACCGGCCTCATTGGCACTGTCCGATTGAAGGCCTTCAGGGAGTAAAGCATGATTAGATTTAAGATACGAACGGCGATGTTTGGCGCTATGGCGCTGCTCGCCTTGAGCGCGGTCAACCTCACGGCGCTGGCCGCGGATCCGCTCAAGCTCGAGTCAATCGACGTTCAGACCTCGGGTCAACAGGTGCAGCTCAAGCTGCACATGAACGGCCCGGCTCCCGAGCCGCTGCCTTTCACCATCGACAAACCCGCGCGCATTGCGTTCGACTTGCCGAACACGATACTCGCCGTGGCGTCGCGGCGCATCGACGTGCGCTCGGGCGGCGTCGATACCGTGCTTGTAGCCGAAGCCAATGGGCGCACGCGCTTGGTCGTCAACGTGGATAACTTGATGCCGTATACGACCAAAGTCGACGGCAACAACATCATTGTCACGCTCGGCAGCCAGCCGGGCGAGGCGGCCAAGCAGGCCGTGGCTCGCGCAGGTTCCGGCGCCGGTGCCGGCGCTGCTGACACGGAGCGCGCGATCAAGACCATCGATTTCCGGCGCGGCGCCGACGGTACCGGCCGGGTGATCGTGCAGCTGACGGATCCGCGCACCCCGGTCAACGTGCGTCAGGAAGGCAATCAAGTGGTCGTCGATTTCGCCGGCACCCTGATGCCGAAGAATCTGATGCGCCGCTACGACGTCATGGATTTCGCGACGCCGGTGCAGACCGTCGATGCGCTGCGCGTCGAGGGCAGCTCGCGCTTGGTGATCAGCGCAACCGGCGACTTCGAGCAGCTCGCCTATCAATCCGACAATCAGTACACCATTGAGATCAAACCATCGCAGAAGCGCGCCAATGCCGAGGAGAAGAAGGAGTACACCGGCGAGCGTCTGACGTTGAACTTCCAGGACATCGACGTGCGCTCTGTCCTGCAGCTGCTGGCCGACACCAGCGGTCAAAATATAGTTGTCAGCGACTCGGTGACCGGCAATCTGACGTTGCGGCTGCAGAACGTGCCCTGGGATCAGGCGCTCGACATCGTGTTGCGGACCAAGGGTCTGGACAAGCGCCGACAGGACAATGTCATCATCATCGGTCCGACGGCAGAACTGGCGGCGCGGGAGAAGGCCGAGCTGGCGGCGCGCAAGGAAGTCCAAGAGCTCTCGCCCGTACACACCGAATTCCTGCAGGTCAATTACGCCAAGGTCGCCGACCTCGCGAAACTGATCAAGCCGAGCGGCGGCGCCGGCACCACCAATTCCATGCTGTCGCCACGCGGCACCCTTTCCATCGACGAGCGCACCAATACGCTGCTGGTGCAGGATACGGCGGATAAGCTGACCGACATCCGGCGCCTGGTACAAACCCTGGACGTGCCCGTCAAGCAGGTCTTGATCGAAGCGCGCATCGTGATCGTGAGCGATACCTTTGAACGCGATTTGGGCGCCAAGCTCGGCATTACCGGCTTTACGACCGCTGGACCCGGAAGTCTCATTTCCGTCACCGGCAACGGCGCGGGCGCGGACACCATGGTTCAGTCCGCGATCACCAATTTGGCGGGGGGCTCGGTCAGGCCGGTGGCAACGCCGATTCTCGACAACCGTTACCAGGTCAATGTGCCGGCGGCGCACACCAACGGCAGCATCGGTCTGTCGGTTCTGGGCGGCAGTCACCTCATCGATCTGGAGCTATCGGCCGCCCAGAACGAGGGCAAGAGCGAGACGATCTCATCGCCGCGCGTCATCACCGCGAATCAGAAGCAGGCCACCATCATGCAAGGTGTCGAGATCCCCTATCAGGAATCGGCATCGAGCGGCGCCACGACGACTCAGTTCAAGAATGCGGTGCTGTCGCTCAAAGTCACGCCGCTGATCACGCCTGACAACCGCGTGATATTGGATCTCGACGTGCAGGACGACGCAGTCGGTCAGCAGGTGACCAGCGCCACCGGCGGCAGCGTACCCTCGATCGACACCCGGCAGATCATCACCCAGGTGCTGGTCAACGACGGCCAGACCGTGGTTCTCGGCGGCATTCTCGATACCACGAAATCGCAGTCGACGAACAAGGTGCCGTTCTTTGCCGATATCCCGGTACTGGGCAACCTGTTCAAGAGTACGACGAGAATCAACAACAAGACCGAACTGCTGATTTTCATCACGCCGAAGATCCTGCGCGAGGGATCGAACCTGTACTGATCGCAGTCGGCATTTGCAACTGGAAAGGCCGCCTGTGGGGCGGCTTTTCCATTTAGAAACCAGCAAATACGGCGAATTCGACGTTAATACAGTGATTTCGCTGCGTTAAACCGTACAAAATGCGCCTATGCTCAGTAAAGGGAACATCTTTCTCATAGGCCCCATGGGTTCGGGCAAGACCGCCGTGGGGCGGCACCTTGCGCGCATGCTGCGCTTCACCTTTCACGACAGCGATGCGGACATCGAGGCGAAGACCGGAGTGGATATCGCGTTTATTTTCGAGAAGGAAGGCGAATCGGGATTCAGAGTCCGGGAGAAGGAATCGATCGAACGCCTGACCCGACTGGAGTCCATCGTGCTGGCCACCGGAGGCGGCGCCGTGATCGAGGAGGACAATCGGCGCGTACTCGCCGCGCGAGGCGTGGTGGTGTACCTCGCGACTTCCATCGACCAGCAACTTGAACGAACCCGGCACGCGCGGCATCGCCCCTTGCTGAACGACACGGATCCCGAACAGAAGCTGCAGGAACTGATGCACCGCCGGGCAATTCTGTATACCGAAATAGCCGATTTCACCGTTTCCACGGACGGCCGCCGGGTACAGCTGGTCGCCGAGGAGATTCATCATGAGCTGCAGCGGGCGCGGGCAAGCTGAGGTTCGTATAATCGACGCCGTGCAAACCTTGCAAGTTGACGTCGGTCATTCTCGCTATCCCATCGTGATCGGATCGGGGCTGATGACCAATCGAGGGCTGCTGGACGCTCAAATACGCGGTCGGGATCTGATGATCGTGACCAACACGACGGTGGCGCGGCTGTACCTTGCGAAAGTGACCGACAGCCTTGCCCCAAGGAGGCTCGCCGAGTGTATTTTGCCGGACGGTGAACAGCATAAGACGCTGCAAGCTGCCGGATGGGTGTTCGACGCGTTGGTGGGGAAGAAAATGAATCGCGACGCGACGGTGCTGGCCCTGGGGGGCGGAGTTGTCGGGGATATTGCGGGCTTCGCGGCGGCCTGCTACCAGCGGGGCGTCGGCTACGTACAGATGCCGACGACGCTTCTCGCGCAAGTAGACTCTTCGGTCGGCGGCAAGACCGGCGTAAATCACCCGGGCGGCAAAAACCTGATCGGCGCCTTCTACCAACCACAGTGCGTCATTGCGGATACCGATGCGCTCGCCACTCTGCCTGACCGCGAGCTGCGCGCCGGCCTCGCCGAGGTGATCAAGTACGGCTGCGTGTGGGATCCGCTGCTGTTCGATTGGCTGGATCACAATATGGACAAACTGCTCGCGCGGGATGTCGATGCGCTGACCTACAGCATCGCCCGATCCTGTGAAATCAAGGCGACGGTGGTGGCGAAGGATGAGCGCGAACAGAATCTGCGGGCAATATTGAACTTCGGCCATACCTTTGGACATGCCATCGAGGCGGCCACTGGGTACCAGACCTACTTGCACGGCGAAGCGGTGGGCCTGGGAATGCTGATTGCGGCGGACCTGTCGCAGCGCCTGGGGATGATCGACGTCACCATCAAGGATCGCGTACGGGCCATCCTCGGCAAGGCCGGCTTGCCCACCGAGCCGCCGCGTGTCGGCGCCGCCAGAGCATTGGAACTGATGCAAATGGACAAGAAGGTGCTGGCCGGCGCGGTGCGCCTGGTGCTGCTCGGGAAACTGGGCCGAGCCATCGTGACGGCCGATTACAGCCAAGCTGCACTCGAGGCCACGCTCAAGGAATATTTCGCATGACCGGTCTCGCCGTCTATGCAGCACTCGACGAGCATTCGCGCGGACGCCGCTATCCGGAACCGAAACCCGCGTACCGTTCCGAATATCAGCGGGATCGAGATCGCATCGTGCACTCCACCGCCTTCCGCCGACTGGTCTACAAGACTCAGGTGTTCGTCAATCACGAAGGAGATTTGTACCGAACGCGGCTGACGCATTCCCTCGAGGTGGCACAAATTGCTCGCACCATTGCCCGGGCGCTCAAGCTCAACGAAGTGTTGTCCGAAGCGATCTGCCTCGCGCATGACCTGGGGCATACGCCGTTCGGCCATGCCGGGCAGGATGCATTGAACGAGTGCATGATGGATTTCGGCGGATTCGAGCACAATTTGCAGTCGTTACGGGTGGTCGATGAGCTCGAAGAGCATTATGCGGAATTCGACGGACTGAACCTGAGCTTCGAGTGCCGCGAAGGGATTCTGAAGCACTGTTCCTACAACAATGCAGTGCAGCTCGGCGAAATCGGCGAGCGCTTCATCAACCGCCGGCAACCCGGACTGGAGGCGCAGCTGGCCAACTTCGCCGATGAAATCGCCTACAACAATCACGACGTGGAGGACGGTATTCGCGCCGGGCTCATCTCCGTGGAACTGCTGCTGGAGGTGCCGCTGTTCCGCAAATATCATGCGGAAGTAATCGAGAAGTACCCTGCCCTTGCGGGACGCCGGCAGGTATACGAGATCTTGCGGCGCATGATCAATCACCTGGTGAGCGACTTGATCGATTCCTCCGCAGCCAGGCTCGGCGCCTCGGGGGTGCGATCGATTGCCGAAGTCAGGTCCTTCCCAGGGCCGCTGATCGGCTTTAGCGAAGGCACGCGCGAGCTCAATCATTCTCTCAAGACATTCCTGCGCGAACATGTGTACAAGCACTACAAGGTGCGGCGCATGACGGCCAAGGCGCGTCGCGTCGTCAGCGAGCTGTTTGAAGTATTTTTCAGCGATCCGACGCTGATGCCCGACGAGCACAAGGCGACCGGCTCGCGACTGGAATTGGTACAAGGTCCGGCCGGCCGCGCCCGAGCGGTGGCCGATTATATTGCCGGCATGACGGACCGGTACGCTATCCTGGAACACCGGCGATTGTTCGATCCGGCGGAACGAACCTGAAGTACACCATGAGCACCACCCTACAGAACGATTTGCTATTGCGCGCCCTGCTGCGGGAACCGACGCCGCGCCGACCGATTTGGCTGATGCGCCAGGCTGGGCGTTATCTGCCTGAATACCGCGCCACGCGGACTCGCGCCGGCGGTTTTCTCGAGATGTGCACCAATCCGGAGATCGCCGCTGAAATCACACTGCAGCCGGTCGATCGATTCCCGCTCGACGCCGCAATTCTTTTCTCGGACATTTTGACGATTCCCCATGCCATGAACCTGGGGCTGGAATTCGAAGCGGGCGAGGGCCCAAAGTTCGAGCGTCCGGTGCGCACGGCGGCCGACGTCGCCCGCCTCCCGGTCCCAGACCCGGGCAGGGAATTGAAGTACGTCATCGACGCCGTGGCACTGGTGCGCCGTGAGTTGCACGGCCGGGTGCCCCTCATTGGCTTCGCCGGCAGCCCGTGGACCGTGGCGACTTACATGGTGGAGGGCGGCGGCAGTAAAACCTTCGGCCAGATCAAGCGCATGATGTACGAGGCGCCGCGAGATCTTCACCGCCTGCTCGAAATACTCGCCAAGTCGACCATTCTGTATTTGAACGCGCAAATTGCCGCCGGCGCACAGGCGGTGATGCTGTTCGATACTTGGGGCGGCGTACTGACGCCTGCCCAGTACGAAGAGTTCTCCTTGCGCTATATGGCCGAAGTCGTCGACGCGCTGACGCGAAAAGCGGACGGACGCCGCGTGCCAAATATCGTGTTTACCAAGGGCGGCGGCGCCTGGCTCAAGAAAATCTCAGGCATAGGCTGCGACGCCGTCGGCGTCGACTGGACCACGGATCTGTCGGCCGCTCGCGCTCAGGTGGAGGACCGCGTCGCGCTGCAGGGCAATTTAGACCCTTCGGCCCTGTTCGCACCGCCGGAGATCTTGCGCGCCGAAACCCTGCGCGTATTGGAAAGCTATGGCGCGGGGGCGGGTCACGTGTTCAATCTCGGCCACGGCATCACACCTGATGTCGATCCTGATCGCGTCAGGCTCCTGGTCGAAACGGTACAGGCCTTCCAAGTCGCGCCGTCATGACGTTGCGCGCTCAGGGCGGCGGCCGTGCCGATTTTGCGCCGGACGCTTCAGGAGGGTGCTCAATCGGCCGGGACGGTTCGTAGCTCATCGCGCAGCGCACGGCGCAGGATCTTGCCGACGTTAGTCTTGGGCAGCTCGCTGCGAAAGTACACATGTCTCGGAACTTTGTAGCCCGTCAATTCGGTTCGGCCAAAGGCGATCAAGGTCTCGGCGGTGAGGGCTGGATCTTTCTTGACCACGAAAATGGCAACGACTTCGCCGGAATTGTCATCCGGCTGTGCGACCGCCGCGACTTCCAGCACGCCGGGATGGGCGGCGATGACGCTCTCTATTTCATTCGGATAGACGTTGAAGCCGGACACCAGAATCATGTCCTTCTTTCGATCCTCGATATATACGAAACCGGCGGCGTCAATGCGGCCGATGTCGCCGGTGCGCAGCCAGTCGCCAAACATCACTTTCTCGGTTTCGTCCGGCCTATTCCAATATCCCGCCATTACCTGCGGACCGAACACGCAGATCTCGCCGACGCCATTCACCGGTAATTCCTTGCCGGCGTCGTCGCGGATGGAAATGTCCGTCGAGGGGACGGGCAGGCCGACGGAACCGTTGAAATCCAAGCCCACGGGATTGGCAGTGGCGACCGGCGAGGTTTCGGTCAATCCCCAGCCCTGGGTCACGACGCATCCGGTGACTTCCTTCCAGCGCGCGGCGACCACCGCCTGAAGCGCCATACCTCCGGCGAACGTGCATTGCAGCCCGCTGAAATCCACGGCTGCGAAGCCGGGCGTATGCAGCAGGGCGTTGAAGAGCGTGTTGACGCCGCTGATGAAGTTGAATTTGTACTTATTCAGCTCGGCAACGAATGCCTTGAAATCGCGGGGATTGGTGATCAAGATGTTTTGAGCGCCGAGCGACAGGAAGGCCAGGCAATTGCTGGTGAGCGCAAAAATGTGATACAGCGGCAGCGCCGTGATGACGACACGCGCCGCGCCGACCTGCAGCGACGGATGTATCCATGCTGAGGACTGCAGCACATTGGCTACCATGTTGCGGTGGGTGAGGACCGCGGCCTTGGCAACGCCTGTGGTGCCCCCCGTGTATTGCAGAAAGGCGATGTCATCGGAACCCACAGGGACCGGTTCGAGTTTGCGTCCGAGGCCGCCGCCCAAGGCGTTCTTGAATGTCGAAGCTCCCGGCATGCTCCACTTCGGTATCTGCTTGCGCACGTGACGTAGCACAAAATTCACGACGAAACCGCGCGGCCAGCCGAGTAAATCCCCGACCCGCGTGATCAACACCTGTTGCAGGCTGGTATGCGGCAGCACCTGCTGCAGCACATGTGCGAAATTCTCGACGATGACTATGACCTTGGCCCCGGAATCCGCCAACTGATGCTCGAGCTCTCGAGTCGTGTACAGGGGGTTGGTGTTGACCACCACCATGCCGGCGCGCAGCACACCGAACAGCGCTACCGGATATTGCAAAATATTGGGCATCATGAGGGCGACCCGGTCGCCCTTGACCAACCCGGATTTGTGCTGCAGCCAGGCGGCAAATGCGCTACTCAGTGTGTCGAGTTGTGCATAGGTTAAGGTGGCGCCCATATTGGTGAACGCCGGCGAGTGTCCGTGGGCGGCACAGGCCTCGTCGAAAATGTCCCGCAGCGACGCATAGCTGTCGGGGTCGATGTCCGCCGGCACCCCAGGAGGGTATTGATTCAGCCAATTTCGATCCAAGCGAGCTCTCCTAGTTTTCGTTCCGCGTGTATAGCATCCGTCAATCGCGCCAGCAATGAGGAGCGGGAGTAAACTTGCATGCATGAAGGGGCCGCCGGACGCGCTTGAGGCGCAAATCATTCGCTCTTGGAACACCAACGCCCGGCCGTGGGCGCGAGCGATACAAGCGGCGAGCATCCATAGCCGCAAGCTCGTGACCGATGCGGCAATCGTCGACGCCGTTCTGAGCATACGCCCGGGCCGCGTGTTCGACCTGGGTTGCGGCGAGGGCTGGTTGGCGAGAGCCCTGAGTGCCTCGGGAATCGAGGTTACCGGCGTCGATGCCGTGCCCGAACTGATTGCGGAGGCGGAGCAGCGCGGCGGCGGTCTGTTTCAAGTAAGCGACTATGGAGCCATTGCGCATCGGCAGTTGCAGTGCGGGCCATTCGATGCGGCCGTTTGCAATTTTTCTCTCCTGGGAGAGGAGTCGGTGGAGTCGCTGCTCGGCGCCGTCGCGCACTACCTCGACGCGGCCGGCCATCTGGTCGTGCAAACACTGCATCCGGCCGCGGCGTGCGGCGAGCATCCATACCGGGATGGCTGGCGCGCCGGGAGCTGGTCGGGCTTTGGTGCAGAATTCAGCGATCCTGCGCCTTGGTATTTCCGCACTCTCGCGAGTTGGGTGTCGATGTTGCGGCGTAACGGATTCGAAATACTCGAGTGCCGCGAACCCACAGCACGGGATGCGATCGCGCCGGCCTCGGTCATTTTCATCTGCAAAACTTGCATCCCTGGAGCAGACTGACAGCATGGAGTTTACTGAATGAGAATTTGGCGATGGTCGGTCATCGGTATGTATATTGGATTGAGCGGTTGTGTCATAGGCTACGGCCCCTGCCTGTTCCAACAGCCCGTCAAGAATACGCTGACCGGGCGCGTCCATTTTCGCGACTACCCTGCCGCCGACGGCTTGGACAATGTTCCGGTATTGTCGCTGGATCGAACTGCCTATATTTATGCACCGGCCGAAAGCCATCACTGCCTGGCCGCGAACGATCTGCAGTTGGTCGGCGTAGCGGAATTTCCGCCGAACGTCATCGAGAATTCGCATGTCACCGTTGACGGCAAGCTGTTTCAGGCCGGGTCGTCCCGCCAGCACACCCCGTTTCTGATGAATGTGACCACCCTACTGCCGTTTCCCGCATCGCACTGAGAGAAGCTGGGATTCGCCCGGAAGACGGCTACAATTCAAGTTCGAGCTCGAAAAACCAGGGAGTGAATTTTCATGAAATATACTGATCTCGTGGGCCTGATTGCGGCACCCATGTTGGTGCTTACATTGTCGCTGCCGGCCTGGGGGGCGGAGGCGACTGCTGCCACCACCTGCAAGGATGGTACGACCTCCGCAGCCACCGGCCGCGGGGCCTGCAGCGGACACGGCGGTGTTCGAAAAGGAACGAAGGCCGCAGCGCCAGCTGCTCCCGCTGAGGCGGCTGCCGCACCTGGGGCCCCGGCATCGGCCGCACCGGCATCCACAACCTCGGGCGCGGGAAGCACATGCAAGGATGGCACGGCTTCCGTCGCCACCGGGCGCGGTGCGTGCAGTGGTCACGGCGGCGTGCGGAAGGCGGCCAAAGGCAGTTCCGCGACGATGGCGGCTCCCGCAGCTCCCGCAGCTCCCGCAGCTGCCGCGGCTCCGGCTGCCGCTGCTACTCCAGCTGCCGCG
>JBDUBO010000008.1:0-72624 GCA_040004115.1 Gammaproteobacteria bacterium | reverse complement strand
CGGCGAGGGCCGTCTTGTTCGACAGCTGCCTCTTCAAGATGGCGCCCAGCCCCAAATCGTCGTGCTGACTGATGGTGAGCGCCACCTGCTTGTCGAACATGTCCTGGTACATGCTCATTTCATTGCTGTCGGGGTCATCGCCTGCTGTGGCCTCGCGCATGCTCTTCAGCATCATTTGCAGGAACAGGGCTTCGACTTGCGCGGCAACGGCCGTAATAGACTGCGGGGATGTCGGATCCCTCTTCAAGGCTGCCAAGCCGTTGAGGTCGGTGTAGGTGGTCGCGGCGGAGGTGTCCACCGGCGATGCGGGCAGGGCGAGCGTGGGCAGTGTGGTGTTCATTTAGGCGTCTAGATAACGATAAGCTCGGCCTGCAGCGCTCCAGCCTCGCGTAATGCTTCCAGGATGGCGACCAGATCGCCGGGAGCCGCTCCCACGTCGTTGACGGCCCGCACGATTTGTTCGAGCTCCACACCGGGCTTGAACAGGAACATGCGATTCGAACCCTGATCCACTTTGATGGTGGAGTTGTTCAGCACCACGGTCTGACCGAGCTTGGAAAACGGCGCCGGTTGACTCACCGTCTGCTCTTCTTTGATGGTGACCGACAAGGACCCGTGCGACACGGCAGCGGGCATTACGATGACATTGCTGCTGATCACGACGGTGCCGGTACGAGAATTGATGATGACCTTGGCCGAGGCCATGCCCGGCTCCACTTGCAGATTCTCAACCATGGAGAGAAATGCCACCCGTTGAGTGATGTCGAGCGGCGCGCGCACCCGTACCGAACTGCCGTCCATGATGCTGGCGATGCCGTCACCCATGCCCTTGTTGACGCTCGCGACCAGGCGCGTCGCGGTCGTAAAGTCAGGATCGTTGAGATTCAGTACGATCGAATCGCCCTGTGCCAGCTGCGAGGGCACGGCACGCTCGACGGTGGCACCATTGGGAATGCGCCCCGAACTCGGTACGTTCACCGTGAGCTTGGATCCGTCCGTGCCTTCGACGCCAAAGCCGCTGACGATGAGATTGCCCTGGGCGATCGCATAGATCTGCCCGTCGAGGCCGTGTAACGGTGTGACCAGCAGCGACCCACCGCGCAGACTCTTGGCGTTGGCGATGGAGTTGACGGTGATGTCGATGGTTTGCCCGGGCTTGACGAAGGCAGGCATGACGGCATGCACTGCCACCGCCGCTACATTCTTCAACTGCGGCGTGACGTTCGCAGGAACCGTCACGCCCAGCTGCGCCAGCATATTGCGCAGTGACTGCACGGTAAAGGGCGCCTGGCTGGTCTGGTCGCCGGTGCTGTCAAGCCCCACGACCAATCCATAGCCCACCAATTGATTGGTGCGCACTCCCTGTATTTGCGCCAGGTCCTTGATGCGTTCGGCATGCGTAAGCTGTGCCGAAAACAACAGGAACATCGTCAGCGGACAAATCGCGGTGGATAAGGAGCGCTTCATATCAGTACGGCGCAAAGCCTGAATTAAAGAAACGCGCCAGCCAGCCCATGCGGTTCGAGCCTTCGATCACGCCCTTGCCGGAGTAGATGATGCGTGCATCCGCGACCTTGTCGGAGGTGACCGTGTTGTCAGTTGCGATGTCAGCGCTGCGCACCACCCCTGATACGCGCACGATTTCTTCGCCTTGGTTGAGCCGCAAGGTTTTCTCGCCCAGAATCACCAGGTTTCCATTGGGCTGAACGTCCATCACGGTCACGGTCAGGCTGCCCGCCAGACTGTTGCCTTGAGTACTGGAACCTGTTCCGTCGAAGCTGTTGGCACTGTTCAGGGACGTGGTAAGCGGCACTCCCGCCGCCGTGAATGTTCTGCCCAGAATGGTGGGGCCGGTCATGTTTACGCCGGTGGTCTTGGCGGTCTTGGTCTCGGCGCTTTTGCTGGCCGCGGTCGACTCCGTCAGGCGAATGGTCAGCACGTCACCGATGCGGCGCGCCTTCAGGTCGGCGAATAATTCCATTTGCTGGCCGGCCTGATAAATTGCGCCGTCAGTGCGCGGCGTGGGCGGCGGCAGCACCCGCGCGACGACCGGATCGGGTTTGCGTTGCTTGGCCGGCAACATGCCGCACCCGGACAGCAGGCCGCCCACCGACAGCAGTCCGCCGGCCAACAGCAGGCCGCGCAGAAATTTTCCCGGCACGGCCGCTCGCGCCACGACGTTGCGTTGGCACATCATGCCAGGTTAGTCGTTAAGTACTGAAGCATCTGGTCGGTGGTGCTAATGGCCTTGGAATTCATTTCGTAGGAGCGCTGGCACTCGATCATGGAGACGAGTTCGGTTACCGAATTCACGTTCGACGTTTCCAGCGCCCCCTGCTGCAGAGTGCCCAAGCCGTTGGTGCCCGCTGTTCCCACTTGCGGCGAGCCGCTGGCCGCGGACTCCACCAGCAAGTTATTGCCCACGGGCTGCAGCCCCTCCTCGTTGATGAAATCCGCCAGCTGAATCTGACCCACCTGGGAGCCCTTGGCGTTGGTCGCCGAGGTTACCGTCACCACGCCGTCGTTGCCGATGGTGACCGATTGCGTGCCCGCCGGAATATTGATGGCCGGCTGCAGTGGGTATCCCGACGCAGTGACCACGTTTCCCTGATTATCAAGCGAGAAGGAGCCGTCGCGAGTGTAGGCAATGGTGCCGTCCGGCATGGTGATTTGCAGGAACCCGCGGCCATTCACTGACATGTCCAGGCTGGCGTTGGTCTGCAACACACTGCCCTGCGTGTAATCTTTTTCCGTGGCGACGATGCGCACTCCAGTGCCCAAGGTCAGGCCCGTCGAATACTGCGTATTCTGCGTGCTCTGCGCGCCCACCTGCCGGATATTCTGATACATGAGATCCTGAAACGCGGCCCGACCCGCCTTGAATCCCGTCGTATTGGTGTTGGCCAAATTGTTGGAAATCACCGCCATCCGGGTGTTTTGCGCGTCGAGGCCGGTTTTTGCAGCCCATAAAGCAAGATTCATTGATAGTTTCCTTGGACGGTTACTGGGTCAGCATCAGGCGCTCCGCGCTCTGCTCATTGGTATCGGTCGAGTTGATGCTCTTAATCTGGAATTCGTACATGCGCTGCAGCTCGATCATGCTGATCAGGGACTGTGCCGCGTTGACATTGCTCGACTCCAGCATCCCGGAGGTCACGGAGACGGTGTCGTCGGGCTTTACCTTGTCCCCCGACTTCATGCGCAACAGGCCATCATCACCTTTTTGCAGATCGGAGGTCTTGGGATTCACGAGCTTGATGCGATCGACTTGGGTCACCGCAAACGGCGCGGAGCCCTGCGGAACTACGGATACCGTACCGTCGCCGCCGATTGTCACCTGCGTCGAGGGCGGTATGACGAGAGGTCCGGACTCGGTCAGCACCGCAAGGCCGGCGGCGGTCGTCACCGCTCCCGTCGGCGTCACGCGCAGATCGCCCGCGCGCGTATACGCCTCCTTGCCGTCAGTGCCGCGAACCGCGATGAAGCCCTTGCCGTTCACCGCGATGTCGAGGTCGCGGCCTGTGCTCTGCATCACGCCGCTGGAGAAATCCGTTCCGGCATCGCCCGCGACCGCATTGACGCGCGTGGCGTATCCGGGTCCGTAAATCGGCTGGCTGTCGAACGTCACGGAATCCGCGCGGAAGCCGATGGTGCTCAGATTGGCGATGTTGTGGTTGTTGACAGCCTGCGCCTGCATGATTTGCTTCGCGCCGGTCATCGCCACGTAAAGTCCTCTATCCATAGGTCAGGTCGTAGCTTAGTGAGTGATGTTGATGACGGTCTGCGACAGCTGATTCGCAGTGGTAATGGACTGCGCGTTGGCCTGGAAGGCCCGCTGCGCCGTGATCATGTTCACCAGCTGCGTCGTCAAATCGACGTTGGAGCTTTCCAAGGCGCCGGATTGAATACTGCCGAACCCCGCGGATCCCGCCGTGCCCTGAACCACGGTGCCGGAGGTAAATGTTTGTGCCCAATTGGTGTCACCCAGCTGTTTCAGGCCCTGGGGATTCGGGAAGTTCGCCATGGCTAGTTGCCCGAGCTGAGTGGTGCGGCCGTTGGTGTACACCGCCGACACGATTCCTTTGGTATCGATCGAGACCGTGCTGAGCTGGCCGGTGGAGTAGCCATCCTGAACGATGGATGTGACGCCGAATTCGCCGCCGTACTGCGTGGCCTTCCCAAAGTTAAATGTCATGCTCATCGGCGCAGCGCCGTCGGTGGGCGCGTAGCCGTTGAACGCTAGGCCCCCGCCTGCCGGTGCGGTGACTGCGCCGGTATTGGAAAACGTCAAGTTCTGCGCGGCGCCAACCAGGGTTCCGTTGACCGCCATATTGACCGTCCACTGATTCGGCGTCGCGGTCTGTGTGAAGTAGAAAGTTGCGGCAGATGCGGTACCCAGCGAATCGTACACCGTGGTCGACGTAGACTCGGTGAAGGTATTCGGATTAGTCGGATCGAACGGCGCCGCCGCCGGCACGGGCGAATTTGCCGGCAGGTTTAGTATGACGTTACCCGTCGTTGTGGCGTTGGGCGCGCTTTGCGCGGTCTCCAAATTGAGGTCGGTGGTCGTACCGGTGTTGAATCCGCCGTTGGCCGTGGGCGGATACACCTGCAGCGCCTGCCCCGACGCATTGACCACATTGCCGCTCTTATCGGGCGAGAACTCGCCGTTGCGCGAATAGACCACGCCGCTCGCGTCTTGCAAGGTAAAGAACCCGTCGCCGCTGATGGCCAGGTCGAGGTTGGCCGACGTTGTGGTGATGTCACCCTGGGTGAATTGCTGAGAGGTGGCGACCACGCGCGTACCCTCGCCCACCGAGGACTGGTTGAGATTCACGGCTCCAGCCGCGTACACGTCGGCAAACTCGGCGCGCGATCCCTTGAAACCGACCGTATCCGCGTTGGCGATGTTATTGGACACAACGTCCAAGCCAGTGCTGGCTGCCGTGAGTCCGGATAAGGCAATGCTGAACGATGACATTTTTGTACTCCTGAATTAATTAATTGGAGATCTGCAGCAGGCTCGCGAACGACACGCTGCCGACTCCGGCCACGTTCAGCGTCATGCCGGCCGATCCCGCGCCCATGCTGACGCTCTCGACCGTGCCGTTGACCAAGGTAGTCGCGGCCGCGCTGGCCTTTGTCTGGCCCGCGTAGTTCACACTCAGAGTGTAAGTTCCGGCGGGAGCCTGCGAACCGCTGGAATCCTTGCCGTCCCACGAATAGTTGGCCAAACCCGCCGGCTGTGCGCCGAGGCCGATGCTACGCACCACGTTGCCGCTGCCGTCTGCGATGTCGAGTACCACCGACGAGGTGGTCTGCGGCACCTCGACGGCGCCGGTCACGCTGCCGTTCGCCGCCAGCTGCGCCGTCGAACTCTTAACCAGTGCTTGATGACCGAGCAGCGACGATGCCTGCAGCGCCTGACTCGCCGACATCGAATTCGACAAGCTGCTGAACGACGTGTTCAGCTGCGTAATCCCCTGCACTTGGCTGAGCTGCGCCAATTGCGTGAGAAAGGTGTTGCTGTCCACCGGACTGGTCGGATCCTGATTCTTCAGTTGCGCGAGCATCAGAGTAAGGAAATCCGTTCCGCCCAAGGTCGCGGCGGTGGCTATCGCACCCGCACCGGAGGACGAACCTGAGCCCGCGCCGATTGCTGCGCCATTGGCGGCCGCGCCGGCGGCGGCCCCCTGCGTTCCATTGATAACCATGCGTCTAGTGCCCCATTGAAATGGTTTTGAGCAACAAATCGCGCGCCGTGTTGATCGCCTCGATGTTGGTCGCGAATGAGCGATTGGCCGAGATCATGTTGGTCATTTCTTCGATCGAATTGACGTTCGACGTGAACACATAACCGTCTTTGTTGGCTAGCGGATTGTCGGGCTGGTAGCGCATCAGCGGCGGCGCCGTGCTCTCCACCACGCCGAGCACCCGCACGCCGGTCGACGCCTGCGGATCATCGGCGAAGGGGTTCGACGTATCCATCATCGACTGGAACACAGGATGCCGGGCCCGGTAAATCTTGGTCGCGTCGCCATTCACGCTCTCGGCGTTGGCCAGGTTGCTGGCCGTGGTGTTCAGCCGGATGGTCTCGGCGTTCAGCGCGCTTCCGGCGACATCGAATACATTGAATAGAGACATGGAAGTTCCTTGTGGCGGCTACTGGCCGGCGATGGCGAGTTGCATCTGGGCAATTTGCAGATTGATGAAGGTCAAGCTGGCCTGGTAGCGGACGTTGGCCTCCGAGAAGGATGCCTGCTCCACCGGCATTTCCACCGTGTTGCCGTCGAGCGAGGCCTGGTACGGGTTGCGGTACTTCAGATCGCCGGCGGCCAATTCGCCCTTAGGCAAGGCGATATGTGCGGACTGCGTCACTCGCATCGGCAGCGACGCGTCGCCGCCATTCGCGAGCACTTCGCCAAAATCGATATCGCGCGCCTTGTAGTTGGGCGTATCGGCGTTGGCGAGATTCGTCGCCAGGACGCCGATGCGCTGCCCCTGCAGCAGCAGTGCTTGCTCGTGAATACCGAAAATACTGTCAAACATTCGAGTGATCTCCTTGGGGGATAGCTAAAGCAAGAGCTGTGCCAACCCGTCGTGGACGGCCAATCTGATGCCGGGGCGCGAGTACGCCCGAAAACGGGGCTGTGGGGGGCACGACCGGCACGGGCATGGAGGTACGCGGCAAGGAATTGCCGCCATGCCGCTGCCGGCGCGCCGTCCGGAACGCGTCGAGCCGGCCGGGACGTACGTCCGACCTGGGCGCGCCTTGCCTTCTGGGACGCGCGGCGCTTCGCCCTGGGTGGACCCTGGCGGCGCCGCGAATCGGCGCTCTGGCACGCCGCTTGCTGGTTATCGTTCATGATGCAAACAGCGCCAAGAAATCGTCGCTTAAGAATGGGAACTAGCCTGGCGGCGGCCGCGCTGCTGCTGATGGCCACCTCTCTCGTACCGTCCGCCGCCGCCGCTGGGGAGGGGGCGGATCTACAGGACGTACCCGCACTCGAATCGTTGGCGAAGTCCGAGGCGGCACGGCAGTTTCCACCGCTGACCGAACGGCAGAGATTTCTAATAGGTCCGATCGAGCCGCAATTGCAGCTGCAGCGTTGCCGCCAGCCGTTGACAGCCGGACTCGCTTCGCCGCACCACATGCAGGATCGGGCGACTATCGAGCTTCGCTGTCACGACGCCAAGCCCTGGCATCTATATGTCCAAGCGCGAATTATCGGCACCTCCACGGTCGCAGTCGCGGCGCATGCCATTGTCGCAGGCAGCGTGCTCAAGGCCACCGACCTCAAGGTGGAGCAGCACGATATTTCGCAGCTGCCGCCGGGCTTCTTGGACGACCCCGCGATTGCGGTGGGATTGACCGCCGGCCGGCCAATCGCCGGCGGCGCCATCCTCACCAATCAACAATTGGTCGCGGCCAAGGCGGTGCAACGCGGCCAATCGGTGACCTTGGTAGCGGACCTTGGGGGTATGAGTGTGCGCATGGCCGGCAGGGCATTGAACGATGGCCTCGTAAATCAGCGAGTTAGGGTGGCGAATCTATCGTCCGGCAAAATCGTCGAGGGTATTGCCCGGTCCGAGCAGGTAGTCGAAATTATCTCTCAGTAGCCCTTCAGTGAAGCGCATCACAGTCGATAACTATTTTAGATGGGCGGGCTTGGCGGATTCGCTAAAGTTCATCCAAACCCTGACGATAACCTTGGCATGGGCCCATGCGAGCCCGAGGAGAGACTTCGGTGACTGACAAAATCAGTGCATATTCAACGTCCGAGCCGATCGCGCCCGTCAAGGGTCCGAACAGCAGTGGCGTTGTAACCGATAAGCCGCAGCAGGGCGAAAATTCAGCCGCCCGTGTCGCCACGTCCCAGAGCGGTGATACCGTCACTCTGACGAATTCGGCCCGTTCCCTGCAAAAAATCGAAGAAACAGTCGCCAAGACGCCGGTGGTCAACGCGGCGAAAGTGGCAGCCGTCAAGCAAGCCATTAATTCAGGCAATTACCACATCGACGCCGGCCGCATCGCCGACAAGCTTCTGCACTTCGAACGCGGACTGAAGTGACGCCATGGAGAAGGATGCGCGCGGCCGACTCGAGGATGTTTTGGATCGCGAGATCGAAGTTGCGCGCTCCCTGACAGAGAGTTTGGCCGCGGAGCGCACGGCGCTTACCGGCGACTGCCCCGCGGCTGTCGAGGAAAAGGCCGCCGAAAAGATCCGGATTCTCGAAACCATCGAAAAGCTCGAAACGGAACGCCGCGCGCTGTACGCCCTGCCCGGCTCCGCAGGCCTGGCTGCGACGGTAACCGAGCGCTGGCGCGCCCTGATGGAGTTGATGGCCGGCTGCCGGACTGCGAACGAGATCAACGGCCACATCATCCACGTGCGGCAGCACCAAATTGGGCAACTGATCGACATCGTCCGCGGTGGGCCGTCCATTACTTATGGTCCCCAGGGGAAAACCTTCGCCAAAGCGCTGCGCGCGCTGGCGCGGGCTTGATTTATGCTGGTTCTCAGCCGCCGTGCCGACGAATCCATCGTCATCCAGCCCGCCGACGGGGTGGACGCCAATATGACCATGGCTCAGCTGTTCGCCAATGGGCCAATTCAAATTACGCTGCTTGGCGGCACCGGCAGACGCATCAAGATGGGCATCGAAGCACCGGAACAACTCGCCATCCGCCGTAAAGACATTCCCTAATCGCCTGTTGGCATAGATCGGCGTCGCGAGAGATTTCTTTCTGCTGTCCCACCACAGCTAGGTCATTGATTTTACATATAATCGCGGCGGCTTACATATGTTCGCTACTGCGACTCAACGCTTCGCTAACGACTTCGCGATGTGCATAATGGGCGTCCCACCACTGAGATCGAAAGAAGGGAACGGATACATGGAGCGTCGCTTGCACACACGCCATCGCGCCCGCACCACGGTGTACGTGGTGATGTCCGGACGGAAGAGCCGGATTTGCAGGGCCAAAAACTTGAGCGCGAACGGTGTATTCGTCGAGACGGAAAACCTCGGACTGCGCAAGGGACAACAAGTGCAGCTCGCCTTTGCCATAAACCTAGGCTTAGTAACCAAGATCCATCGACGGACGGCCATTGTCGCCCATGTGACCCGCGGTGGAACCGGACTCATGATGGAACAATTCGCCGGGCGCTAACGGCCATTGTTAGGCGCCCGGTCGCCGGTGCGGGTCCATATCCTGTAAACTACGGGCTGCATGCCGCCTTTCGATCCGCCCCGCACGGATGCCATCCGCATCCGTGGCGCGCGACAGAACAATCTCAAAGATTTGGACCTCGACCTGCCCCTCAACGAGTTGATCGTTGTCACCGGGGTAAGCGGCTCGGGGAAATCGTCGTTGGTGTTCGACACCCTGTATGCCGAAGGTCAGCGCCGCTACGTCGAGACCTTTTCGCCGTACGCGCGGCAGTTCCTGGATCGAATGGACAAGCCGCTGGTCGACCGCATCGACGGTATCCCGCCGGCGATTGCGATCGACCAAACTAATCCGGTGCGCACCTCGCGGTCCACCGTCGGCACCATGACCGAGCTCAACGATCATTTAAAGCTATTGTTTGCGCGCGCCTCGGTGCTCCACTGTCGGGGCTGCGGCCGGCCGGTTCTCAGAGACTCTGCCGCCAGTATTCAAGTTTCGCTGACCGCTCTCGCTCGGGGTCACGGCGATCCACCGCTGCTGCTAACTTTCCCGGTACCCATACCGAAGAACTTTACAGAGGCCGAGGTCAAGGGATTGCTGTCCGCGCAGGGCTACACACGCATACACGAGAGGCGCGGCGACACCCTGCAAGTGATACAGGATCGCTTTCGCTGGTCCTCGGTGGATCCGGCCCGTGCCGGAGATGCCATCGAAGCGGCGCTCAAGGTCGGCCAAGGACGGCTCGACGTGTATTACAGCGCCGGTGTCCGCGAGACCGACGGCGGCGCAGCCTCTGACGAGGGCCGCGGCAGATCCGAGGGCCACGCCGCGGCGCCCTGGCGATTTTCCACCGGATTGCACTGTCCGGACTGTGACATCAGTTACAGAGATCCTAGTCCCAGCACCTTTAGCTTCAATTCTCCCATCGGCGCCTGCGAAACCTGTCGCGGCTTCGGCCGCAGCATCGGCGTCGACTACGGACTGGTCATTCCGGACACGGGATTAAGCCTTCGTCTGGGAGTCATCAAGCCCTGGCAAACCGAGTCCTACAAAGAATGCCAAGCGGACCTCCTCAAGTTCGCCCGCAAGCGCGACATCCCTTTGGACACCCCTTGGCGCGACTTGACCGAAGTGCAGCGCGCCTGGGTGATCGAGGGTGAGGGCGAATGGACCAAGAATGTCTGGTACGGCGTGCGGCGCTTCTTCGCCTGGCTCGAAACCAAGGCCTACAAGATGCACATTCGCGTACTGCTGTCGCGCTATCGCTCGTACACCGAGTGCAGCGCCTGCCATGGCGCGCGCCTCAAGCCCGACGCCCTGTTGTGGCGGGTCGGTAATCCCGGTATCAACATCCGCGAATTGATGCTGCTGTCCATCGATGATAACCGCCGTTTTTTCGCGTCGCTCACATTACCGGCGCCGCTCGACGAAGCGACGGAGTTGTTGGTGCGGGAAATTCGCACGCGCCTGAAATATTTGACCGACGTCGGATTGGGCTATTTGAACCTCGACCGTCAGTCGCGCACGCTGTCGGGAGGCGAAGTGCAGCGGATCAATCTCACCACCGCCCTTGGCACGTCCCTGGTCAATACCCTGTTCGTGCTGGATGAGCCCTCGATCGGACTTCACGCCCGTGATGTAGATCGCATCGTAGGCGTTATGCATCGCCTGCGCGACGCCGGGAATACTCTGGTGGTGGTCGAACATGACCCGAAAGTAATACAGGCCGCGGATCGCGTGCTGGACATAGGGCCCGGACCCGGCGAGCACGGTGGCGAGATCGTATTCTTTGGACCCATCGCCGATTTGCCCCAAGCCAAAGGATCGCTCACCGCGGACTATTTGTTTAGCCGCAAGCAGGTGCAAATCCCGCCAGTAGATTCGGCAGCTTCTGGCACAGCCGCCGCGAGCAGGGCCGGTGCGCGCGCCGCGGCCGGCGGCCTGCGGCTGCAAGGCGCCGCAGAACACAATCTCAAGGACATCGATGTCCAGATTCCGCTGCGGCGCCTAGTCTGCGTCACCGGCGTCAGCGGCTCCGGAAAATCGACGCTGGTGCACGATGTTCTTTATCCTGCGCTGTTGCGCGCCAAGGGCAAGCCAACGGAGAATCCCGGGATCCATCGCGCCCTCGTGGGTGCCGGGTTAATCGACGCCGTCGTCATGGTGGACCAAAGCCGCATCGGCCGCACGACGCGCTCAAATCCCGCGAGCTACGTCGGCGCATTCGATGCCATTCGCGATTTGTTCGCTAGGCTGCCGCAGGCCCGTGAACGCAACTACACCGCGGGAACGTTCAGCTTCAATGCCGGCAACGGCAGATGCCCTGCATGCGGCGGCAATGGCTTCGAGCATGTCGAGATGCAATTCCTCTCCGACGTCTACCTGCGTTGTCCGGATTGCGACGGCCGGCGCTTTCGCGCGGAAGTGCTGGAAGTGCGTTTGAGCCGCGGCGACGCATCGCCGAAAAGCATCGCCGACGTCCTCGATCTCACGGTATCGGAAGCACTGGCGTTCTTCGCCGCCGACACTGAAGTTTGCCTTCGTTTGGCGCCGCTGGCCGAAGTTGGCCTCGACTATCTGCGGCTGGGGCAACCCGTGCCCACGTTGTCGGGCGGCGAGGCGCAGCGCCTCAAGCTCGCCGGGCACCTCGCCGAGAATGCGGTGCGCCTGAATTCCGCCAATAAGGCATCGTTGAAGAAATCCGCGCGCTCCGCGATTGGTGCCGCGTCCCGCAAGGGTTCGCTGTTTCTGTTCGACGAGCCAACCACCGGTCTGCACTTCGACGATGTGGCGAAACTGCTGCGTGCGTTCCGGCGCCTGATCGACGCCGGTCACTCTCTGCTGGTGATCGAACACAATTTAGACGTTGTTCGCGCCGCCGATTGGGTGATCGATCTAGGGCCCGAGGGCGGCGATGCCGGCGGCAATGTGGTTTGCGTCGGCACCCCTGCCGAGATCATGCACGTCGGCGAGTCGCACACCGGTCAAGCGCTCATCGACGCCGGCAAGCCTTTGATTGCAGGTTCATCGTACGGCAGCCGCGCACCTACCGCGCATGCGGTCGCCGATGCGGGCACGGCCGGATACCTCGCCGACGGGATGATGCATCGCGCGCCGCCCCCAACGTCGATCGAGATCCACGGAGCGCGCGAGCACAACCTCAAGAATGTGGATGTCAACCTCAAACTCAACCAATTCACCGTGATCACCGGCGTGTCGGGCAGCGGCAAGAGCACTCTGGCCTTCGACATTCTCTTCGCCGAGGGGCAACGGCGCTACCTCGAGTCCCTGAATGCCTACGCACGACAATTCGTGCAGCCCGCGTCCCGGCCCGACGTAGATGCCATCTTCGGCATTCCGCCTACCGTTGCGATCGAGCAGCGTACCAGCCGCGGCGGCCACAAGAGTACCGTGGCCACCTTGACAGAGATTTATCATTTCCTGCGCCTGCTCTATGTGAAGCTCGGCGTACAGTACTGCCCAGCCTGCGAGGCGCGTATTGAACCGCAATCCGTGGACGCCATCGCCGCGCGACTGCTCAAGGACTGTCGCGGCAAGAGCATAACCCTGCTGGCGCCGCTGATTGTCGCGCGCAAAGGCTTGTATACGGCGCTCGCGAAATGGGCACGCAGTAAAGGCTTTGCGCATCTTCAGGTCGACGGCCATCTGCTGCCCACGGCGAAGTGGCCGCGGCTTGATCGCTTCGTCGAGCACAATATCGAACTTCCCATCGCCACGTTGACCATCAGCGCAGCGCGCGAGAGCGAACTGCGGGCGTCACTGGCCGTGGCATTGGAACACGGGCGCGGCGTCGTGCATGTCGATGAATTGGACTGCGTGAAGGCCGCCGCCAAGCCCCGGGTGAACGTCGCAGCGCATCGCGTATTTTCCACCAAACGCGCCTGCCCCAACTGCGGCACCGGTTTTCCGGAGCTCGACCCTCGACTTTTCTCTTTCAATTCCAAGCATGGCTGGTGCAAGAGCTGCTTCGGCACCGGCCTGCAAATCGAGCACTTCGATGCAGAGCAAAGCGGCGAGGAATCCACATGGCGGGATGCCGGCACGGCGCATGCCGGCGCGACCCATGCCGGCGCGAGCGAAGACGCGCAGCCGCGCGCTTGCCCCGATTGCGCGGGGCATCGGCTCAATCCCGTAGCGCTGCACGTGCTGTTCCGGGACAAGTCGATCGCTGCGCTCGCGGACCTGTCGGTGGGTGATTTTTCTGCGACCCTGCAAAAGCTCAAACTAGTTGGCCGCGAGCGTGACATTGCGCGCGACCTGCTGGCGGAGCTCGCCGCCCGCACCGCATTTCTCTCGGACGTCGGCCTGGGCTACCTGCAATTGAATCGCGCCGCCCCGACTCTGTCCGGCGGCGAGGCACAGCGCATTCGTCTGGCGGCGCAGCTGGGCTCGAATTTGCAGGGCGTCTGCTATGTGCTCGACGAGCCCACCATCGGCCTGCACCCGCGCGACAATATCGCACTCCTCCGTACCTTGGATAAGCTGCGCGCCAAGGGCAACACGCTGGTGGTGGTCGAGCACGATGAAGACACCATCCGCCGCGCCGACTTCGTGATCGATTTGGGTCCCGGCGCCGGCACACGCGGCGGCCACGTCGTGGCGCAGGGCACCGCCGCGGAACTGGCGCGAGCAGGAGATTCCCCGACCGGCCGCTGCCTCGCGGCGCCGTTGCAGCATTCCCGCGCCCGCCGCCGTGTTATCGATCGCGAAACGCCCGTGATCGACGTGCAAGGCGCCACGTTGCACAATCTTCGCAAGATCGATGCGCGTGTGCCGCTCGGGCGGTTGACCGTGGTCACGGGCGTCTCGGGCTCGGGCAAGTCCTCTTTGGCGCGCGACGTGCTGTTGCGCAACCTCAAACGTCTGCTGGCACGGCCGAGCCGAAGCGCTCGGCAAGCAGACGTCCTCCTTCAAGGCTGCGAAGCCATAACGGGATGGCAGAAAATCAGCCGGGTGCTCGAGGTGGATCAGACTCCCATCGGCAAGACGCCGCGTTCCTGCCCGGCGACCTATATCGGCTTCTGGGACTCCATCCGCCGACTGTACGCCGATACCACGGAAGCGAGAATTCGCGGTTTCTCGGCCAGCAGATTTTCGTTCAACACCGCCGGCGGCCGCTGCGAAGCCTGCGAGGGGCAGGGAATGCAGCGCATCGAGATGAGCTTTCTGCCCGATGTCCAGGTTCTATGCGACGTCTGCGGCGGCAAGCGCTTCAATCCAGAAACTTTGTCCATCTTGTTCAACGGCAAGAGCATCGGCGAAGTTCTTGCCATGAGCGTAGACGATGCGCTGGAGTTCTTCGCCGCGCAGCGCAGCGTATTCCACCCGGTTAGCCTGCTCGCCGATGTGGGACTCGGCTACCTGAGCCTCGGTCAGCCCAGCCCCACCCTGTCCGGCGGCGAAAGCCAGCGAATCAAGCTCGTAACAGAATTGTCAAAAGTACGCACCGATGCGCTCGGGGTCGACACCGCGCGGCGCGAGGGGCAGCACACCCTGTATGTGCTCGATGAGCCAACGGTCGGCCTGCACATGGCCGATGTCGAGAAGCTCGTGCGCGTGTTGCACCGCCTCGTCGATACCGGCAACACCGTGGTGGTCATCGAACACAACCTCGACGTCATGGCCGAGGCGGATTGGATTGTCGACTTAGGTCCCGAAGGCGGCGACGGCGGCGGCCGCCTCGTCGCACAAGGCTCACCCGACGCCATAGCACGCAAGCCGGGCAAGAGCCACACGGCGAAAATCCTGGGAGACTTCCTGGTGGAGCGCGGCGTCGCGTAACTGCGCTTGAATAAAACGCTACTTGCCCGCCGGCGCAGCGACCTCGTTTTCTTCTTGGGTGGTAGACTTTGCTCCCTCCCTTATCTCTTTAGCGCGCACTCCCTGATCTTCGATCAAGCGCTTGCGCACGTATAGGAACCGGATGTTCTCGTACTCGAAGGGCGAGCCTGTGGCGTAGTAGCGAAAGCTGACATTCGAGCGCTGATCGACAGCGTTGACCGTGCCAAGTACGTATGACTGGCTCCCACGGTACAAATCCGCGACGTTGATGACGTACGTGGTTGCGTAGTCGCCGAGGAAGCCTATGCCATCGCGAAGAGTCGACGGACCCAGCAGCGGCAGGACCAAGTAAGGTCCCGGGTGCATGCCCCACTTCGCCAGTGTCGTGCTCAATCCCGTGGGTGCCACCGCCAGCTTGAGCTTCTTAGCGATGTCGAACAATCCGCCGATGCCGATGGTGCTGTTGATCACGAAGCGCCCGACACTGCGTAGGCCCAGCTTGAGCCGCCATTGCAGCGTGTAGTTGACCACGCTGTCGACTTCCGCCAGGTTGCCGAAGAAATTGTGCACGCCGGAGCGAATCGGCGAAGGGACGCGGCGATATATATTCGACACGGGCAGGAAAACTCTTTCGTCGAATCGAGCATTGAAGCGATAAGTTAATCGATTCAGCCGCTCCCAGGGATCATAGGTATACATGGACGGCGCATCCGATGGCGTCACCGGAGGTTCCGCCGTCCCCGCCGGCGGCAAGGCTTTGTCCGCGCCTTTTTCAGCCGCATCCATCGCCGCCGCCGTGAATGCCGCGGCACTCTCCGCGGCCGCGGCATTTTCCGCCGCAGGGTGCTCGGTCGGCACAGTGCGGATGGTTATGCTCTGCGAGGCGCAGCCGCCGAGCAATACCAACAAAAGGCATACCGCTAATTTCATTTCTGCGCCACCGGCCAGCGCCCCGCCAACATATCCAGCATGTCGGAGACTTGCTGTCGCGAACCGACATTCCCGAGGTGCCCGCCATGATCGTAGACGGCGATTCTCGGACCCAGAGTATCGCGCAACCACTTGAGTTCACGCGCATTGAGAATGACATCGTCGCTGTTGCACTGGCCGTAGTAATCGCCGTCGTTGCGCAATGCGTCGGCAACGATCTCGAGGCTATTGTCGGCGATCAACGATGTGGCGGTGGAATTGGGCTTGTGCTGCAAATAATAAGGCGCAAAGACTTTGGTGAAATATTCGGAGAATGGCTTGCTACGCAAGATACGCTGGGTCTCCTCGAGGGAATCGCTTACTTTCGGCGGATGCTTCGGGTCGACGACCACGCCGGTCCCCGCGTACATATCGCCGGCGAAGAACATATTCACCAGATCGATGCGGAAGCTCAATGCAATCGCCGCAGAGAACTCTTGGTCCGTCTTAAGCACGGCGGCGGCGGCGGCGAGCATGAAATTCTCGTCGATCTGCACGCGGTCGGATGCCCGATACAGATTGGCGAGCTCCGCATAGAGCCTTCGATACAGCGCCTCGATGGCGTCGTCGCCCGAACCTACGCTGATGGCAAACAGCTTGTCCAACCGCCCGATCGAAGCGAACAAACTGACCGGTGGATCGATCATGAGCGCGCGATGGATCTTGAGCTTGCCTTCCTTCGCATCGATCGCCTTCACGACCGCCGCGTTGGCGCCGCCAAGGCTGTAGCCGAGGACGTCGATCTCTGTGATCCGGACCTTGCGCGGCAAGTGCTTCACCACCCGCTGCATGGCCGCGTACAGGTCGTAGCCGTCTTGCATCAGATCGCCGGCCACTCCCGTGCTCGATGACGACACGATGAATCCAGGAAACGTCGGCGACGGCATTGTCAGAACGTGATAGCCGGCGCCGTATAGCGCTCCGCGCAACGCCGATATATTTTGCGTATTGCCGTCGCTGCCCGTACTGGAAATGACGATGGCCAAAGGCGCGGGTTTGTCCTGCGCGGAGAACCACACACGAAGTTTGCGATCGAACCAGAATACGTCCGGCACCGGCCGTGCCCAAGGCATGGCAATGTTGATTTCGGTAAGCGGGACACTGTCCGGCATCGGCGCCAAATCCTTAGGCGGTGTCCCGAATACCGTGGCGCGCAGCGCCGCCGAGTCGGCAAGGCCCGTGGCAGGACCGGACGCGGGCTGGGGAACGATGATCTCTGCCCGGGACGTTGCCGCGACGGGCTCCGTAGCCGGCTCCGCCGCCCGCGCCAGCACGGAGGCGAGCAGCAGAACGGCAAATGCCGCTCGCACGAGGTGATTCTGTATTCGGCTCTCCCGGCCCGAGGAGCTATGGCCCGCTATCATCAAGATCGTCCTTTCAAGCAAAGCAATTTATCGAGGGCCGCGTTTATATTGAGACCAATGACCCCAACTGAACAAGCGAATTTCGCGCGCTTTGAGCGGCAAGCGTGTTGATTGGGTAAAATTTACAAAAATCACCGGAGACTGACATGACCGCATCTACCGATCTTAAACCACTCCAGCTGCTGTTCGGATCGAAGCGCGGCCGTTTGCTGCCCCTGCCGCCGCGGCTGACGCGCCTATACGGAACATTCCGGATGCCCTCAGCCGGCTCGCGCCCGCAGATATTCAGTAACTTTGTCAGCACCATGGACGGTGTGGTGTCGCTGCAGGCCAAGGGACATTCAGCCGGGGGAGACATCAGCGGCTTCAGCATCCAGGATCGCATGGTGATGGGTTTGCTGCGCGCCGTTGCGGACGTGGTAATCGTGGGTTCCGGCACGCTCGATGCCGATCGCCGGCACGTTTGGACGCCGGAGGCCATTTGTCCGCCGCTCGCGACGGACTATCAAAGACTACGCCGCGCGATGGCAAAGGACCCTGCATTGCTCAACGTGGTCGTCACAGCCTCCGGCAACATTGATCTGCGCTCGCCGGTTTTCGCATCCGGCCGCGTGCGGGCAATGATCGTGACAACGCCGACGGGTGCGAAACGCCTCGCCAGGCAAGGTGCGCCGGACTGCGTCGAGATTCGCGTGGTGCGCCGCGTTGCCGGTGAGATCAGGGCTCACGCCATCGTCGAGGAGGTCATGCGGACACGCTCCGGCAATCGGATTCTCGTCGAAGGCGGACCTCGTCTACTTGGCTCGTTCTACAGCGAGGGACTCATCGACGAGCAGTTCCTGACTCTGGCGCCGCAGATCGCCGGCCGAATGGCAGACGACGGGCGGCTGAGCCTGGTGATGGGAAGGACTTTCGCGCCGCGCGCTCCGCTGTGGGGCACGCTAACGGAGGCGCGCCGCGGCGATAACCTGTTGTTCCTGCGTTATTCCTTCGACTAGCCAATGAGCGCCGCAATGGCATCGCGCGAAACCCGATATAACGCGCGAGCGTTCACGCAAGCCGGCGGCAAGCGGCTACACTTGGCGAATGCATGACGAGACTCTGGAACAGATTCAAAGCAAAATTGCTTTTCTGGAACGCGCCGCCTCTGAATTGAGCGACGTCGTCTTCAGGCAGCATCGGGAGATTCAGTCGCTCGAGGCCAAGGTCAAGGATGTTTCCGACCGGCTGAACGCAGTCCAATCTGATCAAGGCCTGCGGCCAACGGAACAAGAGCGGCCGCCTCACTATTGAGAAGCAGCCGGCGACACCGCTCTTGCCATCTCAAGTCACCGCACAGGCTGTACGAGTTAATTCGAGCACCTCTTTCGTCGGCACAGCCGCGAGCCTGTCGAGCAGTTGCCAGGCAGCGGCCTCGGTGACAACTTGGTAGGGATCATCGGGATTGCGTGCCCGATTATGGGCCGAATAACAGACACTCATGGCCAGGCGCGACAATACCAAGGGGTACAACGCCAGCTGTTCTGCGACGGTCAGCGGATAGCAGCGCTGATACGCGCGGATCACCTGCGCCGCAACCGGCAGCGGCTCTTGCTCGCCCAACATGACATACGCGAGCGCAATGGCCAGATCGCAGACCGTGGCCGTGTACACCATGTCGCCGAAGTCGAGCAGGCCGACCATGTGCCCCTCGCTGACGATGATGTTGTAGTCGTTGGCATCGCCATGGATCACGCTATGCCGCAAACCCGTCCAATCGATTCGCTCCCAGAGCGAGAATAGACGCTCAACATGAGCCCGCTTATCGTTCGGCAGCAGTTCAGCATTTTCGAGCGCCATATCCGCGCGGCGCAGATCCCATTGCAGGACGCGGCCCATGTCGGGATGCGAATAGCTGTACAACGCGGCGTCGATCGCTGCCATACCGGCGCCGATGGACGCTAGCAGAGCGGCCCCGCGCTCGGCGCTGTTCGCCAGCACTTCCCCTTCTATCCAGTCGAGCAGGCGCACACAGTGATCGGTGTTGGTTCGCGCATTGCGAACGCGACCGATCTCCAGTCCCGCAAGCGTGCGCTCGACCCGCGGCACGCGGCAATCTCCCACATTCTCGCGCACCCGGCGCATGGCCTGATTTTGAAAATCCAAGAGCTGCGGCGTGTCGTGCAAATTGGCAATCTTCAATACGAACTTCGAGCCGGTTGCGTGTGCGCCGGTCGCCCTGACCGCGCCGACGGTGTCGGCCGTACCGCTCATCCCGGCCACGCCGCTCATCACCGCCGCGTCGCTCATTCGGGCCGTGCGGCTGATCAGGAAATTCTGATCGCGCTCGCTGGGCAGCGCCGAGATCGCTCCCTCGATACCATATTCTTTTTTCGCGATCTCGAGCGCTTCGGCGGCCGTCAGGCTCGGGATACTCTCCAATGGGATGGTCATGCGGCGAGATCGTCCTGGCTCAATCCGCCTAAATCTGCCGCTCGGGCGCCGCGCCTTGAAACTCAGTCAATTCTCGACAAGCCGCGTCGATCGCCAAGATGCGTGGAAAGGACTCCAAGTCCACGGCGAATCGCCGCGCATTGGCTACCTGGGGCACCAGGCATACATCCGCCAGAGTGGGCACATCGCCGTGACAGAAGCGACCCGCCATCGCGTCGCGCACCAGGCGTTGCTCGAGTGCCCTGAATCCCAGTTGTATCCAATGCCCATACCACGCGTCGCGCGCCGCCTTGTCCTGGTGCAATTGGTCTTCGAGGTATCGCAGTACCCGCAAATTGTTCAAAGGATGAACATCGCAAGCAATGCTCTGCGCCAGCGCCCGCACTCGCGCTCGCGCCACGGGGGCCCGCGGTAACAACGGCGGATCCGGATGTACTTCATCGAGATACTCAATGATGGCCATCGACTGAGTAAGTACAGTCCCATCATCCAGGAACAACGCAGGTACCAGGCCCTGGCTGTTGATTTGCAGATATTCTTCGAGCTTCTGCTCGCCGGCACGCAAATCCAATAGCACGCTGCGGACCTGCAGGCCCTTGAGAGCCAGCGCGATCCGCACCCGGTAGGAAGCCGAACTCACCGCGTGGCCGTACAGAATCATTGCATCACTCTAGCGGAAAACCGCTACGCATAGCTGCGGCTCACGAACCAGAAGACGCCCAACGCCACCAGGAAGGACGAAGCCACATCGACGATCAAGCGCCGCGGTAGAGCGAATTTGTACTTTGCCAGTGTCGCGACCAGCACAGTGGCCCCGACGACCAGGATCAACTGCCCGATTTCCACACCGAGGTTGAATCCCACCAGAAGCTCGGCCAGACGTTCGGGGGGAAGCTGCAACTCGAGCAGGTCCGCGGCGAATCCGAAGCCATGTATCAGCCCGAACACCAGGGTGATCACGACTCGCACGCGACCGGCGTCGCGTAGGCGACCGGCGATCATCAGGTAGTTGGCGGTGAACAGACCGGCGCCGAGTAGAAGCAAGCTGGGCAGTCCGCCAAATCCCAGCAATTGCAGCAAAGCCATGAGCCCCAGCGAACCACCCACGGCCAGCGCTACCAGCGTCGGATTGCGTGTTTGCACAACGACGTTCTCCGCGCCGATCAGGGCGATGGTGAGCGCCACCAAGGCGTCAATGTATTCCGCGTGCGGGCGGAGCACCCCGGTCACAGCCAGTGCCAGAGTCAGGCTGTGGCCGATGGTGAAGCCGGTGACTACGAATACGAGATCGCGCAAGCGTCGCGAAATCAGCACCAGCCCCAATAGAAAGGACATGTGATCGACGCCGGTGAAGATATGCATCATTCCCATGCGGATGAACTCGACAAAGCGCGCGCTCTTGAGCCGGCTGCCTTCGCCGCCTGTCACATCCACCGTCTGATGCTCGGCGGTAATCAATTGCTCGGTAAATTCTCCGCTCAGCGCGTTTTGCACCTGCGCGAAATTGGTGTGACTCGACACCAAATCGAAGAACGCTCCAAAATGTATTTGCAGATCATTCGGTGTGGTACACCTGAACGTAAAGTCGTATTTTCGAAAGCCCGCGGTCGCGGACAGCGTTTGGATCGGCGGCAGCAGCTGGCAGCGCTTGCCGGCGGACACGGGATAAACACGCTCGGTCAAATAGGCCTTCAGGTGATCGTCGGAAGGCGCACTCTGATCGCTCGACAGTCGATCAGCCTCCATGACGGGGATCGTCATCACCAGATCGACGTCGGCACCCTTGATCTCCCAGACTGAATGGGATTGGCTTCGGGTATGCGCACCGACTGCGGACATACCCAACAACCCCGCAAGCAGCGCCCAAGTCGAGAGTCTTGCACTTAGGTCACCCCGCCGGTGCAACGAGCGCGACCCGGCCACTAGCGCACGTCGTCTGCGATCAGAACATTGGCGCGCTTGCGCAGGAACGCCTCATCCCCGGTGCGCAGATGTCCAATCGCATCGTTGCGGTAATCGGACAACACCTGATCGCGGGCGTTTGCAAAATCAAACGGCGCGGGCTTCTTGTTCTTTAACATGTACAGGACGTGGATGGCATCGGCACCCGCGAAGGGCGCCGATACTTCGCCATCCGCCAAGTGCCGGGCGATCTCGAACAAGGGCCCACCGAGATGAAGCTTGGCGGCAAAATAGAATTCCTCGTCGGTCATTTTTCCCGAGTCCGACGCGTGCAGACGTGCGAGAAGTGCCGGCGTCGGAGCGGCTAGTTTGAGCGCCTCCGCCGCGGCCGCCGCCGCGGCCGATTCGCCCGGCGCAAACACGTAGTCGCGCAGGGTCATGACGCCTTCGCTGGCATAGCGCTCGTGATGCCTGGTGTAGTAGTCCCGAAGCTGTCTGTCCGTGGGCTGCGCGGTGACAGCGTCGGCGGCGATTTCGAGTTCGACCGCGTTGACCAGCGCGGCGCGCACATCGGGGTCTGTGGACGCAACGTCCAACTCCCTGCCTCGCTGCACGAACAGCTCTTCACGAATCATGTCGTTCAGGACCTTTTGGCGCTGCTCGCGTGTCGCGTGTGCCAGATCGACGCCGAATAAGGTCTGCAGCTGCTGCAGATAGTCGCTGCGCGAAATCGGCTGCTGGTTGACCAGGGCCACGTCTTCGGGAGGCACGACCAGGGTAGAGGTACCCCGCGCGGTGAACAGCGAATAGCCCGCCATCAGCAATCCCAGCAGCGCCCCGCCGCCCATGAATACGAATGATCGTCGGCTGCTCACCTGGTCGGGCCGGCTCCAATGCCCATTGGGATCCGGCGCTGCCATGCTCATTCGGCGCCGGGAGTGGCGGCGCCGGGAGCGGCAGGTCCGACGCGGCCGCGCATCCGAGACAGGGAGTACACGAATACTGCCACTTCGCGAATTCCGGCAGGATCAATGCGATTGACCCAGGCGGGACACATGCCATGGCGGCCGTAGGCGATGGACATCGCCAGAGATTGTCGGCTGCCGTCGCCGTAAAGAGTGATCCGATCCGTTAAATCGGGCGCACCGATGGCAGAGTCGCCCTTCGCGTCCGTCGCATGGCAGTCGTAACAGCCGCCGGTTCCAGCGAACAGGACGCCGCCGCGTGCGGCGCCCGCAGCGTCGGCCGTTCGACCCTGTTCCCGGAACAGAAATTCAACCAGATCCCGGATGTCCGCGGGCGACAGCGACGGGATTCTGTCATCCCGCGCGCCGGGCCGCGGCGACGCGTAGGCCGGCATGCGGGCGAGGTTCCAGGCTCTGGGATGGTAGGAACGGATGCCGTACTTGGCGACTTGCTCGATATCGCTCACATCTCCCGTGCCGTACAGCCAATCGACATCATTCAAGGCGGGGACACCTCGCTGAGGATCACCCTGGCCTTGAGCACCGTGGCAGACGGCGCAGTGCATCTCGAACAGCGACTCGCCGCTGCGCAGTGCGAGCGCCATCAGGGCCGAGTTCATAGCGATGGAATCAGGGTCGGCGCGCAACAGTCGGCTCTCGCGCCCCGACAAATAGAGCAGGACCGCGGCCATGATGCAGGCCGACGCGGCCAGGAGAAGCGTGATTCGCACTGGCAGAGCCTAATGAAGCACCAACCTCTTTGGCAAGAGTGACGGCAATTGGTATTCTCCGCCATGAAAAAGCGATTTGCCATCATCGCCGCACTGGGCTCCACGCAAACGCTGGCCTGGGCCTCTTCCTTTTATTTGCCTGCCGTCCTCGGCGCACCGATCGCTCACGACATAGGCCTTTCCACACCTTGGACCTATGCAGCGCTTTCATTCGGCCTTGGGGTATCCGCCCTGCTCGGGCCCTCGCTGGGCCACTACATCGACCATCACGGAGGCCGGCCTATTCTATGTGGATCGAACCTCGCATTCGCCGGTGGATTGTGCCTATTCGCGGCCTCAACCGGTCCACTCTCCCTGATGCTCGCGTGGCTGGTGCTCGGAATCGCCATGGCGGCCGGTCTTTACGAAGCCGCGTTCGCGTCCCTGACGCGCATGTACGGACATGGTTCGCGCGGCGCCATCACCGGAATCACGCTGCTGGCTGGCTTCGCCAGCACCATTGGATGGCCGGCATCGGCGCTGCTCGAGCATTCTTTCGGATGGCGCGGCGCATGCCTGGCGTGGGCGGGTATGCATCTGTGCGTAGGCCTGCCCCTCAATGCGTGGGCTCTTCGCGATGAAAAGAGCGTCCTGCGGGACGCCGGCGATATCGAGCGGGCCGAAGCCCTTCCCACTTGGAACAACAGCATGTGGGTACTGGCTTTCGTCTTCACTGCATCGGGAATGGTGACTATCGGTTTGGCGGCCAACCTTCCCCTTCTGTTCGTTGCGGTGGGTGCGTCGCCGCCCGCCGCCATCGCGGCGGCGTCGCTGCTCGGCCCTGTACAAGTGGTGGCTCGGATTCTCGAGTTCAGCGCCCGGCATCGGATCGACCCCTTGGCCAGCGCAAGAATCGCGAACGTACTCCATCCCCTGGGCGCGGCGGTGATTGCGCTCGGCGGTGCACCGGTCGTCGCTGCATTCGCCGTCCTGCACGGCGCGGGAAGCGGCATGCTGACCATAACCAGAGGCACGTTGCCGCTCGCGCTCTATGGTCCGCACGGCTATGGCGCACGAGTTGGCCGCATCGCCGCACCCGCGCGAGTAGGGCAAGCCTTGTCGCCATTCATCTTTAGCGTGGCGATAGCGAAGCTCGGCGTCGTCACGCTCGCCATATCCTCGGGTCTTTCCTGTGCAGCCCTGATTGGGTTGTACCAACTCTCGCTGCCACGCAAGGCAGAACGCCGCAACGAGGCGCCATAGACGGTGAGCTGCCGCGTACATGACGGAGCCGACCCCGCGGTTGGCTACTTACAAGTGTCTTCCAGCTCCTGGTACGGCTTAGAATTTTCCGGAAACTTCAAATTCCGGGCTAGCATCATCAGCTCGAGCAAAGCACCCCCCTCTTTGCTGCCGATGTCCGGATCATCCATGTAGGCAGGATCCTGCTCCGCCTCGGCCAGGCTGACGAAGCTGAAACCCTTCGCCCGGTACAGAGCCAGCAGCTCCGGCAGCATCTTTGCGTCGAACGCCCCGACATGCATCAGAAGTATGTACTTCACGTCGCGCCCATATACCAGCCGCGAGAGTTGCCGAAACACCGTTATGTATTGCTGCGCCGTCGTCAAATAGCTGTCGTGCAGCTTCGCAATGGCCGCTGCGTCGTGCTTCAAGACGCAACGCGCATAAGGTGCGTTCCACAGGTAGTCCTCGAAATCCATATTTACCTGCGCCACCGTGTATCCACGCGCCGCGAGCCATGAGCGCACCGCCCGTCGTTTCTGCAGCGTGTCTCCCTCGTGCAGGTAGGGATAGCGGAACCAGTGCCAGTCCTGCCCGACCATGTATTTTTTCAGCTGCGGCTCGTTCTTGGCGATTTCCACCTCAAATTCCGCGGCGGTCAAATCATCGATATCGAGATGCGCCCAGGTGTGATTTCCGAGTGGCTGCCCTGCGTCACGCCAAGCCTTCAACACCGACTCCGTCGCCGGTTCTATCTCGGTCTTCATTCCATTAAAAAACCCGTACGTGGGCGGGAGATGTTCTGACCTAAGGGTCGATAGGATGGAGTCCGCAATCTGCAGCCTTGTCACGTTGGGCGGCAAATCCCCATGTGACGGCAGATCGTCGAATGTAATCGCCATCTGTTGTGCGTCTGCTGCGTGCAACCAGAGCATGGCCGCCAGGCAACACATGGACAGGCAATTCTTCACAGGCGCGTTCTTTTGTCTAAGCTTCAAATCCCGAGGCGCTGCGCCCGCGGCGTCCGTCATGATCGACCAGCCCAACCGGCGAAGTCTTTGCCTTCTGCCACAAGTTGCTTGAGCAGGGGCGCCGGCTCCCAAGCGTCCGGCTGATAACCCTGCGCGAATTCGCGCATCGTCCGCAAGATGTTGGGCAGGCCCACCGTATCCGCATAGAACAGCGGCCCACCACGAAAATCGGGGAACCCATAGCCCGTCAAATACACGACATCGATATCCGAGGCGCGCAGCGCAATGCCCTCTTCGAGAATGCGCGCGCCTTCGTTGATCAGGGAATAGAGCGCGCGCTGCACGATTTCCTCGTCGCTGATCGTCCGACGCGAAACACCCAGCTTGGTCGACTCTTCGAGAACGATCTTGTTGACCAAATCCGACAGAATCGCCGAACGCTCGCCCGGCTTGTAGTCATACCAGCCGGCGCCAGTTTTTTGACCGAAGCGCCCCAGCTCGCAGATGCGATCCGGGGTTTTGGAAAATACCCGGTCCGGATACTCGACATACTGACGCTTGCGTATGTACCAGAGAATATCGTTGCCTGCGAGATCGCTGACCCGAAACGGTCCCATCGCGAAGCCAAATTTCTCCAAGGCCTGGTCGATTTGCTCTGGGAATGCACCCACATCCAGAAGCAGCTCCATTTGACGGAAATAGGCATTCATCATGCGGTTGCCGATGAATCCGTCGCACACCCCGGACATGACGCCGACTTTTTTGATCTGCTTGGACACGGCCATGCTGGTGGCCACCACATCCTTGGCGCTTTTGCCGCCGCGCACGATTTCGAGCAGCTTGCTGACATTCGCCGGGCTGAAGAAATGCAGGCCGATCACATCCTGCGGCCGCCGCGTAAAATCAGCAATCTTGTCCACATCCAGCGTTGAGGTGTTCGAGGCAAGGATGGCGCCGCTCTTGGCAACCTTGTCGAGATTTTCGAACACCTGCTGCTTGACCTGCATATCCTCGAACACCGCTTCGATGATCAGATCAGCGTTCTTGAGGTCGTCATAGGACAGCGTCCCAGTGATTTGCATGATTCGCTTGTCGAATTCCTGCTGCGTCAGGCGGCCCTTTTTCAGGGTGTTCTCGTAGTTCTTGCGTACCGTGCTCAAGCCCTTGTCGAGCGCCGCCTGAGTCGTCTCCAGCACCGTGACCGGTATGCCGGCATTGGCGAAATTCATGGCGATGCCGCCGCCCATTGTGCCCGCGCCGATCACTGCCACCGATTTGATTGCGCGCAAGGGAGTGCTGCTCGGCACATCGGGAATTTTGGCCGCCGCGCGCATGGCAAAAAAGGCATGGCGCAAAGCCTTGGATTCGGTGCTGTTCATCAACTCGAAGAACAACGACTGCTCGATTCGCATGCCCTCGTCAAAGGGCTTGAACACCGCCGCCTCTATGGCCTCGACGCACTTGAGCGGCGCCGGATAATTTTTGGCGAGCGGCGCGACGGCGCCGCGCGAAAATCTCAAGAAGGCCTCTGCGTTCAAAGGATCGATCGTCAGGTCGCGCGCGCATCGCAGCGGCATTTTAGTTGCGATGACCTGTCCGGCAAATGTGACCGCAGCGGCAAGCACATCGCCACTGGTGGTCGCGTCGAGCAACTGCGTCGCCGCCAGTTCGCGCGCGCTCACGGAATTGCCGCCCACAATCATGTTCAACGCCCGTTCTACACCCACCAAGCGCGGCAGACGCTGCGTACCGCCGGCGCCCGGCAACAATCCCAGCTTGACCTCGGGCTGTCCGAGTTGTGCCGACTCTGCGGCGACTCGATAATGGCAGGCCATCGCCATTTCCAATCCGCCCCCCAACGCCAGTCCGTTGAACGCTGCGATCACCGGTTTGGGCGATTTTTCGATCAGTGCAAACAAATCCCACAACGACGGGCTCGCGGACATCAGGCTTGAGCCGAATTCGGCAACATCGGCGCCGCCGCAAAAAGCATTGCCGGAGCCTACTATCACTATTGCCCGAACCGACGCATCATTCGACGCGCGTTCGACGCCATCCGCAATGGCCGCCCGCAGCCCGAGACTCAGAGCGTTAACCGGCGGATTTTTCAACGTGATCACGGCGACCGCGCCTTGTGAAGTATAGTCAGCAAATGCCATGCGCTCTCCTTTGTTAGCCAGCAAGTATACTGCTTTGTCGAAACGACTCCTCTCGCCCGTAGCCTTGCTGTCTGCGACTCTGCTGTTGACATGGTGCGTCGGCATTTTGGGGCGCGGTTACTGGACCCCTGATGAACCGCGCGAAGCGGACCTCGCCTGGCGCATGAGCTGGCAGGCGGAGAAGGCGGTACCGCTGCTGGCGGGCGAGGCGTTTTGCGAAAAGCCGCCACTGACATACTGGCTCGCGGCCGTTCCCATCGGAGTATTCGGTGCACAAGCCTGGGCTGCGCGGCTCCCCAATCTGCTGTATGCGGTCGTTACCGCCATAGGCGTCGGCTTGTTGGCGCGCCGCAGCGCCGGAACGGCCGCGGGCCTGGTGGGAGCCGCCGCCGTCAGCACTTTTTTGCTGTCGTACCAGGTTGCCATCTGGTTGGCGACCGATGCGCCGCTGCTCGCGGCGGTGTCGGTCGCACTATTGGGCTTGTACCGCGGCTTCTACGCGGCGGATACCCGCGAACGCTTGATCGGTTACTCGTTGATGCACGTGGCCTTGGGACTGGGTTTTTTATGTAAGAGCGCCGTCGCCTGGATGGTGCCGGCACTTGCCCTGGCCACGCTCGCCGTCTGGGAAAGGCGCTGGCGTGAACTGTTCCGGTGGGAGCTGTACCTAGGGTTGTTGCTACAGGCCGCGATCATCCTCACCTGGATTTGGTTCGTGTACTTAGGACCCGACGGCCCGGCACATCTGAAGGTGTTTTTCTGGAACAATTTGGTCGGCCGATTCACGCGGGTCGATGCACCCAGCGAGCTGCAATACGCGGCCGCGCATCGGAACTCCCCTGGCAAGTATCTACTTGAACTGCCGCTTTACCTCGCACCTTGGACCTTGTTGGTGATTGCCGCGGTGCGCCGGGCGTGGCTGCAGCGCAAATCCTCGTTCACAGGCTACCGTGCGGTTCGATTCGGGGTTGCAGCAGCGCTGCCATCCCTCGCGATCCTGTCCCTGGCGGCCACCGCCCGCAATGTCTATCTCGCCCCCGCGCTCCCCGGCGTCGCACTGTTGCTCGCCTGGTGGGCACGGGAAATCCAGCAACAGCCGGATCCCTGGGATATTCGCGCCCTGCATGCGACCTCGATCCTGCTGCTGCTGGGGGTGTTGTTGTTCGCCGCGATTCTCTGCGTCATCGGCGTCGACGGCTGGGACACGATGCGCTCGCACGCGGATTTTATCGTGATTTCGGCGGTGGGATTGATCGTCGCTGCGACACTCGCACTGCGCGCTTGGCGCGCGGCGAGCCCGACACGCGGTCGATTGCAGCGTGCCCAGTGGTCGCTGCTGCTGGCCTATTGCACGCTGCTCGTGGGGCCGGCATCACAGGTTTACAGCCGGGTCGACACCTGGCAAGACCTGGCGTCCATAGCGCGCTCCATTGGGAAGGACTCTGCCGGCAAGCCGCTGATTCTGTTTGCACCGGATGAGACTACGCGCGCCATCATCGATATGTATGCGCGAACCGACGTCGTCCTGATTGCGGGCCCGATCGACTCCGGCGCCATCCTGCTCTTGCGTACCGCCGCCCTCGCCGCCCCGCAGAGTCTCGTCGTCGTCCAATTGCCCGGACGCTCGCCTCTGACTGGACGCTTGCAGGAACTCGCACAGCGCTTGACTCGCGGTTCACACCGCCGCGGCAGTCCAGCGCAGGCGGCGGATGCTGAATCAACGCTGTCGTGGCTGCCCGACACCGAATTTCGGCTCGCAAGGAGCTATTCCCTGCCCAACGGACGCCGTTACGCGTTGCTGAAATTCCAACCCTAGCAGAACTCGGCGCGCGAAATTCTCACCAGTGTCAACAACCACGACTTCCGTTCCTAAGAGCGCCCGAAGAAAATCGAGTAGCGCCTGCTGGTCGGCGGGCGGCAACTGCCGGAAGCGCGCAACCACCGTGTTCGCCTCGGACGGACCGTAACAGCGGAATCCTTCCGCCATTACGCGCAGCACGCGCGCCGGTAACCACCGCGCTTCGAGCGGCCAATTAATCCTGCAGTAACTATGATTACGCTGGGTCGCGACGCCGGCTCAAACCAGTCCGCGGTACAGTGAATCGTATTTGAGGATTTGCCGGGTCCACGAAAAATCCTGCGCCATTGCGTTCTGCATCAAGCGCTGCCATTCGTTCGGGCTGGCGTACCAATCGAGTGTGGTCCCGATGGCCCAGTGTACGGCCGTCGCATCGTAGTCATTGAACACGCAGCCCGTGCCCTTGCCGCTGACGGGATCGAAGTGCTGTACCGAATCGGCTAGCCCGCCCGTGTTGCGCACGATGGGAATGGTGCCGTAACGCAGGCTGTACATCTGATTCAGGCCGCAGGGCTCGTAGCGTGACGGCATGAGGAAGATGTCGCTGCCGGCCTCGATCAAATGCGCCAGCCCTTCGTCGTAGCCGGAACGAAACGCCACGCGAGCGGGAAACTGCTGCGCCAGTCCTTTGAAAAATGCCACATATCGCGGGTCGCCGCTGCCCAGTACTGCGAGACCGAAGTCACGCTGCCGCAACATTGCCGGCAGCACGTCGAACAAGAGATCGATGCCCTTCTGTTCCGCAAGGCGGGTGACCATGCCGATCAGCGGACGCGATACCGTCGGATCGAGCCGGGTTGCCGCCAACAACGATTCCTTGTTGGTGCGCTTGCCGCGCAAGTCCTGCGGCCCAAAATGCGTGCTCAAGTGCGGATCGTGCCGCGGATCCCAATCCTTGTAGTCCACGCCGTTCAATATGCCAACGACCGGGTCCCTGCGCGCCCGCAAAGTCGCCTGCATGCCCATCCCCAGCGGGCCGTCGCAGATTTCGCGCGCATAAGTCGGACTAACAGTGGTTACGACATCGGCGAATTTTATTCCAGTTTTCAACGGGTTGATCACACCGTGCGCCCAATCGCCGGCATCCAGCCACGATTCAGGGTGGCCGACCCCCAAGTCAGCAGCGGCGGCACTGGGCATCACACCTTGATAGCCGATGTTGTGAATTGTCATCACCGACCGGGCGCGTGACAGCAAGGGATCGGACGCATACACGGTCTTCAGAAACAGCGGCAACAGTGCCGTATGCCAATCGTTGCAATGAAATATGTGCGGCGACAGAGCAAGGCGGCGGCAGCTTTCCAGTGTGGCTCGGGTGAATGCCAGAAAGCGCCGATGCTCGTCCGGGTCGTTGCTGTAATAGGACGGACGATCGTAAAGCGCGGGACAATCGATGAAGTACATCGCGGCATCCGTGCCGGGAAAGCTGGCGTTTTGCAGGGAGAAACGGTATTCGGTGCCGCCGATGGCGAGCGGCACGTCTTGGACCCCGAGGACCGGCCGCAGCTCGGAATGCGCCGCCCGAACTGCTGAGTACAGCGGCATGAACGCCTGCACCTCGTGACCCAGTTGCCGGAGGTTCTGCACCAAGGCGCCCGCAACGTCTGCGAGGCCGCCGGTCTTTGCGTATGGCAGGATCTCCGAACTCAAGATACACAGCTTCAAGGCGGACATGATTAGAAGTCTAGCAGCCGAATCCTGAGTGTGGCAGGCTGGCATTGCGCAGAGGCTGAAACTATCTCTCAGGATCGAGCCAGGATACGTATGGGACACGCTGCTCGTAACAACACCGGACGCTATGTCAGCCGATTGACCAGCGGCACGCTGGCCGTGGTCATGGCGGGTGGACGCGGCGAACGACTCAAGGCACTCACCGAGAACCGCTGCAAACCGGCGACGCCATTCGGCGGCAAGTTCCGCATCATCGATTTCGTGCTGTCGAACTGCGTGAATTCCGGCATCCGTCAAATTGCCGTATTGACCCAGTACAAGGCACAGTCCCTGATCCAGCACATTCAACGCGGCTGGAGCTATTTGCGCGGCGAGCTGGGCGAATTCGTGGAACTGATCCCGGCGCAGCAACAGATCGGTGCGCACTGGTATCGCGGCACCGCCGATTCGGTGTATCAGAACCTGGATTTCATCCGCTCGCACCAGCCGACACACGTGCTTGTCCTGGCGGGCGACCACATTTACAAGATGGACTACGGCCCGATGATTGCGTATCACGAACAATGCGAGGCCGACATTACGGTAGGCGTGGTGGACGTGCCCTTGGAGCGGGCCAATGAATTCGGCATCTTGACCACGGATGACACGAATCGGGTCACGAAATTCGCCGAGAAGCCGCACAATCCGGATCCCATCATCGGGGAGCCGAACTTGGCGCGCGCGTCCATGGGCATATACGTGATCGGCAGGGAACGGCTGGAAAAAATGCTGATCGACGACGCCGCCAATCCGGCGAGCAATCATGATTTCGGCAGGAACATCATTCCGCCAGCCATCGGCCCGCTGCGCGTGTTCGCCTATCCGTTCCATGACGTCGAAACCCGCGCGCAAAATTACTGGCGCGACGTGGGCAACGTCGATGCACTATACGAAGCGAACATGGAACTGGTGGCGCTCAATCCCGAGCTCAACATCTACGATCATCAGTGGCCGATTTGGACCTATCAGGCACAGCAGCCGCCCGCGAAATTCGTGCTGGACGAAGAAGGCCGGCGCGGCATGGCGGTCAACTCCATGGTGGCTGGAGGGTGCATTATCTCGGGCGCCTACGTAAAAGAATCGCTGCTGTCGAATGACGTGCGCATCGAAGACAGCAGCGCCATCGAGAGTTCAGTGCTGCTCCCCGGAGTAACCATCGGCCGGCGCTGCAAGATTACGCGCTGTATTCTCGACGAGAACTGCGTGATTCCCGAAGGCACGCAGATCGGCCAGGACCTAGCCCTCGACGAGAAGCGCTTCTATGTGACCAAGCGCGGCGTAGTGCTGGTGACCCAGGACATGCTGCGCGCACTCGCGCCTCGTTAGTCGGCGCACCCGCGCAACCTTGCGCAAATTATCCGCCGCGCAATTTCAAGCTGGACCAGGCCGCCATCACGCTGCTCGCATCGATTCCGAGCATATCGGGCTCGCCTGCAATTTGACCGCAGAGCACCTGTACATCCGCTCCCGCCGTACCCCACGGCCGATACAGCGACGGCAACGCTTTGCCAAACAGTACGACCAAGGGACAGCCCACGGCAGCAGCCGCGTGCGCCGGGCCCGAGTCGACGGTGATCATTCCGGCGCCGCGCGCCAGCAGCGCTACCAGCCGGGGAATAGGCAAATCGTCGGCAGCATTGTATAGCCGGGAAACATCCGCGAGCAGCGCCACCTGCTCGTTCAACGCATATTCGGGCCCCGTACCCAACAACACAATCGAGTGATCTGGACATTGCCGGCTCAGATGACGCAACACCTCCACCCAGCGCTCGATCGGCCAGTACTTATGATTGACTGCCAGGCGGCGCGGGCCGCGCCGCATCGTGCGCTTGTTGCCGATCTGGACCAGGAGCAGCGGTGACGCGGCGAGGTTCCGTGTGCGCAGCCACGCCTCGAGATCGTCGCGCTGCCGATCGCTGACTTCTAGATAGCATCCCGGCGTCACCGCGGCGAGATCAGCGGCCGGATCGTACGCAAGGTCGTCGTGCCCGGCTGCCGCAATTGCCGCCGGAGTCATCTGGGCAAGGCGCCGCCATTGCTCCGTGGCATGCTCGCCGGGCATCAGCGGATGATCCCTCACGTCGACGATGAATCGCGCCGAGATTCCGGCGCGCTCGAGCAGCGGTCGCGCGGCGTCGCTGCCATCGCAGAACCACGTCGGACCTGCGCCGCGCGTGCGCAACGCGCGCACCACGCGCCGCTGATCCGAACTCAACCAGTAAGGAGTCTTGCGGCTGCGAACGCTCCATATTTCACCCACCCCCGGCTGGCCGCGCAGCAGCGGTTCGCTCCAGGGGCCGGAAGTCACTATATCCACGGGAGCGCCAAAACGCGCATGTAATACCCGGATCAATGCCGTCAACAGAACCATGTCGCCGAAAGCGCCGCACCGCACTAGCAGCGGACCGTTCAAACGCCGGCCACCGGCGCCGTGCGCAAGTGCGCCACCCCGAGCCGAACCTTGCGCCAGCCGCCATAGCGGTAGTACGCAATGGCCATCAGCATTGACATGCTCGACGCCAACGGAAAACTCCACCAGATCGCATCCGCCTGCCATCGATCCAGCATCGTATATGCGAAGGGTATACGGATAAGCCACAGGGAGATGATCAGCATTATGAGCGGCGGCACTACCGCTCCGGTCGCGCGCACTACGGCGAACAACACCATCGACGTACCGAAGAAAATATATGACCAAATTACGATGCCGTTGAGATGCGCGGAGATGCGCAGCGCAGCGCCGTCGGCCGGCAAGAATAGCCCCAGCGCACGCCGATTCAGCAATAGAATGATGGCGATCAAAGAACCGCCGATCACCAGATTGAACATGACTCCGGTTGTCGCGACTTTGCCCACGCGATCCCATTTCCCGGCGCCAACGTTCTGCGCTGCCATTGACGACACCGCAGCGCCAATCGACATCGCGGGCATTTGCACATAGTTCCACAGCTGCATGGCCGCGTTGAATGCTGCGGTTTCCTGAGAACCAAAACGGTTCACCAACGACGTTAAGGCGATCATGCTGGAGGAAATCACGAAAAATTGCAGTCCCATGGGAATTCCCTTGGTCACCAGCAATCGCACCAACGACCAGTCGACCACAAACAGGCGCAGCTCTTGACGATGGATGCACAAGAAATGCCTGGTTCTATATAAATGCACGACCAGCGCGAGGAAACTCAGCGCCTGAGCGATCAGCGTGGCCATCGCAGACCCCGCTATCCCGAAGCGCGGGACAGGTCCCCAGCCGAAGATGAATAGCGGATTCAACGCGATGTCGAGCACCACCGACATGAACAGATAATCGAAGGGTGTTTTGGAGTCGCCTGCGCCTCGTAGCACCGCCATCAGAAAGAACAATCCGCCCATGAACGGCAGGGCCAGAAAAATTATGCGCATGTAGGTCAGAGCCAGCGGCAGCGCGTCCGGGGGCGTGTGCAGCCAAGCCACCATCCGGTGCGCCAGCGCAAATCCCGTCAGACTCATGGTGAGCGACAATCCCAGAAAGAACACCGCGCTGGTGCCCACCACGCGCTTGGCCTCGGCGATGTCTTTCGCGCCCACGCATTGCGCAACCATGATGGTCGACGCCATTGAAAAACCAAACATGACGCCGAACAGCAAGAACATGATGACGTTGGAGTTTCCGACGGCCGCCAAAGCCGCCTCTCCCAAATACTTGCCAACCCAAACGGCATTGACTGAACCATTGATCGATTGCAGCACGTTACCGAAGAGAATAGGCAATGAAAAAGCCAGTAGCGCGGGCGCGATGGACCCTTCCGTCAGCGAATGCTTGGGCGGCACGAATTCTCCGAACTGCCGGATACCGGCGTCACCAGTATAATGGATTCTTATGCGCACGCAGACCGAGACAGCTCACGAGGACATCGCCGCGGCGGCCAAGAAGTTGCTTGAGTCATTGAAGCACCCCGCACTCGCGCGATTTCTTACAGACTGGCCGCGCACGTACTCGAGGCGCGGCACCGCGCCCGCCCATCTGCCAGTGTTGCAGTGGCTCCCGCAGATTGACGGCAACACCACGGCATTCACCGCTGAGCTGGCGACGGCCCTGTGCCGAACCGCACCGTCGCTCGCGTGGCGGCAAACTTACGCGGCAAAGGATCTCGATCGTGCCTTTCTCGACAACTACGGTTGGAGCGAGATCGTGGGCACCGTTGGTCCACTGCAAAGCGAACAAATTGCTTGTGGGTTTCTGATCCTTGGCCCATCCACCCACTATCCGCGCCATCGTCACCCAGCCGAGGAAATCTACGTACCGCTCTCCGGCACGGCGGCCTGGCAGCAGAGCGACGCGATGTGGCGCGAAAGGCCGCCTGGAACGCCGATTCATCATCGCAGCGAAGAGCCGCACGCCATGCGCACCGGCGCCGACCCCTTGCTCGCGCTGTATGTTTGGCGCGGCGCCGATTTGGAACAGAAGGCCACGCTGGACTCGGTAGGTTGGTAGTCTAAGGCCCACCGCATCAAGGAATACGGCCATGAGATCAAGCATATTCTCCGCATCGCCCACGCCGGCCGCATTCCGCTTCTTAGCCGCATTGCTGCTCGGGTTCGCGTTGCTCGCAGGCCTGCCGGCTTCCGGCTATGCAGCCGGGTCGCAATCGCCGCTCGGACTCTGGAAGACCTTCGACGACAAGACCGGAATGCCGCGCGCCCTGGTGCGGATTTACCTGCAGGATGAGAAATATTTCGGGCGAATCGAACAGACCTTCACTCCGGGGGCGGAAACCCGCGTGTGCTTGATGTGCAAGGACGATCGCAAGAATCAGCCCATCATTGGCCTTTTGATCATACGCAACATTACATTGCGGGACGGTGAGTACGGCGGCGGCGACATTCTCGATCCCGAGAGCGGCTCCGTATACCGCTGCAAATTTCACTTGGAGAACGACGGCAGCGTCCTGGTGGTGCGCGGTTTCATCGGCTTTTCGCTGCTCGGCCGCTCGCAAACCTGGCGGCGCCAGGACTAGGCCTCGGAGGTTTCTGGCCACGGGGGCCGGCGACCCAAGGGCAGCCGCTAGCGAATTTTCATGCCGATGCGGCGCCAGTCCGGCCAACCGGGTATTTGCCAATTCATCCATATCCGGACGGCGTGTCCGACGAGGTTTTCTTCGGGAACGAAGCCCACCAGAGAGAATCGGCTGTCCTCGCTGTCGTTGCGATTGTCGCCCATGAAGAAATAGTGCCGCGCGGGCACGACCGCCTCAAAATCCTTGGCGTCACGATTCTGCGCCAACATGACCACGTGCTGTTGCGTGCCGAATCTTTCGATCGCTAAATCCGCACCGGTAAATCCATAACCTCCCGCGTAGGTGCCCGCAGGCAGCAGCGGCATCGATACGCCATTGATGGTGATGTGATTGTCACGCACCACTACATGGTCACCCGGCAGACCAATCAGTCGCTTGATGAAGTGAACGGATGGATCCGCTGGCAGCCGGAACACTATCACGTCGCCTCGGCGCGGCTCGCCGACGGGCACTATTTTGGTGTTGATCACCGGCAGGCGCAGCCCATATGAGAATTTGTCGACGAAGATGAAATCACCGTCGACCAGCCCCGGCATCATCGATGCGGAGGGGATTCTAAACGGTTCGAATACAAACGCTCGAACCAGCAGGACAACCATAATGACAGGGAAAAATGCACGTGCGTACTGCACCAGCAGCGGCTCCGGGGCCGCCGCGCCCTGTGCACGTCGCCGCCTTTGCTTTGAGGTCGCGCGATCGACCAGCAGGATCATTCCGGCGCCAGCGAGCAGCAATGTAAAAATTCCCGAAAGATCCATGACTTTAGGGCGCAGTCAATGCCCACGTAATGGTTCCGACACCGAGCGCTAGCACGCCAAATGCCAGCAACAATGCCTTGATTGCCCGGCGCCTCGGCAAACGGCCGTCCAGCAGATACGATAGCACTCCGCCGGCGGCCGTACGCGGCAGCGCGCGAATGCAGCGCAAGCGTGCGAGCAATATCGCCAAGATGACCTGCCGGCAACACCATACGCGGCTTCGGCCTTCCTGGGATTGTTCGATCAGGTCGCCGATCAGGGATTCGCGGTGATACGGCGACCCCAAGTGCTTAAGGAGCCACAACGCAAATTTTGGCGGCGATCCTTCGGTCATGCGACTTCACCTTTCAGGGGCAATAGGCCGTCGGCGAGGCGCAGCAGCGTCTCATGCGCGTCGCGTGCTTCCCGCAGACCTGCCGCAGTGGGGAAGAAATAGGTGCGCGCTCTGCCACCGCGCGCGGCCGTGGGTTCTCCGAGCGTCGACGCTACTAACCCCTTCTTCTCAAGTCGCTCGAGCGCCGCATACACGCTCGCGAGAGCGACTTCGCGCCCGCTCTTCTCGGCAATTTCGCGCGATATCAGTACGCCATAGGCGTCCTTGGTCGGCCGAATCACGGCGAGCAGGACCATGAGTTCCAATTGACCCAGATATTCTCGCCTCCTCATATCTTCTACAATAATGAAGTTATAAGAAAAACACAATGCCGGGTCGCCGGGATCAATGCGTGCCGCCACCAAACGGCGAAGCCACTGCATCCACCCAGACCGGGTCTGTGTACGCCTTGTGTCCCCGGCTGTCTTCGACTATCAGTGCATACCAGGCAGCGCGTTCGGTCGCCAGCGGAAAGTCCACGTGAATCTCGTGCGGTGTATTGTTGAAGGTCTCGGTCTTCAGGACCCGCCCGCCGCCGATCAATTCGACTTGCTTGAGGCCGGCCACGGATTCCAAGTCGAAGCCCAGAACGAACGGTTCGCCGGGCTTTACCTTCAATTCGTCACCGAACATCACCGACGGAAACACCAGCGGCCCGAAGCTCACATATCCGTGACCTTGTTGCAGTGCCCTGGCGAAAGCCTCCGCGCTCACCGGACCGTCGATATGGGCGAAAGCGCGCACCGACCCCGACTCGTCGTGCCACACATCGTGCGTATCCGTTCCCGCCGAAAGATAGTAGCGATGTCCGCCGTTCCAGAAATTCCACAGCGTGTGCAGCACTTTTACGTCATCCGCCGGAGCCCCCGCATTGATCTCGACCAGATCGAATGTTGGATTGAAGCCGCCCGGCGCCACGCCGGCGTCAACACTGGTAAAGTAGCCGTACGGAATGAACGGGTGATTCACCTGTACGACTGCCGCGCCTTGCCGCCGCGCTTCCTTGATGATCTGGTCGATGGTGGCAGTGCCGGTATCGATTGCCAATTTCTGGCCGAGCCGCAGCGGATAGGCATTGAAGTGACCCCACGACGCCGACAGCTCGATACCCGGAATAAAGGCCGTGCCGCGGCGCTCGGCAATGCGCTGCAAGGAGTCGTGGTTAACCGTCGAATCGTGATCGCTGACGAACAACAGATCCAGCCCCGCTGCCAGCTGCGAGCGGGCCAAGTCTCGTGGTGGAGTCACTGCCTCCGCCTGGTCGGCATGATGATGCAAATCCGCCGAATACCAATGTCGCGCCGGCGGATCGAACAGCGGGGTTATTGCAATGCTCGCGATCTGAGACTTTCCCGGAACTACTTTCAGTCTCAGTTGCCGGCTGCCCGCCAGGAATCCGCCGCCCGCCGACACAGTGAACAGATAGTCGCCCGGTGAGATCGGCACATCGACTTGGCCCTTGCGCTCGAGTTCGGTGAAAAACGTCTTTCGACCGAGAAATTCCACCAGCGGCTTTTGGCCTTCAGCGATCGAGATCCGCGCATCCATGGGCCTGCCGTTGCGCGAATCCGTCACGGTGAATTGAATGTTGCCCGGAACCTGCAAATCGCGAAAATCACGAATAGCTGCGGCACCTGCCCCAACCTGCACCGTTACCGACGCGCTTTGCGAATAATTTTTTGCGGTCGCGTACACGCCGTACTCCCCCACCGGAAGCGTGATCTGGTATTCACCGTGACGGCCCAGCACCCAGGCATAGGGCTTGGCTTGCTTTTCGATCACGACCACCGGTGCCTCGACCGGCTTGCCGTCTGCTCCGGTGACGATTCCACGAACAGTTCCCGAAGCAAGGTTGCGGCGCGCAATTTCCGCGCCCACGACCGGCCGCACGTCACCGCTCGAGCCCACCTGCAACCATGCGTCGAACTCCTGGGTTTGCCCGGCGCCCAGCGTGTGCAAGCGATACATGTCCATTGCCCCGTCGCTGATATGGTCGGCATAAGGAGCGTGCAGCGCCACGCTCCAATGTTCATCGTAGGCTAGCGCCCAATCGGCGAGTGCACCGTCGGTGGTGCCGCGCGCTGCTTCGGCCAATCCTGGAACACCAAAAAAATGCCCCCCCTTCGGCCATAGTGTCAGTCCCGACAGCAAACCGGGCAGCGCGGGTCCGCCGTTGCTCATAGTGGTATGGATCTCTATCGAGTCGGCATTCGACTTGAGCGTGTACACCGTGGTGATCAACACCTTGCCCCAGTCTCGCTCGGTACGGATGACTACCCGCGCAGGACCGCGCTCGAGAATTTTGATGTGTTGAAAGGTGTTGGGCCAAGCCGACCAGTTATTGGGAATGAAATCCGCGAAAACGACGCAATCGCTGCCGATCTTGCCCTTTATCACCGGCGCCACGTCGATGATCGCGCCGCGCGGCACACCGTAGGGAACCGGCGATCCGATGGCGACTGCAAACGCCAAGTTCTCGTTGACGACCGTGATATCGCCGGCCGACCTGGCCTCTCCGCCTTGAATTGGCGTGGGCCCATCGATCACCCGCACGGCCGCCCGGCTGGCCGGGGTTAGCAGCAGAGAAAGAAGGCAGACCACCAACGCAATTCTCGACAAGCCCATGATTCCTCGTGCGTCAACCGCGGCAAACCGGTGGAGCGCGACTATCGCACGACCCCACGGTACAAGCTCAAGAATTCATCGGCGGCCTTGTGCACATTGTTCTGCCAATCATCCGCTGCCGTGTGATCGGCGCCGTCGGTCACGTACTTGGAGCAAGCGAACGGTGCCTTGTGGCTCCAGCAAGTCTTGGCGAGTGCATACGCTTCCATATCGACCACCGCGCAGTCCACGCCGACCTCGCCGGTGGCAAACGAATCACCACTGCCGCAGATGGCGGTAGGCAAGTGCTCGAACTTCGTTTCGAAGCGCAGACGGTCGGGCGCCTCGTCGTAGGGCGTTACACCCAGAGCAAATCCCAGGCCGCTGACGTCCATGTCGCGTTGTACGAACTCATGGCATTCCACCAAAGTTCCGGCGGCGTGGCAGCGGCTGCCGGCCGATCCGAAATTCAGCACCAGAGGCATTGGCAGGGCCTGCAGCCCATAGCGCGCCAACTCTCGAGTAAGCGCGATGGCCGCGTTGACTTTGCCGACGCCGCAATACAGAACCGGAACGCCCGCCGCCTCGAATACTCCGGCGGACTCGGCGCGCAGAGCCATGACCACCAGCGTGTTCGGCAACGTCAACACGATATCGCTAGAGCCTGCCGCAGTGTTCAGACAGGCTCCTAGTAATTGATGGCCGCGCGCAGCCGCAAATCCCGCCACGCATAGTTGCTGACGATATTCAGGTCGATCAACGCCGCCAGCGCCAGCAGCTGGTAACCGGCGCGTTGACATAATTCCGCGGCAGCACTCATGGTGCCGCCGGTGGCGAGCACGTCGTCCACCAACAGCAGCCGGCCTCGGCCGCGCTGCATCTCCAGAACACCGGATCCATACTCGAGTTGATATGCCACATCGACCACCGGCGGCGGCAGTTTTCCTTGTTTGCGCACCAGCACGAATCCCTTGCCGCGGCGGATGGCAAGAGCGGCGCCAAGGATAAAGCCGCGCGACTCGATCCCCGCCAGGGCATCGACGTCGGCCCACTCTGCTTCGGTAAGCAACGCATCCAATGCCTGAACCGTGGCGTCGAAGTGATCGCGCAGCAACGGCGATATGTCGCGGAATAGAATGCCGGGGCGCGGAAAATCCGGCACATTCGTAATCGCTTGCTTCAACTCAAACATTCGACATTCCCCTCTCCAATTTCATCACCGGCACGCGGCAGTTTAGCGTTACCGGGCAGCTTATGACGATCAGGCTCGCGATATCCCGGACTGATGCCGGGTGCGATAGCGCACTCTGCATAAGCGACCGGCGATGTTATCCTTGCGCGCTTGCGCGATCGTCGGCGCATACAGGGCAATAAGCACCGCATGATTTTGGTCATCGACGTGGGTAATACCCGCCTGAAGTGGGCTTGGCTCACAAGTACCGGACTGTCCGATCAGCAGGCTGTCGTGCATCGCGACGCAAAACCCGGCATATGGACCACGGCGCTGTTCGAGTCTGGGCAAAACCCAAGCCGGGTGCTGGTTTCAAACGTGGCCGGTCCGGCAATGGCGAAAACGCTGACCCGTCTCGCCAAAAAAGTGTTCAAGGTCAACGTCGAGTTCGTGACCGCCGCGCCGGAATTTCGGGGGCTTACGAATGGATATCTTGACCCTAGTTTGCTGGGGGCCGATCGCTGGCTCGCCCTGATCGGGGCCTGGACCAAGGCGCGCTCGGCGCTGTGCGTGGTGGATGCCGGCACTGCCGTCAAACTCGACAGCGTGGACGCCACCGGCCGGCATCTCGGCGGGCTGATCGTACCCGGCATCCATATGATGCGCGAGGCCTTGACGAACAGGACCAGCGACATAGCGGAGGCCGTACAGCACAGCACACACTCTCTCGCCGGAGTGCTGGCCAATAACACCATCGGAGCCGTGTCGCGCGGTGCGGTTTTCGCCTTGGCGGGCATGGCCGATCATGCTGCCGAAGTGATCGAGCAAAGCACCGGCATCAAACCTAAATTGTTCATCACCGGCGGCGACGCCGGAATGATCACCGGCACGATGCGCTTGCAAGGCGAGATCGTGCCCGACCTCGTGCTGCAGGGATTGGCCGTGATTGCGGCGCAACCGCGTCAGTAAAAGCGTTCATCCGCAGTACCAGTGCGCCGCCCATAACTGGCGCATCTTGCGAATCGGCGGCTCTTGGGGTATACCTTGGGCCACGAGGTATCGTAATGGCTGACCGAAATTCCGCGCTCATGTCCGGTGTTCCCGAATTGCTAGTTCTAAGCCTGTTGGCCGGACGCGAGATGTACGGCTACGAAATCGCCCGTTCGGTCAAACTCATTTCCCGCGACGCCCTGGTCATCGGCGAGGGCGTGCTCTATCCGGCATTGCATGCCTTGGAGTCGCGACGGCTGCTGCGGGCCAAGAGAACTCGAGTCGATGGAAGAACTCGGATCTATTACAGTTTGACGGTCAGGGGGCGGGCAAGGCTCGCCAAATTGTCGGAGGATTGGCGCCGAGTGAGCCGGGGCGTCGCATCCATCCTCGGGGAGGGGTCGCATGGTTGAGCGAAGATTCATCTCCTTGAGGGAGCGCCTGCTGCGCGTGGGAATTGCTCCGGCTCACGCGAATCGAGCCGCCGCCGAACTGCAGAGCCATTTCCAACAATTGGTGGATGCAGCGTTGGCAATAGGCGCGAGCTTGGACGAGGCGAGCGTCGAGGCGCACGCTCTGCTGGGATCGGATCAAGACATCGTCCATCGATTTGTAAGCCAGCCGGAATTGCAATCCTGGGTGAGCCGCCGCGCCGTACTGATCTTCACTCTTTTCCCGTTGCTGTGCTTTATCGCCCTGTCGCTGCTGCTATTGGCCGTCGGCTGGGCCTTATCCGCTCCACTGGGTGTCTATCTGCACACAGTTCAAGTGCCGTCCGAGGTGGCCCGACGGATCAATATGGGAGCGCAACTCACTTTTCTATGGATCGCGCCGGTTTCCATATCAGCGGCCTTCGCCGTACTGGCCTATCGACGGCGCGTTACGTTGCGGTGGCCGGTTGCAGGTGTCGTGGCGCTGTGTGCTTTCGTGTCGCTCATCAATTTTGATTTGATTCTCCGGGGAGGAGTGGATCCCGGTGAGGCCAAGGCCGGTATTGGGATCTCCATGGACGCCCTCTCTGGTGAGGCGGCCCGGGCGGCGGCGATGGCGGCGCTCGTTCTCGGCCCCCTATGGCTGGCCGTTCGCCGCCTGAGACGACACGAGGTGGGCTGACCCGCCGGAGCATCTCGTGCCGGACACTCGGCGACGAGCAGAGAATTTCTGGGCCGCCTGGTTCGTGGCGGCGCTGCACGTCGTAATTCTCAGGTGCATGCCGGCAATTCTGGCCCCACTGCCCTTCCCCGTAGGCCGGCGCGCAATTCTGGAATCGCGTCGCGCCGCACGACGCGATGATGCCGGTCATCGATGCGCATTCCAATCGGCTATGTGTAGAAATTACACAGGATTTGCCTGCGGTTTTTTCCGCGGGCCATTGTGCGTAAACTAGCACTCATCCAACGGAGATAGATGTTTTGCGCCATCTGCTGTTAGTCGGGTACGCATTATTGCAGTCGGCCGCCGCTGCGACGCACGCGGCCGACACATCACCGCTGCCCGCTGCGAACTACACCGTGTCGCGAAGTTGGCGGTTGGGCGGACCCGGCGGCTGGGACACCCTGGGATTGGAAGCGAGCGGCGCAAGGCTGTTCATCAGCCGCGGCGATCGGATCGATGTCATTGAAACCGTCAGCGGCAAGATGGTCGGCAACATTGCGCATACCCTGGGAGTTCACGGCATTGCGTTCGCACCCGCTCTGACGCGCGGCTTTACCAGCAATGGACGCAGCGACACGGTTTCGGTATTCGATCTGGATACGCTGCGCGTTCTCGAGGAAGTTCCGGTCTCCGGAAAGGACCCGGATGCCATACTGTACGAGCCGCGCCACAATCTCCTCGTCGCCGCCAACGGCGAATCCGCCAATCTCACCGTTTTCGATGCCGGGACGATGCAGATCGTGGCCACCATCGCACTAGCCGGTTCTCCGGAATTCATGACCAGCGATCCTACCGGGATGGTGTACGTCAACATTGAGGCCGATCAGGGAAAGCTTGCCGTCATTGACACGAAGTCGCTCACGGTCAAGGCGACCTGGCCTCTGCCGGGCTGCGCCAATCCCACGGGACTCGCGCTCGACGCGGTTCATCACCGCTTGTTCTCGGCGTGTGCGAATCAGGTCATGGCGGTGACGGACAGCTTGTCCGGCAGACAAGTAGCCCGGGTGGTGATCGGCCGCGGGCCGGATGGCGCTACGTTTGACGCCGATCTTGGCCTGGTATTCACCTCGAACGGAGTGGACGGCACCTTGACGGTAATTCATGAAGAAACGCCTGATGAATATCGGGTTGCGGCGACGGTGACGACCCAGATCAGCGCGCGCACCATGACGCTTGACCCGGCCGCTCATAGAGTTTTCCTGGCCGCCGCGAAACTGGGTGCTGCGCCGCCCCCGACCGAAGAGCAGCCGCACCCGCGACCCAGCATCGTCCCCGACAGCTTCGTCATTCTGGTGGCGCAACCCAAATAGGCCGGTAAGATGAGCGACTTCCTACAGGTGGTTTGCGGGCATTGTGATTCGGTGGTGCGGCTGCCGGGCGACCGCGTGAAAGAAGCCCCGCGCTGTCCAAAGTGCCACTTCCCTTTGTTCGAAGGCAAACCGATCGATTTGACGCAGGCCAATTTCGACCGGCATGTGAGCCGCGGCGAGTTGCCCCTGGCCGTGGACTTTTGGGCACCCTGGTGCGGGCCGTGTATCGCCATGGCGCCTTTTTTCGAGGCGACGGCTCGCCAACTCGAGCCGAAAATTCGCTTTGCCAAGTTGAACACTCAGGACGAGCCCGAGCCGGCAGCGCGTTTCAACATTCGCAGCATCCCGACGCTGGTGGTATTCCGTGCGGGCAAGGAAATCGCCCGCCAGTCCGGGGCGATGGACACCGGCGGCTTGACCCGCTGGCTGAACTCCGTCGCCTGATCGGCGGGCCAACCCAAACGACTAACAGGCCGTGCCTAACAGGCCGTGCCTAACCGGTCGACTTTCTGAATACCAGTACGAAGCGATCCGTTTTGCCGAGTGCAGATCCCTTGTAGCTCAGTTGGTCGCGTGCATCGTCAGGCCGCCTCAACACATCGCTTTTGGCAACGACTTTGAGACCACGCGACTCGAAGTCCTTGACGGCATAGCTCTCTTCGATCCGGTGCAGGCTCGACGCTACAGTGTTGCCGCTTCCCGCCTTCGCCGAATGATCCACCAACAGCAAGACTCCGCCTGGCTTCAATGCGCGTGCCAATTGATCGAGCACCGCACCGCTGTCGATCTTGGGCCAGAGGCCTTCCGACTCGAGCCCTTTCGGATCCACCCAGTACAAATCGTGGTACACCTTGACCAAGAAGACCGCGTCCAAGCTTCCCGGCGCGAGGTCCAGATGATCGAGGTTGACGGTTTTATGCTCGACATTGGGCAGCCGATTGGCTTTCAAGCGCGCACCCAAGGAAGGCTCGCTCCAATGATCGAAGGCGGCGTTGTTGATCAAGAGCACCCTGCCCTGCGGACCCACAACGTAGCCGGCGAGTTCGCTGTAGTAGCCGTCTCCGGCCAGCACGTCGGCCACATGCATTCCCGGCTTGATGCCTGCAAGACGCAAGATCTCGGCCGGATGATCCAATGGATCGCGCTTGCGGTCAGCGTCGCTGCGTCCCGCGTGTGCAACGGCAGCGTCGTATACATCCGCCACGGCTGCCGAGCTGCCGGTAAAGACCCACACGGCGCACAGCAGCGACCACGAAACTCGATGCAAAGCCAGTGATTTGCGAATCATTCCAGCACCCCCTCTCGAATATTTTTTCCGCCCTTTTCCTATCCTATTCGTCAATTTTCATCAGCAACAGCGCGATCAAAGTCACGAGCCCTGCCGCAGACAGATAGTACCCCACATAGACGATACCGAAACGCGAAGCCAAAGACGTGGCAATCGCCGGAGCGAGCGAAGCTCCGAGTATTCCTGCGAAATTAAACGCCAGCGACGTGCCCGTGTAGCGGACTGCCGTGGGAAACAGTGTTGCCAATGCACTGCCCAGAGGGCCATACGTCAGGCCGCTCACGGCAAAGCCGAGCACCAGAAATAGCAGCACGCCAGCCGTATTGTGAGCCGAGAACAGCGGTTCAAAAGCGAATCCGAACACGATGATGAGCATCGTCGCAATCATCAGCATGCTGCGGCCGCCGATGTGATCGGCGATGAGCCCGGCGAAGGGGATGGTCAGCCCAAAGAACAGCACGCCAATCATTTGCAGAATCAGGAACGGTTGGCGGCCAAATCCCAACGAACTGGTGGCCCAGCCGAGCGCGAATACCGTCATCAGATAAAACACGACGAACGTACAGGTCGCAGCGAGCGTCCCCAACACGAGCCGCAGCGGATACTTGGCGAAGACCACGAGGAAAGGTACCCGCACCCGCTCGCCTTGAGCGAGGCTACGTTTGAATGCCGGCGTTTCGACCAATTGCAGACGTATGTAAAGCCCGACCAGCACCAAAACGGCGCTGGCCAGAAATGGCAGACGCCAGCCCCAACTGAGCAGCTCGGCTTCTGTCAGGGTGTTGGTCATGAGCAGGAATGCGCCGGTGGAGCACAAGAATCCCAGGGGGGCGCCGAGTTGCGGAAACATACCGTACCAGCCGTGCTTGCCCGGCGGCGCATTTTCCGTGGCCAGCAACACAGCGCCGCCCCACTCGCCGCCCAGCCCCAAGCCCTGACCCAATCTGCACAATGCCAGGAGAAATGCCGCCCATATGCCGATGGACGAGTAAGTCGGCAATAAGCCGATCAGGACCGTGGAAACGCCCATGGTCAGCAATGCCGTGACCAAGGTCGCCTTGCGCCCGACTCGATCACCGAAATGCCCGAATAAGGCCGAGCCGACCGGACGGGCGAAGAACGCCAGGGCGAAGGTCGCGAATGACTGCAGCATGGCGGTCGTCGGATCGCTTGTCGGAAAGAACAGCTTGGGAAACACCAGCACCGCAGCCGTGGCGTAGATATAGAAATCGAAAAACTCGATGGTCGTGCCGATGAGACTCGCGAACAGAATACGGCGCGTTTGCGGCGCGTCGGGGCGGGGTATCGAGTCGAGCAACGCTGAGGAACTCCAACAGATCCGGTTTTGTAAACTGCAGGATCTTACTACAGCACGCGCTGCGGGGTACGCTACCGCACGGAAAGGCCTTGGCGTTCAGGGCACTTTTACAGTTGAATGCACCCAGCGTGAGGTTCGCGATGCAGATCAAATCCGATGATTTCAGGGTACGGGAAGGAGCGAACGTCGACCTGAAGAAATGGCCGACCATCGTACCTCCCGTGTACGAGTCAAACGAGCAATACGAAGAATTGCTGCGCAAACACGTCAAGGCGTTGAGTGCACAACAAGAATTGCTCTATGCCTCGGACCGTTATGCAGTGCTACTGATTTTTCAGGCAATGGATGCCGCAGGAAAGGACGGTGCGATTCAGCACGTCATGTCGGGGGTGAACCCGCAGGGCTGCCAGGTATTCAGCTTCAAGCATCCGAGCGTGGCCGAACTCAAGCATGATTTTCTTTGGCGCACCACGCGCGATTTGCCGGAGCGCGGACGGATCGGCATTTTCAACCGTTCCTATTATGAGGAAGTACTGATTGCCCGGGTGCATCCGCAGATCCTGCACGCCGAGGGTACACTCGAGCGGGTGGACGATAGATCCATCTGGCACCACCGTTATCGCTCCATCGTGGATTTGGAGAGGCACTTGGATCGCAACGGCACGCGCATCATAAAATTCTTTCTGCACCTGTCCAAAGAAGAGCAGCGCAGGAGATTCCTCGACAGAATCGACAGGCCCGAGAAGAACTGGAAATTCAGCCTCGCAGACGTCGAAGAGCGGAAATACTGGAAGCGCTACATGCGTGCCTATGAAAGAGCCCTAAGTGCCACCAGCACGCGGCACGCCCCTTGGTATGTCGTTCCCGCCGACGACAAGCTCAACAGCCGCCTGATCGTGTCGCGCATTCTGCTCGATACGGTCGAGGGCCTGGAATTGAGCTACCCGAAGACCACCGCCGCCCGCCGCCGCGAATTGCTGGCGCTGCGCAAGAAACTGGCTAAGTAGCGCGGTCAGCCCAACAGTGCCGCGTATGATTTTTGGCCGCTGGCGTAGCAGCCGCAGGCAGCCGCCAATAGTCCCTTGCGGTTCAGCACGATGAGCTTGCCGCGCCTGTATTCGATGAGACCAGCTCGCTGCAGTATGCCGGCCGCCGCCGTAATGCCGACTCTGCGAACCCCGAGCATGTAGGCCAGAAATTCGTGCGTTACATGAAACGTGTCTGCATGCGCCCGGTCCTGGGTCATCAACAACCAGCGAGCGAGCCGCGGACCGATCAGGTGAAAGCGCAGGCAGCCGGCCGAAACCGCCATTTGCGACATCAGCACGTAGACATAGCGATCAAGACATCTTTGCAGGGCGCTGCTGCGCGCCAGCTCGCGGCGAAAGGGCGCGGCGGCGATACGCCAAGCGCTTCCCGATCCTTGCACCAGAGCATGCAGCGGCGCCGTCGCCACCCCAAGCACCAGTTGCGCCCCCACCATTCCCTCGCGGCCGACCATGCCTACTTCCAGCACGGGTTTGCCGTCGATCGGGGTGATCAGCGAGACGGTGGATTCCACCGGAAAATAGACATACCGCGTGCGCTCGCCGCTCTCACACAGCACCTCCGATAGCTGCATATGGACCGGCTCGCATATCAGCAGCAAGCGCCTGCGATCCTCGCGCGGCAGCAACTCGATAAGGTAATTCTCGGCAGCTGCCATGTTCCCTCCGTAATCAAGCGCCAGCCGCTGTAGGCTGGCTTGCTTCTGTCACGGAGTGTCCATCACATCGCCGCGCGCCACCGTCTGGCAGCGCACATAATCGGTTCAGGGCATCGGCAACCGGGCTACGTGGCCGGCCTGCCGGGCAGGAGCCGGTCATATTCCCTTTTGACCACCGCATAGCACTCGCAGGTTCTGCGTTCCAGTCCCGGCCGGTCGAGCACGGAAATGCGGCCGCGCGCATAGCGTATCAGGCCATCCTGGGCCAGTTTGAGAGCGGACTCGGTCACCCCTTCGCGGCGCACACCGAGCATGTTGGCAATCAGTTCTTGAGTCATCACCAGTTCATTGTGTTGCAGCCGATCCAGGCTCAGCAGCAACCAGCGGCACAACTGCTGGTCGAGAGAGTGGTGGCGATTGCACACGGCGGTTTGCGCCATTTGAGTGATCAGCGCCTGCGTATAGCGCAACAACAAGTGCAGCACCGGTCCCGATCGATTGAACTCATCCTTCACCAATTGCGCTCGCAATCGAAATCCCTTGCCTGCGCTCTGCACGACAGCGCGGCTCGGGGTGGACTCGCCGCCCATGAATAGCGATATACCGACCAGGCCTTCGTAGCCCACGACGGCAATTTCGGCAGAGGCGCCGTTCTCCATCACATAGAGCAAGGAGACGATGGCATCCGTCGGAAAATACACATGGCTCAGCGTGGCACCCGACTCGTAAAGCACTTGGCCCAAGGGCATGAACACGGATTCAAGCTGCGCCTCCCAGCGCCGCCATTCCTGTTGGGGCAGCGCAGCAAGCAGAGTATTTCTTCGGGCGTCGGTTGATATATTGAGCACTGATATCCGAGGGTGTTTTCGCTCGGAGCAGGAACCACTCATGGGCGAACGGCCTCGCCTCCGCTACCCGTCAGATTACGCGGAAAATATCTCTCGGTATGTTCGTTATCGCACATACCCTGAGGCGCATGCGGCTAGCTCTTGCGGGAGCCGACGACGATGAGAACCACGCCGGCCGCCAGCGCGGCTGCGCCCGCCCAGGGCGGAACCGAGTGCTGCTGCGTCACCTTCGCCTCCACGTCGCCGATCTTGAACACGCTCTTTTCGCTCGGGTAGGACGCTCCCCTGACGAGAACGAAAAGTCCCGCTGCAATCAGAATGGCGCCGACGACTTGTAGAATTCGCATGTCTTTCCCCTTGAGGAGACCATAAGTGAGCGGCAAGTGTAATCGTTGCGGGCGCCGCGCGTGATGCGATTACCGGGGGCCGCGCTTTGGCTTCCTAGTCCAGCACCGGCGGTGCTGCAATGGTGGTCAATGCCGCCGTTGCACCCAAAATCAGTGTCCCTAACGTCAATTCCAACCGCAGGGAGATGCGCAAGCGCCTCACCGCCGCAGCATCGCCGGCCAGCAATCGCGGCGTCAATTGCAATTTATTGAAAGCTGCCAGGCACAAAAGAACGGCAACAAACCCCAGCTTGAGCATCACGATACGGCCATAGCCGCTGCTCCACAGCTGCGCGGCGCCTCCCAGCATCATCGACAACAGATACAGCGCCGCCGCCGTCATCAAGGCCACGACGTACAGTGCCAGGGCACCGAAACGCGCCGTGACGGGCGCGATACGCCGCACGTCGCCCTTGCCGTTGCCGGCGACGATGAGCAAGGGCGCCAATGCGCCCAGCCAGAAAGCAGCTCCCAGAAGGTGCACGCCGAGCAGAAAGGGCGCCACGCCGGCGTCAAGCAGGCGTGCATGCCCGGTCCACGCAAAGGAGGTCGCGGCCAGGGCGGCGCCTGTTAATGCGGGCCATGCGGGCCGATCCGATAGCGCACCGACCACGGCGAGGAGCAACCCGACCGCGCGAATCGCATTGTCGCGCCCGGCGCCCGCCTGCCATGCTAAGTGCAATAGCGATTCATCCAACATCCCCGCTGCCGTGCCGCTCATGGAGCCCGCGCTGGTCAGCAGCTGAGCAGCGCCGCCGCACACGGACAGCGCGGCCAGCCCAAGCACGATGTGACGAATCCGACGTCGATGCGCGCTCGACAGTCTCGCGTTGCAATAGCGCAGGAACCATACCGCGCCGGCGGCGCCAAGGGTGGCCGCATAGGTCATGGTCTTGGCCGCGATTGCCAATGCATCCCAGACGCTAACGACCACCTGCACCCACGATCGTGAACGAGAAAGCGCCCTTCGTCACATGGCCGTCTTTGGGCGACAGGGCGCTCCACTGCACAAGGTACTTTCCGGGTGTGAGTACCGGCAACGTCACCGTGACTTGGGCCGCGGCCGGCGCGTTGCGATCGACCGTCACAGGAATCTCCCTGCCGCCGACCGACACAGATAAGACGGCCAGCAGTGCTGCCTCGTTGAAAGTCAGAGTCAGGGTTTTCGGCGCAGCCGCAAGCTTGGCGTCCGCAGCCGGCATAGTCCCGCGCAATTTGGCATGGCCGACAGCAGCACCGGCCAGGATCATTGCGGAAACTGCCACCAATATCCGGAGCTTAATCACGCTGCATCTCCTCGAGGTTTGGGGTGCTTGAACCTAAGCCTATCCTAAGACTTACCCGGTTCTCGTGTATTTATATTCCGCCAATACCTCCCGTTAGGCCTCGCAGACACATTCGCGCCGCTCACTTCAGTGTCGTCGCAGATCCGCGGCGGCGAGAAACGCCCGCACCGGTTCGCCCAGCAATTCATTGACCGCCGCGCAGGCGCGCAGCAGCGCGGCGGCATTCGGCAAATAGCGCATGACGCCGAGGTCGCGCGCCGCCAGCATGCCCACGGGCGCCGGTGCGACCTCTACCCCCGCGGCGCGGAACTCGGCTACGGAGCGGCGCATGTGGCTGGCGCGCGTGACCAGCACGATGCGCTGCACGCCGTCGGCCTTGAGCAGCTGTACCGAGTTGCGCGCATTTTCAAAGGTGTCATAGGCTTTGGCGTCGATCCAGCGCGGCTCGATACCGAAATTGCGCTGCAAGGTATCACGCATCGCAACGGCCTCGATGCCCATGCCCGTCAGCAGAATGGGCAAACCGGTTTTGCGGGCCAGATAGGCGCCGTAGCTCAGGCGCTCGAGCAGCAGCGGCTCGGCCGCCGGGCCGCCGTATTCGGGCGCGAAACTGCGCTGCCCGCCGCCGCCGAGAATCACGATTGCCTGGGCACCTGCCGCCGCCTGTAGGTCCACCGACGGATAGTGCTCCGCCATGCTCGACAGCGCGTCGGACACCACGGGCGTCGCCAGCAGCCACAGCGAGCCAAGTCCCAGTATCAGGCAGGCACGGGCCACTCGTGGCCGGCGCTTGAGGAGAACTAGGCCGGCGATGGCCAACAATAGGGGACCGGCCGGCGGCAGTATCACACTCTTCAACAGCGTCTTGAGGCGCAGCACCATCAGCATCCCTCGTGGCCGCGTACCGGCAACGGTAGGTAAGAAAGCGCGGGTTAGCGCCTGTCGAGGCAATCCCTGCAATAGATGAACAGGCAATTCCCGGCGATGCTGACAGCAAACAAAGCAAGCGAGGCGGGGACTACTTCGAACACCTTGTGCAGGCCGAGCCAATCCACGGGTGCGTCGAGCCAATGCATGAGCTCGGCGAGCCGGCCACCGCCGTCCGTGACGCAGCAATGGTGCAGCCCAATCCGCAATCCGTCATCCATGCCGAGGTGATTCCACTCGCCGTCGCGAAACCATCGGTAAACCTGCCCGCCCACCAGGTATAGAAAACCGAGCAGGCAGCCGTAGCCGATCACGGCGCCGATCGCACCCGTGACCTTGAGAGCCGCATCGCGCGCGTTCATGGACCTGCCCCGGCAACCGGGGGACAGCCCTTGACTTCAAGGCGCACTATTCGCCCCGCTTCCCCCTGCAAATCCGCGGGATTCAACATGGTGTCCGAGGGTTTCAAATCGATGTCGATCCAGTACACATTGCCGGTGCGCTTGCGGTCGGCGATTGCCGGATTGAATCCCAGCGCCTGCGCCTGAGCTACCCGGGCCTGGGCGCGTTTGGTTTCGCTGTATAGCCCGAGAGAGACGACGGAGCCCTCGCTCGGGCCGGGCATTTCCAATGCGTCATCGATGCCCCCGGCCTTGAGTCTTGCCAGCATTTGTTCCGCGGCAGTTCTCGATACAGGCAGCGGCAAATAAACCCAAACTCCCTCCCAGACATCGCCGTCGGCGACCCGCTGCCGGGGGTCGTAGCCGCCGCCGCGCAATGTGGTCGCGGCATGGGCCGCTTCCGACACGTCGCCGAACGGGCCGACGCTGATGCAACGCTTCACGTTGGTGAGAAGATCACCTGCAGGCGCCGCATCCAGCAGCGTGGGGGTTGCGGCCTCGGTGCTCGGTGCGTGCGCGGAAACCGCAGATTCGGAAGCCAGCTTAAGGCTCGCCGCAGGCGCAACTGGCGGCGGTGCCTCCGCGGTTTTGGCGATACCGCGCGCCCACAGAAAATAGCCCACGTTGGCCAGCACCAAGCACACGACAATGCTCTTTAACAGCGTCAATTGTCACCTTCAAGCAAGCGCAAACTAGCCTCGCCGGACACGAATCGTTGCACCCCGTTGCCGGTTTCGAGCAGCAGCGCGCCCTCCCGGTCAACACCGCGGGCCGTGCCGTAAAGGTGCTGGTCCGCAAGCAAAACCTGCACCGTCCGGCCGCGAATGGCATCGAGCGCCATCCAAGCGTCCCGGAACGCGGCGAAGCCTTCGCGCTCGAACCCCACCAGCATACTCAAAAGCTCGTCCAAGATGGCGCCCACGACCAAATTGCGCGACGGCGCCGTGCCACAGGCGTCGGCAACCGCGGCGACGGCAACTCCCGATACTTCGATGTCGCGGCGTGCCTCTGCCGTCAAGGCCACGTTGATGCCCACTCCGATCACCACGTGCGCGGACCCACCGGCCTCGGCTCGCAACTCGATCAGTACTCCGCCTACCTTGCGGTCCTCAAACCAGATGTCGTTGGGCCACTTGAGCGACATGCCCACGGCGCCGGCGCGCGCCAGAGCCCGTGCCACGGCCACACCTACCGCCAAACTCAACGCCGCCAAACTACTTGCCCCATCGCGGAACGTCCAGGCCACCGACAGCGCCACGCCGGCGCCGAATGGCGCGATCCAAGGCCGCCCGCGCCGTCCTCGGCCGGCATGCTGCAACTCGCTCGAGCATGCATCCGCGCGGCCCGCCGGCGGCGGTGCACTGCCCAAGAGCCGCGTGTTGGTGGAGTCCACCTCGAACAGCAATTCCAGGTCGCGCAGTTGCTGCAGGCGCCGCGGATCGATTGCGGCGCGGACGCGCCCGGCATCCAACAATTCCACCGGATTCGCCAGGCGGTAGCCGCACCGCGCCAACGCCAGCACCGGCAACCCCAAGGCGCGTAGGCGTTGCACGCCCTTCCACACGGCCGTGCGGCTCACATCGAGTTGCTTCGCCAGCCATTCGCCCGAGTGCAGCTGGCCATCGGCTAGCAGCACGAGCAGCCTCGGGGGGGCTGGCAGCCCCGGAGGGTCTAGGCGGCTCGCGATCGAAACAGCCATAGTCGCCGCACTCGATTCTCTTGGCCCGCGCGCATGCGGGCAATATTGCTGCGATGGGTGTAGAGGACAAATAGCGCGACTGCCGCGCAGAAACACAGCAGGGGAATATCGCCCGGCGCCAGTACGTAAACGGTGACGACGAGCGCGATGCCCGACAGCATGCTCGCGAGTCCTACATAGCCCGTCAGGACGAGCACGAGGAACCAGCTGAGCAGCAACGGCATGAGCAAGCGCAGATCGAGCGCCGCAACCACTCCGACCACTGTCGCCGCGCCCTTGCCGCCGCGAAAGCCGAACCAAACCGGATACACATGCCCCACGATCACGGCAAAGCCGCAGGCTAGAGTCAACCATTCACGCGGCAGCTGTGGATCGATGCCGATCTGCGGCAGCACCGCGCCGGGCAGCCACCACACGACGAGCAGGCCTTTGGCTATATCGATGACGAGCACCAGGACGCCGAACAGCTTGCCCTGGGTGCGCAGGGCATTCGTCGCGCCAGCATTGCCGCTGCCCATGCGGCGGATGTCGACCCCGCGCACCCAGCCGACGATCAAGCTGCCCAGCAGCGCGCCGAGTAGATAGGAGATCAGTATCTTGACACCGAGTTCCAGCATCTCGTGATTATGGCATCAGCGGCGCAGGCTCGCCCTACTCACGTTTCGGCAGGTGCAATTCCGCCAGCATGCAGCGCACGCCGCCGCCGCCGATTTGCTCGATCGTAGGGATTGCGGCCGGAATCACCTCCGCGTGCGCTTCGAGGAGGCGCCGCTGCGCCGGGCCGAGGCTGCGCCACGCGGTGGTCGACAGCACGACGATGCGGCGCCCCGGCGGCGCCAATTCCAGCATGTTCGCCGCGAATTCCTGCATCTGCCGCAGGGAAATGTCGAGTATGTCGTGGCCCGCGTCCCTGAGTTTATTGAACACGGCGTCGCGGTGCTGCGATTGATAGATGGCCTCGCCGCAGATCACGGCAAAGCGCGTGCCGATCGCCATCACTACATTGGTGTGGTAGACGAGCTGCGCGGCGGCATCGCGGCTTTCAAAGGTCACGAGCTCGTAATCGAGAAGCTGTGCGAATTCCCCGAGCACATCGAGGTCGGTACGCGGCGACAGGCTGGCGTAGGCCACTCGATGCGCGCGGTCCAAGACCAGGCTGCCCGTTCCCTCGAGAAATTTTCCCTGCTCCTCGCGATGCGTGAGATCGACCGTACGCGAAACATGCAGCCGGCCGTCGCGGACCACCTGTTCGAGAATATCCTCGCGGCGCTCCAAACGCCGGTTGGGCGCCAACATCGGGTACAGCGCCACGGTGCCGTCGTGATGAAAGCTCACCCAATTGTTGGGGAAAATCGCGTCGGGCTTTACCGGCAGTAAAGTGTCGAGGGCAATCGTTACTTCGACGCCGGCGCGTTGCAGCGACTCCGCCAAGGCGTCGAACTCGCCTTGCACCAGCCCCTCTGTTCCGCCGGCGCCGAGTGAGCCGGGCAATCGTTGGAAGGCGTTGCTGGCGGCGGTTTGCGGATTGAATCCAAAATTGGCCGGCCGCACCATGAGCACCGCGCGGGCGCTTTGCGGTTCCTGGCCGGTATGATCGAGGGCCGACATCGCAACCCACTATATCAGAGGCCGATCCGGTAAAATCACGGGCTGAAGTCGTTGGGCGGATTTTGGGGATTGCTTTGCCGGTGTCATTTGCCGATAAATTGCCGTTGCTGGCACTGCTCCTGGTGACCGTCGCTGCGCGCGCCGCGCCGGCGGCTGCCCCCGGCAAGCCCGTGGGCGACTACCCTTTTACATACGAAACCCTGCTGGCGGATGCCAAGCGCCGCGCCGCCGGTGCCTATGCGCCACAGCACGACCGGCTGCCCGCCGGGCTCGACAAACTGAGTCCCGAGCAATATCGCAGCATCCGATTCAACCCGGACGCCGGTATTTGGCGCGCCGATGAGCTGCCGTTTCGCCTCGAACTGCTTCGAGCCGGGTACAATTTACAAACCGCGGTCACCATCTCCACGATCGAGAAAGGCGCGGCGCGTGATGTGGTAGCCACACCAGCGATGTTTCAAATGGAATCCACGCTGCCCGCACAGCTCGGCAAGGTATCGCTGCCGCTGTCGGGTTTCCGCGTCCGCAGCCGCATCAATTCGAACAAGATTTGGGACGAGTTCCTGGTATTCCAGGGTGCCAGTTACTACCGCGCCGTCGCCAAGAATCTGCTGTACGGACTGTCGGCGCGCGGTCTCGCCATCAACACAGCGGAACCGTCAGGCGAGGAATTCCCGGTGTTTACGCATTTTTGGATTGAAAAGCCCGCGGCGCGCGCGAGTTCCCTCGTCATCTACGCGCTGCTGGAGAGCGAATCGACGACCGGCGCGTACCGCTTCACCGTACAGCCGGGCGTAGAGACCATCACCGACGTGGACCTCACGCTGTTTCCGCGCGCGGAGATGCGCGTCACCGGCATCGCACCCCTCACCTCGATGTTTCTGTTCGACGAGACGAATCGCGGACGCCTGGACGATTATCGGCCGGAAGTGCACGATTCCGACGGCCTGCAGATCGCGGCGGCATCCGGCGAGCAGATATTTCGGCCGCTGGCGAATCCGCGCAAGCTCCAGGTGTCGACGTTCACCACGCAGCAGCCGCAGGGCTTCGGCCTGGTGCAGCGCTCCCGGCAGCAAATCGATTTTCAAGACTTCGATGCACAGTATGAGCGGCGGCCAAGCGCCTGGATCGAGCCCAAGAGCGACTGGGGCGCCGGATCCGTCGAACTGGTGGAGATTCCTTCAGGGCGCGAGAGCAATGACAACATCGTGACTTTCTGGCGCCCCGCGCAACCGTTGCCGACAGGACGGGCGGCGCACTTCGCGTACCGCGTCATCTGGAGTGCGGAGCCCGCGTCGCTCAAATCCCTGGGGAGAACCGTCGCCAGCCGTTCCGGCGCCAGCCTCGACGGTAAACGGCGCGTCTTTCTGCTGGACTTCGTAGGCGCCGGTGAAAAGGTCGACGGGTTGCGCCTCGACTTGAGCGCCTCGGCCGGCAGAATCTCGAACGCCACGCTCATGTCGAATAGCGCGATGCATGGTCTGCGCGCGAGTTTCGAGATAGATCCGCGTGACGCCGACTTGATCGAAATGCGCCTGCGGATCATGCGCGGCGACCGTCCTGTCACGGAAACCTGGTTGTACCGATGGACACCCGGCTAGAGCCCTCCGCATCGCAGACGCCGGCCGCCGCCCGCGGGATGCCGCCGCCGGCGCCGCTCGAGATGCCGCCGCAAGATTTGCGCTACAAGCCATCGCGCCGCGCGCGGCACGCGTCCGGCGCCGCGGTCTTGTACGCCCGTTTCATCCTGGTCGCCGTGACCGTCGGTGTTACCACCTACGGCGTGTATCAGATGCTGCAGGTGGTCCGCTTCGCGAGCATGACGGTGCTGCAGGGTATGATGATTTTCTTCTTCGCCGTGTCCTTGGGCTGGATCGCGTTCGCGGCGGGCTCGGTGCTTGCGGGCGCCTCGAAGCGGCGCGATCCGCACCAGCCTGATACAGGGCGCGCGACGCTCACGGCTCTGGTGATGCCAATTTACAATGAAGATCCGCTGCGCACCACGGCCGGTTTGCAGGCCATGGCAGAAGCGCTGGCGCACATCGACGCGCACCGAGCCTTCGAGATTGTGATTCTCTCGGACTCGACCGACGCCGATGCCTGGATTCGCGAATCCCTGCGTGTCGAGCGGCTGCGCGGCGCGCTGCTCAACATCATGCCCGTCTGGTACCGGCGGCGCTGGCAGAACATCGCGCGCAAGTCAGGCAATATTGAGGACTTCGTGACGCGCTGGGGCGCGCGCTACGATCACATGATTGTGCTCGACGCCGACAGCCTGGTCGATGCGCCGACGTTGCACCGGCTGGTGCAATCGATGCAGACCGACCCGGACCTGGGGATTTTGCAGACCGCTCCGCAGCTCATTGGCGCGAAGACGTTTTTCGGCCGGCTGCAGCAATTCGCAGCCTGCGTATACGGGCCTGTCATCACGCGCGGGCTGTCCGCGTGGTCGGGCGACAGCGCCAACTATTGGGGTCACAACGCCATTATTCGCATGCAGGCTTTCGCCGAAAACTGCGGTCTGCCCAAACTCGACGGCCGCAAACCGTTCGGCGGCTTCATTCTGTCGCATGATTTCGTTGAGGCAGCGCTGATGCGCCGGCGCGGCTGGAAAGTGCGCATGGCCACCGACTGCGGCGGATCCTGGGAGGAATCCCCGCCGTCGCTCATCGACGTCGCCGTCCGTGACCGGCGCTGGGCGCAGGGTAATTTGCAGCACATGAAAATCATAGGCACCGCGGGCTTGAGCTTTGCCAGCCGCCTGCACTTGGGCGTCGGCATCATGAGCTATCTGTCCTCGCCGCTTTGGCTGGTGATGCTCGGCATCGGTTTTGCGCTAGCGATACAATCGCACTTGATTCGACCCGAGTATTTCAATCACGACTTTCAACTCTTCCCGACGTGGCCGCGCTTCGATGTCGAACTGATGATGGCATTGTTCTGGTTCAGCATGGTGGTGCTGTTGATTCCGAAAATGCTGGGTCTGTTTCGCGCTTTGCTGTCGCGACGCATCCGCCGCGGCAGCGGCGGCGTGATCGGTGTCGGCGCGAGTTTCCTATTGGAAGTCATTCTTTCCGCTCTGTACGCGCCGGTGCTGATGTTGATCCAATGCCGCCACGTCTTCGAAGTATTCATGGGCCGCGATTCCGGCTGGAAACCGCAGCGCCGCGACAGCGTCGGCACCAGCTGGTCCGATGCCTGGCACTATCACAAGCGGCACATGCTGTTGAGCTGCGTGACCGCGGTAATCGTCTGGTTTCTGTCGGCGCCGCTGCTGGCGTGGCTGTCACCGGCGCTGCTCGGTCTGTTTCTCGCGGTGCCGCTGTCGCGGGCCAGCGGCAGCGTCAGTCTCGGCAAATTCCTGTCGCGGGTGGCGTTGCTGCGCACGCCGGACGAAGCCGAAACGCCGGCGCTCGTGGCGCGCCGCCAGGAACTGGTGAGCCAGGCGGATGAATTGCCGGACGACGGCTTGCGTCACCTGGCCCGCCATCGCGAGTCGCGGCTGATGCACATCCAAGGCAATTTGGCGCGGCCCGCTGATCCGCGCGGGCAGCCCGATCCGCATGCCTTCACGGCGGAACAGAAGCTCAAGGATGCCGGGACGCTCGATGAGGCACTACGGTGGCTGACGCCCATCGAACGCGTTGAAGTCGCCGGCGACGCGCGGCTGCTCAATCACCTCGCGCTTCTGCCGGATGCAACACAACCCTCCTTCCTGATTTAAAGGACGCTTAACCTATGTTGGTTCGACGACGCGCAATACTCAAATCGGCCGTGATGCTGTCGGCCGGTCGATGGGCTCAATCCGCAGCCGCTCCGAACCAGCCCTTCGACTATGCGTGGCTCAAGGGCCAGGCCCGCAGACTCGCGGGCGCTGCCTACCAAGCCTCGCAGGATGCATTGCCGGCGGCCATGGCAAAGCTCAGCTACGACCAATATCAGTCGCTGCGCTTTCGCACCGATCATGCCCTGTGGGGCAACTTGGGCCTGGCGTTCCGCCTGCAGTTCTTTCCTGTCGGACGAAGTTTCACCGAACCCGTGCACCTGTTTGAAGTCGTCGACGGCCAGGCGCGTGAGATCGTCTACGACCCGTCAATGTTTGAATTCGATAAGGCCGGCATCGATCCGAAGTTGATGCGTGATCGCGCGGGGTTCGCCGGCTTTCGCGTGCAATTCGTGACTAACTGGAAAGCGGATGTGGCGGCGTTCTTGGGTGCCAGTTATTTTCGCGCGGTAGGCAGCGATACCCGGCAGTATGGATTGTCGGCGCGCGCGCTGGCCGTCGACACGGCGTTTCCGCGCCCCGAGGAATTCCCGCGCTTTACATCGTTTTGGTTCGAGCGGCCGGCGAAGGACTCCGGAACGCTGACCCTGTACGCACTCATGGATTCGCCGAGCATCGCCGGTGCATTGCGCTTTCAGATCGCGCCCGGCGGCACGCAGATCATGGACATCGACAGCGCGCTGTATCCGCGCAAGCCCATCGAAAGATTGGGAGTGGCGCCGCTCACCAGCATGTTCTTCTACGGCGAGAATGATCGGCGCGGCGCGAATGATTGGCGGCCCGAGATCCACGACTCCGACGGCCTGTCGATGTGGACCGGCGCAGGCGAGTGGATCTGGCGCCCCCTGATCAACCCCGCACAATTACATTTCAGCTCGTATGTGGACGACAACCCGCGTGGATTCGGCCTGCTGCAGCGGGACCGCAATTTTGATCATTATCAGGACGACGGTGTGTACTACGACCGCCGGCCGAGCCTGTGGGTGGAGCCCAAGCCCGGCCCGGCCGGCGGCTGGGGTAAGGGCTCGGTGCAGTTGGTGGAGATTCCGACGGTGGATGAAACCTTCGACAACATCGTCGCGTTCTGGAATCCGCTCGAAAAGCCCAAGCCCGGGCAGGAACTTCTGTTCGGCTACCGCCTGTATTGGGGCACACACATGCCGTATGCATCTGCGCTAGGGCAGACCATCGCGACGCGCACCGGCATCGGCGGCACGGTGGGGCTCAAACGCCAGTACTATTCCTGGCATTTTGCGGTCGATTTCGCCGGCGGCGAGTTGGGCGCTCTTGCCAAGGATGCCGCCGTGGAAGCGGTGATCACCGCATCCCACGGTCAGACAGAGCATGTCACCGCGCACTACGTCGAGGAGTTTAACGGCTACCGAGCGCTGTTCGACATCAGACCGCCGGAGGACAGTATCGACCCCATCGATCTGCGTATGTACTTGCGCGTCGACGGCAGGCCGTTGACCGAGACATGGATCTATCTCTGGACGCCGCCGTCCCTGAAGGACCGCAAGGCTGCGCTTAGCTAGCGGCGCCGAGCACCACCACATGCTCGCGCCCGGAGACGACGACGCCGCCCGGCTTCTCTACGGTGACGGCGAATGCCTTTGCCGACAGCACCGGCAAGGCCGCATGGATGGGAATCACCACTTCCGTCGCATTCGCCGGAATGTCGAAGACGCCGCCGTCCACCGGGTATCGTTGGTCGCGGCCGCCGTCGAAAATCCATAACTGGTACTGGCGCAGGGCCGGGTCGTTCGCAGCAAGGCCGACGAAGTGCAGGAAGCCGCGCTGCGTGGCCGGATCCCACACCACATCGCCGCTGACACCCGCAGCGGCTGGGTCCTTGGTCGCACCGAAAGCAATCTTGAGGGAATCGGATTTTGCCAGCAGCGCCGCACGCTCGGCCGTAGGAGTCGAAGGCTTCCCTGCCGGCAGCGGCGAACGATTCCAAGCGAACAGCGCCAGCACCAGGCAAGCAGCCGCGGCGAACCATCCATAGATGCCGGACCTGGGTACGGCGCGGTGCGCGGGGCGCGGGGCGCCGCCCGGCGCGACGGGCACATGCGCGACCGCAAGAAAGTGCTCCTGCGCCTGGCGCTCGATCCGTTGCGCCAAACCGGCAGGCAGCGGCGGCGCCGCGGAGCTGCCGGCCAGTGAAACCGCGGCAGCCGCCCGCTCAAGTTCGCGCAAATTCGCACTCGCAACCGCGCTGTCCAGGACGTCGAGCGCACGCTGCTCAGCCGGCGACAGCCCCTCGGCGACTTGCTTGACCAGCAAGTCCATCATGGCTTCATCGAGCTGACCTTGTGGACCCGGCTCGGCCATCAGCCCTCGCTCAAGATGCGTTCGGCATCTATGTTCATGAATTCGCGCACCCTGATCAGACCTCGACGCATAAACGACTTGACGGTGCCCAGCGGCATGCTGAGCCGCGACGCGATCTCGGATTGAGTGAGGCCGTGTATCAGGCCGAGTTCCAGCACCTGCCGCTGCTCGGGACGCAGCTCCGCCAATGCCCGCGTGGCCTGTTCCGCCTCCATGCAAAATTCCGACGTGGTGCCGGGATCCGCCCAAGCCACCGATTCCAATGCCTCGACCGAATCCATGGGCGGTTCGGCGCTGGTCTTGCGCAAGCGATCGATCAGACGCCGCCGCGCGATCATCGCGATGAACACCTTGTCGGAGCCCTGCGATGGATCGAAACGAGCAGCACTGCGCCAGATGTCCAGAAAGATTTCCTGCGTCGCGTCCTCGGCATCCGACGTCGTGCGCGATAGGCGCCGCGCCAAACTCCATACGAGAGCACCGTATTGTTCGACGCACTCACGCACTGCGGCGGTATCGCCGCTGGCAATGCGTTGCAGCACGGACGGACTCATTGATGGCCTTGTGGGATAATTCGCAGCGACGGCAAGGGTGGATGCAACCTTGTTGCACTATTTATTTGGCGAACGATAGCAAGAAATGCCGCCGGAGAATGGTAAATCGCCGGTTTTTGCCGGCGGGTCGCTAGCCGCCGTCTGCGACGCGGATCTTGAGCTGCGGCAACCGCTGCGTCTCCCCGGTCGCCAGGCGCAGCTCGCGCTCGTGATTGACGCGCGATCTGGCATGGCGAGGATTGAGGATTATCCAGCGCCATTCGTTCAGGTGATGCTTGAGCAGCGGCAGCAACGACTTTTCGGAGGCGGAGTCGACGCCGGTTTCCGAGGGGAAAAGCGTGCTGCAATACAGATTGAAGTATTCGGCGTACAGCGTCTCGTAATGCTCCATCGGATCCAGAAAGGCTGGATCGCGCGCCAAACCGCTGCCGACGTGGTTCGCGCACATGAAACTTCCGGCTTTGCGAACGTAGCCGCCGTGCTCGGCGATGACCGCGGATTGGTAGCCGCGCGTCGGGTAAAAGTGGCTGAGTATCTGGGCACGCTTTGCGCCGCGGACTTCGTTGCGACGCAGGTATTCGAACAGCGCCTTGCCGTGAATCAGACGCAGACTGGTACGTCTGAGTGCGGCCGCCTGGACTCGCAACACGCCGTAGTCGGCAACACGCCGCATCAGGCCCGAGTGCTCGTTTTCCCAGAGCTGCCAGCTCGTAGCGTTCTCGGACAAGCGGTGTGCAACCAGTTTCTCTTTATCGTCGCCGCCGTGGAGCGCGTGCTCGATCCGGTCGGTGGATTCGCGCATGAGACGTGAATGACTGATGGCACTGCGGTGCACCCTGCAGATCCTCCCGCGCTTCTTGTTGGCCGATGGGCAGTGGCTGCCCTCGCCGAGTGTTAGTAGTAATCCCTAATTCCGCATGGGGTAGTTAGCCCTATTCCTGCAGCGTTGACAAGTGGAGAAGTGACATATATTAGGTGTTGAATGTGTGCAGTGCAAGATTTTTATTCAGGCAGGCAAAGGTACGGCCAACTGCACCTGATTGCGTCCGCGCCGCTTGGCGACATAGACCGCGGCGTCCGCTTGCGCGATCAGGTTTTCGCCCCAAACGCCGAGCGTGTCGCTGGCCGCAATGCCGATGCTGCACGTCAAGCGAATCGGATTGCCGAATCCGTCGACACGCACGCCAGCAACGCGTTCGAGGATGCGCTGCGCGATGGGAGTCGCGGCCGCCGCGTCGGCGCTGCTCAAAATCACCACGAATTCTTCGCCACCGTAGCGGCCGATGACATCGGATTGCCGCAATTCCGCGTGAATGGGGTCAATGATGGCACGCAAACATGCGTCCCCGGCCTGATGACCGAAAGAGTCATTGATTTGCTTGAAATGATCGAGATCGATGAACAACAGCGATATGGGCAGGCCGCGCGCCCGTGCCCGCGAGCAGGCGGCCTCGAGCCGCTCGAGAAGTGAGCGGCGATTCAAGACGCCGGTCAGAGGATCGGTCTGGGCGCGTCGCTCGGCTTCGGTCAGCGCTAGTCGCTGCGCGCGCAGCCGATCCGCCACTCCCAGGGCAATCAACACCGCCGCCGCCACCATCGACAATGGCAAACCGTAGTAATAAAGCAGCGGGCTGGCGTCTGCCGAAGCGATAAACAGGAATCGCACCGCAGCAGCGACGGTGAAGCCTTCCAGCAAGGCCCACGCGATCAAGAACCACCCGGCCGCGCGATTGCCGTGCCGCCAGGCAAGGAACGACACCACTAAGGTGAATATCGACGTCGCGATGAACAGCAGATTGCCCGACGCCGTCACCCACATGCCGAACCCCACGAGTTTCGCCAGGTTCGCAAGGGTGACGGCCACGAACGCCCACGCGAACCCGCCGAAAACCGCATAGATCCGCGGCGAAAAATGCTTCAGGTCCGCAATCTCGCGGGTAAACAGGCAGGCGATCGCACCGCTCAGGCTGACCGGCACGTTCCAGGCAAACGAAGTCAGCGGCCGTGCAAAAGACAACCATGGCCAGTCAAACCCCTGGCCGGAAAGATAGGCGATGTATAGGCCCTGCAGGAAGAACAAGGTCGCATACAAAATGAAAAGTCGATCCGCCAGCACGAACCAGATCAGCAGCGCCGACAACGCCAGTGCCATCAGAGCGCCGAACACCAGAGCGATCATTCGCGCATGCTCCGCGCCGCGCGCCAAGCTGCGGTCTAGCGTCGAATTGCTAAAGGTCACGGCATCGAACTCGGCGGCGGGCACGCTGACACGGGCGTACAGAGATTGGTTTATGTCAAGTCCATCGACGAGCGTAAACACCGTGTCCTGGATGCCGCGAAATCCCGGCAACTGCGCGGCCTGCGGCAGTGATACCACCGTGTCACGGCGCGATGCGTAGAGTTCGGCTTGAATTTGCCGCACCGCGTGCATTACCACCACCGGTATGCCGGCCACCGGTGTGTCGGCTGCTGGCGCGCCGGGGGACGATACGCCCGACATCGATGCGACGCTCGAAGGGCGGCCCGCCAAGTTAAGTTTCACCCAAAAGACGCCGTGCCGGCGCACCTGGGATACTGCAACCGGTTCAAATTTGCCGTCGAGCGAGCCCGAGGCCACCGCGTCAACCGTCGGGTTTTCCGCGGCAGCGTTCAGCGTCTGAATCTCGTAGGTTGACCCGGCGGCCATCGCGCCGCTCGGGATCAGAGTCCCGATCCAGGCGAGGATGCACGCCGCAAGCAAGCCACGCACAAGGATCTCCGCTAGCCCGGCTTCAATACTGCCGCGACAGCAGCCAGTGAGCCAATGAGCGCAGGGCTTCCGCACGTTCGCCGAAGGGAGCGAGCGCATTGATTGCCTGACCGTGCAGATGACGCACTCGCTGCTGCGAAGCCGGTATGCCGATCACGGCGGGATGCGTGGGCTTCTCTCGTTCGCGGTCCGCTCCGGTGGCCTTGCCCAATGTAGAGACATCGCCGATCACATCCAACAAGTCGTCTTGGATTTGGAACGCCAGACCCACCGCAACGGCGAAGCGCGTCAGCGCCGCATACAGGGAGGTGTCCAGGCATGGCACGCATTCGGCGGCCATCAGCACGCTGGCGCGAATCAATGCTCCAGTCTTGCGGGCGTGCATGTCTTCCACCTGGCCGATATCGAGCCGCATCCCCTGAACGGCCAAATCGATGGCTTGACCTCCCGCCATGCCGAAGGTACCGATGGCTTGCGCCAGCGTGTCGATGAGCCGTAGACGGATTGCGGGCGAGGCGGGCAGCTTGGGGTCGGTGGCGAGCAATTGAAACGCCAGCGACTGCAGAGCGTCCCCTGCCAAGAGTGCGGTGGCCTCGTCATACGCCTTGTGACAAGTGGGCCGTCCGCGGCGGAGATCGTCGTCGTCCATCGCCGGCAAATCGTCATGCACCAGCGAGTAGACATGGACCAGTTCGATGGCGCAGGCCGCCGCCTCGACTTCGTCTTCGGACAGACCCAGGGCGCGGGCGGTGGCGAACAGCAATGCAGGACGGATGCGCTTCCCGCCTCCCAATACACTGTAGCGCATGGCCCCGTGCAAGCGGGCCGGCACCGCAGTCGACTCCGGTAGCCGCGCTGCCAGCGCGCTTTCCATTCGCGTACGCCACCCTTCGAGCTGAGCACCAAATGCCTCAGCACCCGCGCTCTCATCCTGCGCAGGAATGCGGCGATCGGCAGCGTCGTTCACGCGCGACGAGAGTCCTCAGGCTCCCGGCTCATGGGTTAGCCCGCGTCATGCGCCTTCCCTGCTCACTCGCTTGATTTCGCTGAGCGGGATCGACGCGACCGTACCATGCCGAACCCCGTCGGCGTATTTGACGGGCAGGTCGGGCGCCATCGAGCCTGTGATGCGCGGCCCGCGCAACCAGACCTTCAAGGCCTTGAGCGGATGGCTGAATGCGTCATTGACCGCCGTGCCCTCGAATCCGCAGTGCGCCATGCAGTTGTCACAGCGCGGGTTCTTGCCGACGCCGTATTTATCCCACTCCGTGTCATCGAGCAGCGAGCGGTACGTGGGTGCATAACCTTCATCGGAGAGCAGGTAGCAAGGCCGCTGCCAGCCGAATACGTTGTAGGTGGGGTTGCTCCACGGAGTGCACTGATAGGTCTGGTTGCCGGCGAGAAAATCCAGGAACAGCGCGGAATGATTGAACGACCACGACAGGCCCGATGGGCGCCGGCTCAAGCTGAATATGCTGCGAAACAACTGCTTGCTGGCATTGCGCGCGAGGAACACGTCTTGTTTGGGCGCATGGTGGTAGCTATACCCTGGCGACACCGTGATTCCTTCGACGCCGAGCCGTGTCGCAGTATCAAAGAAATCGGCCACGTCGGCCGGATCCTCGCCGTTGAACAAGGTGCAGTTGATGGTCACGCGAAAGCCCTTTGCTTTGGCGAGTTCGATCGCCGCCACAGCCTTATCGAATACACCTTCCTGGCACACCGACTCGTCGTGACGCTGGCGATTGCCGTCAAGGTGAATCGAGAAGGTTAGGTAGGGGGAAGGCTGGTACTCGTCGATGTGCTTGGAGAGCAGAATCGCGTTGGTGCAGAGATACACGAATTTCTTGCGCGCGACGATGCCGGCAACGATTTGCGGCATCTCCTTGTGGATCAGGGGCTCGCCGCCCGGAATGGAGACGATGGGTGCGCCGCACTCGTCAACGGCTTGCATGGCGTCTGCCACGCTGACGCGCTTTTGCAGTATCTCCTTCGGATAGTCGATTTTGCCGCAGCCGGAGCAGGCGAGATTGCACTGGAACAGGGGCTCCAACATGAGCACGAGGGGATAGCGCTTGTCGCCGCGCAGCTTGCGGCCCGCGATATAGCGCGCGACCTTGTACATTTGCAGTAGTGGAATAGCCATGCGCTATCTTACCGCGAGCGGGCCTCTTGGCCCAATTCAGATTGCAATCCAAGCACTTGGGCGCGGTGGTCGCGCCAAACGCGGGTCCATTCGAGCACGAACCACGGCGTAAATTCGCCGCCGCCGCCGGCCATTTCGGCCTGCAATGCCTTGGGGTCGACCCAGCGCCAGGCGTGAATCTCATCGGTATTGATGTTGACGGGCTGCGTGCTGCGCCCGATGAAAACCGAGCAAAGCTCGTTCTCGGCGCTCGTTTCGTCGAATTGGGCCTGGTATTGGAACTTGAAGAGAAAGTGCAGGGGGCAGTGCAGCCCCAATTCTTCGTCGAGCCGGCGCCGGCTCGCCGCCTCCATGGTCTCGGCGCGGCGCGGATGGCTGCAACAGCTGTTCGACCAGTACAGCGGCCACAGTCTTTTCGATGCCGCACGCTGCTGCAGAAGCAATTCTCCACTGCCATTAAATATCAGTAATGAAAATGCCCGATGCAAAATGCCGCGGCCCTCGTGGCACAGCACCTTGCTCAGATGCCCGACCCCCTGATCGGCCTCATCTACCAGGATCAGTGAATCCAAATCTGCGGCGATATCGCCTGCCGCGGCGGTAAAGTCACTCATGCAGCGGATAATAGCCGCAGTGCGAGGGACATGTCCCAGCTCAAACCAAAAGGTCGTGCTCGCGAAACCAGCGCAGCGCATCCTCGAACCCTGCCTGAGGCGGACGCCAGCGGTAACCCAGCTCACGAACCGCTTTGGCACTGGAGAAGAACATGCGCTTGCGCGACATGCGCACCCCCTCGAGCGTTACGCGCCCGCTGCGCCCTGTGATTCTGGCAAATCCCTCGGCGAGGTACGCAATGGGAAGCACCGCCGCGTACGGCAGACGGATGTTCGGGGGTTTGCCGCCGGTGAGCCGCGAAATCAACGTCAGAATTGACTGCAGGGTCATGTCCTCGCCACCCAAAATATAGCGCTCGCCCGGAGTGCCGCGTTCGAAGGCCAGCAGATGTCCGGCGGCCACATCGTCCACGTGCACGATATTGAGTCCGGTATCCACATAAGCAGGCATGCGGCCGGAGGCCGCATCGAGGACCAGTTGTCCCGTCGGCGTGGGCTTGATATCGCCCGGCCCGACCGGGGTCGATGGATTCACGATGACCACCGACAACCCTTCGTGAGCGGCCTCGCGCGCCACTTCCTCCGCAAGATACTTGGAACGCTTGTAGTGGCCGATCATGTTGCTCAAGCCGACGGCAGTGCCTTCGTCGCCGGGCGAGCCGTCCGCCGGAATGCCGATGGTAGCGACGCTGCTGGTGTACACGGTCCGCACCACCCCCGCACGGCGTGCGGCGTTCAGGATATTGCGGGTTCCCTCCACATTGGTGCGGTACAAGGGCCGCGAATCGCGCGCGCCGAGACGATAATCCGCGGCAACGTGGAACAATCCCTCGCAACCCCCGAGTGCCCGCTCCAGCGAAGCTACGTCCGCAAGATCGCCCTCCACGACGTCCGCCGCAAGTGCCGCTAGATTGCTGCGGTTGGAGCCGCTGCGCGCCAGGACTCGGACCTGCCAGCCGGCGCTATTCAAGGCCCTCGCGACAGCCGCGCCGACGAATCCGGTCGCGCCGGTGACCAGCGCCTTCATGCGACGCGAAAATCTGCAAGGTCCGGCGCCTTAAACGCCACGCGGCCTACCGCGCGGAGCGAGCGCAGCGCTGCGCGGTAGCGCTGCGCCAAACGGATCATTGCAACCAGTTCCGATGGCGCCACAGCAAGGCCGCCGATGAGCCGCCGTATGTTCACCTGACCGCCCCGGCTTGCAGCCATCACTACGCGCGGCAGCGCGTCCGCTGCCGTATCCACGATCACGCGCACCGCCATGAACGGCAGACCGCGAGCGGCGGCGACTTCAGCAACGCCTACGCTTTCCATGTCGACTGCGACTGCGCCGGTCTCGTGAAACAGCGCGGCTTTATCCGCGATGCCATCCACCGGTATTGTGCTGCTGAACAACGCGCCGGCCGCCGGCGGCTGCGGCCCCGGGATGGCAAGAATCAGCTGCTCGCGCCAGTGCGCCGACGTCGCAAACCGAATGCCGCCCAAGGAAATGACTTCGGTGGGCAGAACCACGCTACCGGCGCTCAAGCGGGGATCGAGGCCGCCAGCCATGCCGAAGCTCAGCAACCTCGCGGCTCCCGCATCCGCGAGACTGCGCGCGGCGATCGCGGCCCGCGCCGCGCCCATACCGCTGACGGCGAGCAGCTCTCCGTGTTCCAAGCATGACAGGCCGTCGTGCCGCAGACGCGCGTTGCCCAGAGTGCGCGCTTCCGAATCGAGCGCCGCTACGACGCCCAGCACATTCAATGTGCGATTCCGCGGCGCGACAGAGTGCGGTAGGCGGCAAGCGCCCACAGCGGGAAATACGCGGAGTAACCGTGATATCTCAGATAAAATACGCGCGGGAAACCGGGGGCGGTGAAGCTCGGGTCGTGCCACAACCCATCCGCCTGCTGCGTGCGCATCAAGAACTCGGCGCCGCGGCGCGCAGCATCCGATCGCGCCTCGCCGGCGGCGAGCAGCCCCAACAGAGCCCATGCACTTTGGTAGGCGGTGCTGGGAAACTTTGCGCTCACGTCGGTTGCGCGCGCGCCCGGCGGTTGAGCGTAGCTGTCGTTACTTTCGCCCCAGCCGCCGTCCGAGTGCTGCATGAGCTTGAGCCAGTCCACGGCGCGCCGCACGGCCGGGTCGTCGGCACCGACGTGCGCCTGGGCCAATGCGGTGAGCACGGACCAAGTCCCATAAATGTAGTTCGTGCCCCAGCGTCCGAACCACGAGCCATCGGCCTCCTGCTCCGCACGCAGGTAGGCAACGGCGCGATCCAGGCCTTCTTTGTCCTGCGGTCGGCCGACGCGGGCCAGTACGGTCACCACCCGCGCAGTGACGTCGCTGGTAGGGGGGTCGAGCAGAGCGCCGTGATCAGCGAAGGGAATTTTGTTGAGATGATAGTGAGTATTGTCGGCATCGAAGGCGGCAAACCCGCCGTCCTTGCTTTGCATGCCGACCAGCCAGTCGAGCGCCCGGCGCACACTCTCGGCATAGCGCTCCGAATCGCGCACCTGATGCATGGCCCACACCACAACGGCCGTGTCGTCGAGATCCGGGTAGTGGTCGTTCGCGAACTGGAACGCCCAGCCGCCGCCGGGCAGCCCCGGACGACGCACGCGCCAATCTCCCGGCTGGTCGAGCAACTGCTTGCTGCGCAGCCAATCGAGTGCGCGAATCGATGCTGCGGACGAAGTCGTATCGCCCGCCTCCTGCATTGCCAGGCTCGCGAGTGCCGTATCCCAGATCGGCGAGACGCAGGGCTGGCAGTACGCGCTCGATGGACCCACCACCAGGAGTTTTTGCAAGGCGCGCTTCGCGGTGACCCGCCGCGGATCATCTTCGGCATAGCCCAGCAACACCATGGCTTCCAAGGCGTTGACCATGGCCGGGAAAATGGCGCCGAGGCCATCTTCGCCGTTGAGGCGCTCGAGCATCCAGGTTTCCGCCAGCCGCGTCGCGCGTTCGCGCATGCGCGCAGGGATCAGCGGATCGATCATGCGGCCGATGTGATCGGCCGCCAGGAAGACCTTGGCAACGAATCCCTTGCGCCGGAAATAATCGCGCTCCTCCTCGGGCGGAGTCGTGAAAAGCTCGCGGATATGAACTTTGCGCGGGTTCTTGGCCACCGGCTTACGCGTGCACAAAATGAACAACGGCACCATGACGGTGCGCGACCAATACGCGACCTTCTCTAGATGGAACGGGAACCATCGCGGCAGCAGCATGATTTCAACCGGAATATAGGGCACCCCACGCCACGGCAACTGGCCGAACAGCGCCAGCGCGATGCGCGTAAACACATTGCAAGAGGCGGCGCCGCCACGCTGCAGAATGGCGCCGCGCGCATGCGCCATGTGCGGCGCGTCCATGTCGTCGCCGGCAAGCTTCAACGCGTAGTAAGCCTTGACGGTGCAGCTCAAATTCATTTCGCCGCCGTGATACAGCGGCCAGCCGCCGCTCTCGCCCTGCGCCGCGCGCAGATAGCGGCACAGCTTCACTTCCAGCGCAGCATCGATCTCGTCCAGAAAGTGCATCATCATGATGTACTCGGCCGGGATGGTGCAGTCCGCCTCGAGCTCGAACAGCCAGTAGCCTTCTGCACTCTGACGCGCAACCAACGCGTCGCGCGCATCCAGCACGGCGCGGTCCAAGGGTGTGTCGGTGACCCGCCGCAGCGTGTGCGAAACGATGTCGCCGCGCGCATCGGATTGTGGCGCCGGGTAGTTACCCGGCTTCGGCGCGATGCGGCTCACGATCCGGAGTTCCCGTAGGAGCGGCGCAGCGCATGCTCCGGCTCGGGAGCCGAATCGAGATTCGCCGGCGCCGGACGCTGGCGGCGCAGGTCCGAAAGATGCGCTAACGGCAGGCCACGCGCCGCCAGTGCGAAAAGGATACGCAGCATCCAATCGCCATGTCCGGCGACATTGGTCAGCACACGCGTCATGGCAACTGCGGAGCGCGTTACCTTGACCTGGGCGCCGGCCGTGAAGCGTGGATTATCTTCGATCTTGCGCAGGGTCAGCACAGCAAGCCCAATGGCCCACAGGCAGAAGCGGCGTATGCCGGTTTCCTTGCCCGGTATCAATAACGTGTAGTCGAGCGCATTGCGCAAGTGCGCATGGGCCACGCCGACGAGCTCGCGAAAAGCAGCGGCGAAACGCGGATCAAAGGGTTCGCTCGCGGCCTCGGCCAGATCGACTCCGTAGCGGGTGAACACGTCCTGCGGCAGCCAGCAGGCGCCGCGGCTGCGGTCCTCCCACACATCCTTGAGAATATTGGTCATCTGCAGACCCTGCGCAAACGACGCAGAGATTG